>NZ_CP114905.1:3820000-4162500 GCF_027497195.1 Streptomyces sp. WMMC500
TACAAAACCAAACAGATTTTGCGGCACCACAGAACGAGTCTGCCTCGCTACTGCTGTGTCACTACATCAAACACTTGGCATCGACTACTTGGCACACTGTTGAGTTCTCAAAGAACGGACACTTCCATCAAAACCCTCACCGGGCTTCTCCGGGCGTTTCCCTTCGGTGTTCCATAACCGTAGCGGATTGTCCCGGCGGCGCAAAATCCAACCGCCCGCCGAAAAGAACCGGGCACACCGATTCCACCCCGACGAAAGGGAGACGATCACACAACGAGTAGATGGCACGAGTCGCCCCTCAGGGACGGCCACCGTCGCACTCCAGAACCTCATCGGTCCCGTGGCAACCCGACGAACCTTACGGAGCGGCCTGTCCCGTGTCAAGCGAGATCAAGGGCTAGTCCAGATCGGACAGTCGGCCGCTCGCGTCGGGCTGGGCGTCCTCGACGCGGCGGAGGAGGCGGGTCAGCAGTTCGCCGAGCAGGGTGCGCTCTGTCGGGGTGAGGTCCTGGAGCAGGTCCGCCTCCCAGTCCGTGCCCATGCGCATGGCCGCGAACCACTTGTCCCGGCCGAGTTCGGTGATGCCGACGATGACGCGGACGCGGTTGGCCTCGTCGCGTTCCCGTGTGACAAGCCCCTCGGCGACCATGCGGTCGATGCGGTGGGTCATCGCGGCGGGAGTGAGGCCGAGGCGCTTGGCGAGTTCGCCGGGGCCGAGCTGGTAGGGGGCGCCGGCGAGGACGAGGGCCTTGAGCACCTCCCACTCGGCGCTGTTGATGCCGATGTCGGAGAGGTGGCGGCCGTACGCGACGGTCATGCGGCGGTTCAGGCGGCTGAGGGCCGAGACGATCTGCTCGACCTGGGGGTCGAGGTCGTGGAACTCCCGCTGGTACAGGGCGATCTGCTCGTCGAGCGAGCGCAGCTCCTGGGTGGGCGTCCGTTCGGCATCGGTGGCCGGGGCGTCGCTGTCGGACATGGCGCGCAGTATTCCACCTCTCTCGTTCGCGTCGAGCTTCTCAGTCGTGTAGTCTTTAGGTCTGAACTTTAGCATCGAAGTCTTTGACCTGGTAGCTCACCGGCGCCGGGTCACACGTGTGTGGGGGTGGTGAGGAGTGACACGCGAGACCGGCACCGCCGCTCTGCGGCGCATCCAGGTGGGGAACGCGCTGAGTGCCTTCGGCAGCGGCTTCACGGTGCCGTACACGTTCTTGTACGTGGCGCGGGTGCGCGATCTGGGTTCGACCACGGCGGGCGTCGCGCTCGCCGGGTTCGCCATGGCCGCGCTGCTCGTGCTGCCCTTCACCGGGCGGTTCATCGACCGGCGCGGGCCGCTGCCCGTGGCGCTCGCCGGCACGGTCGCCGCCGCGGCCGGGGCGCTGTCGCTGGGGCTGGCCTCGACGGCGCCGATGGTGCTCGCGTCGACGCTGCTCATGGGCGCGGGGATGGCGGTCATCCAGCCCGCGCTGGCGACGATGATCGTGTGGTGTTCGACGGCGGCGACGCGGTCGCGGGCGTTCGCGACGCAGTTCTTCCTGAACAACCTCGGGCTCGGCGTCGGCGGCCTCCTCGGCGGGCTGCTCGTGGACGAGGAGCACCCGGGTTCGTTCGTGCGGCTCTTCGCCATCGAGTCGGTGATGTTCCTGGTGCTCGGCGCCGTGGTCGCCACGGTGCGGCTGCCGCGCGGGGTGCGGGCGGCGGGTGCCGTACCGGCGGGCGAGGGGGCCCGGGGGCGCTGGCGGGTGCTGCTCGCGGACCGGGCGATGGTGTGGCTGTGTGTGCTGGGCTTCGTGATGTTCTTCGCCTGCTACGGGCAGTTCGAGTCGGGGCTCTCGGCGTTCGCGGTCGAGGTGTCGGGGATATCCCCGTCCACGCTCGGGGTGGCGCTGGCCGCGAACACCGCGGTGATCGTCGTGGCGCAGTTCGCCGTGCTGCGGCTCGTGGAGCGGCGGCGGCGCAGCAGGGTCATCGCCGCGGTCGGGCTCATATGGACGCTCGCCTGGCTGGTGGCCGGGGCCTCGGGGTGGGTCGCCGGCGGGCAGGCGATGGCGACGGCGGCGATTATCTCGACGTACGCGCTCTTCGGGCTCGGTGAGGCCATGCTGTCGCCGACCGTGGCGCCGCTGGTGGCCGATCTGGCGCCGAGTGCGCACATCGGGCAGTACAACTCGGTGTTCGCGCTGGTCAAGCAGTTGGCGCTGGCGATCGGTCCGGCGGTCGGCGGGCTGCTCGCCGGGGCCGGGGCGTACGGGGCGTACCTCTCGATGCTCGTCGTGTGCTCGCTCGGCATCACCGTGATGGGGCTGCGGCTGGGCCGGCGGCTGACGCCCGTGCAGGACTGCCCGCGGCTCGCCGGCAGCGTGCAGGTGGCGTCCCACAAGCCGGCGGCGGCCGGGGCCGAGACGGCACCCGTGCGGGCGGCCTGACACGGACACCCGCGCGGGCACGCCTCTGGGCCGCCCGCGCGGGCGTGCCCGTGCGGACGGCCCCGGCGCGTCGGGCCCTCAGGTGCCGTGCTCGCCCGGCAGGGCGAACTCGCACCACACCGCCTTGCCGCCGCCCAGCGTGCGGCGTGAGCCCCAGCTTGAGGCGATCGTGGCGACGATGGAGATGCCGCGGCCGTTCTCGTCGCCCGGCTCCGCCCGGCGGCGGCGGGGCAGGCGGTCGTCGCCGTCGGTGACCTCGACGATCAGCCGCCGGTCCGTACGCCGCAGGCGCAGCCGCATGGGCGGGGAGCCGTGCTGCAGCGAGTTGGCGACCAGCTCACTGGCCGCCAGCACGCCCAGCTCGCGCAGCTCCGCCGGGAAGCGCCAGCTCGCCAGGACGCCGTCGGCGAAGGCGCGGGCGCGCGGGGCCGCCTCGACGCCGCCGAGGAGGTCCAGCGCCGCGCTGCGGAACAGCTCGGCTTCGCCGTTGTCGCGCAGCGGGTGCTCCAGCACCAGCACCGCCACGTCGTCGTCGTGCTCCGCGGTGACGCCGAGGGAGCGGATGAGGCGGTCGCAGACGACGCCTGGTGCGCCGGCGGCGCCGGCGAAGGCGCTCACGAGTGCGTTCACGCCCTCCTCGATGTCCTGCCCGCGGCGTTCGATGAGGCCGTCGGTGTAGAGGACGGCGGTCGAGCCGGGCGGGAAGGGCAGTTCGGCGGAGCTGTGCACCCAGCCGCCGGTGCCGAGCGGCGGCCCTGTGGGCTCGTCGACGCGGCGTACCGTGCCGTCCGCGTCGCGGATGAGGATCGGCACGTGGCCGGCGGAGGCGTGCACCAGCCGGCCCTCGTGCGGGTCGTGGACGGCGTACGCGCACGTGGCGATCTGGTTGGGGTCGATCTCCGCGGCGAGGCCGTCGAGGAGCTGGAGCACCTCGTGCGGCGGCAGGTCCAGGCGCGCGTACGCGCGCACCGCGGTGCGCAACTGGCCCATGACGGCGGCGGCGCGGACGCCGCGGCCCATGACGTCGCCGATGACCATCGCCGTACGGCCCGCGCCGAGGGTGATGACGTCGTACCAGTCGCCGCCGACGGCGGCGTCCGTGCCGCCGGGCTGGTACTTGGCCGCGACCCGCAGGTCGTCCGGCTGCTCCAGCTCCTCCGGCAGCAGGCTGCGCTGCAGCGCCACCGCGGCCTCGCGCTGCATGCGCTCGCCGGCGCGCAGCCGCTCCGCGGCCTCCACCTGGTCGGTGACGTCGGCGGCGGAGACGAGCACGCCGCCGCTCTCGCCGACGTCGATGGGGCTGCAGGTGAACGTGTACGAGCGGGCGTCGGGGGCGCGGCGGGCCTTGACGGTGCGCGAGGTACCGCTGCGCAGCACCTGGTCCATCAGCGGCAGCAGCCCCAGCTCGGTGAGCTCGGGCAGCGCGTCGCGGGCCGGCCGGCCCGGGGCGCGGGCGCCGAAGACGGCGGCGTAGGCGTCGTTGACGTACGCGATGCGGTGATCGGGGCCGTGGACGACCGCGACGGGTGCCGGCAGCCGGCCGAGGGTGGCGCTGACGGGCAGCTCGATGCCGGGTTCGGCGTCGCGCGCGGTGCCGGGTTCGGTGCCGGGGTCGGGGTCCGTGGTGCCGCCGCCGCTCGCCGTGCCGCCGGGGTCGGCGTCCGGCTCGATGCCGGGGGGCGGTTCCGCCGCGGCGCGGCGGCCCTGCCGCCCGGCGCGGGCGGAGGGGACCGCACCGCGGAAGCCCCGCGCGGCGGCGGTGCGGCGCGGGGATCCGGGGAGCCGGGGGCTCCAGCGCGTGAAGTTCAAGCGTGCCAGTCCCAGGTCCACTCGTCGGTCGTTCTTCTCGCTCCGTGCCGTTTCGTGCCTGTCCATGGTCACATGCCCCGCCTCAGTCGCCGTCAGGGCCGCGACCCGACCGGGTGGCGAGTTCGAATTCCGCCCGGGGGTGTTCCAGCGAGCCGAGGGCGACGACCTCCCGCTTGAACAGACCGGCGCCGGTCCACTCGGCGAGCACATGCGCCTTGCGGCCCACGGTGGGGAGCTTGCCCAGGTGGTACGCACGGTGCATGAGCCAGGCAGGGTAGCCCTTCAGCCGGTGGCCGTACACAGAGGCGATGCCCTTGTGGAGGCCCGGGGAGGCGACGGAGCCGGCGTAGCGGTGCCGGTAGGCGCGCAGGGGGGCGCCGCGCAGGGCGGCGGCCGGGTTGCCGGCGAGGACGCGGGCCTGGCGTACGTCGACGCCGCGTTCGCGCAGCCGCCGTACGGCGTACCCGCCGAGCCGCGCGCCGACCTCGGGCAGGATGCGGTCGCCGGCCTCGACGAGGATCCGGCGCATGTCCTCCGGGCGTACGCCGGTGTCATAGCGAGTGGCATATCGCGCCATGTCTTCGAGCTCGGCGAGTGCTTCCACGCGGGCGTAGCCGCCCCCCACGAAAACGAACGTCAGCGCGGCCTCGCGGACGGCGGCGTCGCGGGTGGAGGAGGCGATGTCCGGTTGTGCGAGCACGTGGTTGCGCAGGCCGATGGCCTCCTCGATCGAGGTGAAGCCGATGCCGTGCTCGGCGAGCCCGGGCACCGGCGGCACCACGACGTGGCGCGGCTGGACGGAGCCGGCGGCGGACTCGGCGAGGAAGGGCTGGTAGGTCATGTACGGGTCGGGGGCGACCTCGGTGACCTGCACCGCGTCTCTTCTGAGCTGCTTGCCGAGGTGCTTCTGCAGCCGCATCGCCACGGCCGTCCCGACGTTGCCGCCACCGACCACGAGCACGCGCGTCGGATGCGTCATGGGCAACCTCCCGCCTGGGGTCCCGCCTGGGGCCCGGCCTCGCCGCGCGCCGCCGGGGGCGGTGCGGGCCCGTTCCGACGCCGCCGACGGCGACCTCGGAACACCCATGACGCACCGCGTTCGGACTTTTGTCCACAGGCGGGGGAAGGATTTCCGGCGCCCGAGGTGTCCGACCCGCGGCCGATCCTTATCCACAGCCCCTTCTCTCTTGACTTCTGCTGAACTATGTTCGTACGAGCCGGAGTGGCCCGACCAGATGCACTCCGGTATGCAGGGTGGGGAGTCTCCGGGGGGAGACTGTCATAACCGGGGGAAACAGAGATGCAGGTTCAGAGCAGTCGTCTGTCAGCAAATACGACGGGATCGGACACTTCGGGCGAACTGACGAATGGCCGATCGGCGCTGCGGGTCGACGCGCAGCGCAATCTGGAGCACGTCCTGCGCGCCGCGCGCGAGGTCTTCGGGGAGCTGGGTTACGGCGCCCCGATGGAGGACGTCGCCCGCCGCGCCAGGGTCGGCGTGGGCACGGTGTACCGCCGATTCCCGAGCAAGGAAGTGCTGGTCAAGCGCATCGCCGAGGCGGAGACCGCGCGGCTGACCGAGCAGGCGCGGGCGGCGCTGCAGCAGGAGGACGAGCCGTGGGCCGCGCTGGCCCGCTTCCTGCGCGCCTCCGTCGACTCCGGCGCCGGGCGGCTGCTGCCGCCGCAGGTGCTGGGCGTGACGGCGCAGGCGCCGGAGGACGAGCCGCGGGTGCCGCAGCAGCGGCCGTCGCCGGACGGCACGGCGCCGCAGGTCAGCGGTTCCGCCGCGGCGGTCATGGGCGCGGGCGGGGACGCCGGCGCGCAGGCCGCGAGCGTCGGCGGTACGGACGCGGCGGCGCTGCTCGACGTGGTCGGGCAGTTGGTCGCGCGCGCCCGGGACGCGGGCTCGCTGCGCGCGGACGTGTCGGTGTCGGACGTCCTGCTGGTGATAGCCACCGCGGCGCCCGCCCTGCCGGACCCGGAGCAGCAGGCGGTCGCGTCGGCGCGGCTGCTGAACATCCTGCTGGACGGGCTGCGGCCACACGCGGAGGGGTGAGCCGGCCGGCCGCCTGACGGGTGCGCCGGGGGTGTGCCCCGGTGTGCCCTCACGGCGCCCCGGCGGGGGTTCCCCTTGACGAGTGGCCTCGTCGGCGGTTGCTCGCGTTGACGAGGTCCCTCGTCCGAGTGACTCTCTCCGGAACTCGGCACCCCTGTCCGGCGTACCGGCCCCTTCGTCAAGCGGTGCGGACGCGTACCCCGAAAGCATGACCGTCAGTGCGTCGCGGCCGGGAAAACCCCCCAACGGGTGGTTGGCCGTGCAACGCGGACGGCGGACACGGTCCGTTGTGGCACGCTCACCCGAATGACGGGCGGGACGAGCCTCTACGGGAGCTTGCGGCATGGCAGTTGACGATCGGGACGATCGCGGGCGTGCCATGGACGGCGGGGCCGACGGCGGCTCGCCCGGCGGCGCCGACGACGCCCTGGCGGCCATTCCGAAGCAGCGCGAGCGGCGGGACGAAGGGGTCACCGGCGCCCTGCCCGCCGACACCGAGCTGGTCGCCCGGATGCGTACGGGCGACGACAGCGCGTACGAGGAGCTGTACCAGCGGCACGCCCCGGCGGTCCGCCGGTACGCCCGCACCTGCTGCCGCGACTCGCACACCGCCGACGACCTCACCGCCGAGGTGTTCGCCCGCACGCTGCAGGCGGTCCGCGGCGGCGCCGGGCCGGAGACCGCGGTACGCGCGTATCTGCTGACCACCGTCCGGCGGGTCGCCGCCGCCTGGACGAAGACCGCCAAGCGCGAGCAACTCGTCGACGACTTCGCCGACTTCGCGACCCGGGCCGCCCGCCCGGCCTCCGACCACGACACCCTCGACCTCGGCGCCGACGTGCGGGCCATGCACGAGGCCGAGCAGTCGATGGCGGTGCAGGCGTTCCGCAGCCTGCCCGAGCGCTGGCAGACGGTGCTGTGGCACACGACGGTGGAGGACGAGTCGCCGAGTCAGGTCGCGCCGCTGCTCGGGCTCACCGCCAACGCCACCGCCGTGCTCGCGCACCGCGCCCGCGAGGGGCTCAAGCAGGCGTACCTCCAGGCGCACGTCTCCACGGCGCTCACCGCCGGCGGCGACTGCGCCCGCTACGCGGACCGGCTCGGCGCGTACGCCCGCGGCGGGCTGCGGATGCGCGCGGAACGGGGGTTGCGCAAGCACCTGGACGACTGCGCGCGGTGCCGCACGGCGGCGCTGGAGGTCGCGGACGTCAACTCCCGGCTCAGCACGCTGCTTCCGGTGGCGGTGGTCGGCTGGTTCGCGTCGGCCGCGGCGGCGAAGGCCGCCGGGTTCGCGGGCGTCGGCGCGGGTGCCGGGGCCGCGGGCGCCACCGGCGCGGGGGCCGCGGCGGCGGGCGGCGTCGGGACCGGGGCAGGCTCGGGCGCGGGCGCGGCGGGCGGCGGTGCCGGTGCGGCGGCGGGCGAGGGGGCCGGTGCGCCGGTCAAGGTCGCGGCGGCGGCGGGCATCGTCGTCGCGGCGGCGGCAGCGGCGCTGGCGCTCGTGCTGTCCGGAGGCGACGGCGAGAAGGAACCGGTCGCCAACCCGCCCGCCGCCTCGGCACCGGCCGCGCCCCCGGCGCCCCCGCCCGACCGGAAGCCGGAGCCCGCTCCCCCGCCACCCGCCGCGGAGCCGGCGGAGCCCACGCCGACACCGACCCCCAGCCCGGCCCCGGAGACCCCCTCCCCCAGCCCCACTCCGACACCCACGCCGACGCCCGCGCCGACACCGCCCCCCACGCCGACGCCCAGCCCCACCCCACCGCCGCGTACGCCGCCCCCGGCGCCCTCGCCGCCGCGCCCCGCCGAGCCGTACCGCGTCGCCGGCCTCGACGCCGACGTCGTCGGCGACGGCACGGAACCGGAGATCGTCGCGAGCCGCAGCGGCTGGTGGTGGCAGCGCGAGGAGTTGGGCGTCGGCGGCCGGACGTACGCCCACGGCGTGACGGTCTTCGCGAAGTCGTCGATGGTCATCGAGCTGAACCGCGCCTGCACGCGCTACCGGGCGGCGGCCGGCATCGACGACTCGATGCACCGCCTGGGCGCGGCCAGGTTCAGCGTCTACGGCGACGGCACCCGGCTGTGGCGCTCGGAGTGGGTCCGCGCGGGCGAAAGGGCGGCCGTCGTCGACGTGGGCCTGCCCACCGGCACCGAGACGGTCCGCCTGGAAGCGGAACCGCACCACCCGATCCACACCGCGCTGCTGGCGAACTGGGCGGACTCGGTGATCGACTGCCGCTGAGCGCACCGTCCGGCGCCCGCGTCGCCCCCGTCGGCCCGGGCGCCGCGGCTACGCCGGCGCGACCAGCAACGGGCGGGCGCGCTCCCGGAGTTCCGCGACCATCGGCTCGTCGCCGTAGGGCTCCAGCCGTGCCAGCAGGTCCTTCACGTACTCCGTCGTCCGCGCCGAGGAGATCCGGCCCGCGACCTCCACCGCCCGTGTCCCCTGCGCGCACGCCGCGTCCAGGTTGCCGGACTCCAGCTCCGCGACCGCCGCCACGATCAGCCGCAGCCCGTGCGAGCGGACGAACTCCTCCGTCGGCCGCGCCAGCGCCTGTTCCGTGAACCGCCGCACCTGCAACGGCACCCGCAGGTCGCGGTAGCACTCGGCGGCGTCCGCGGCCAGCCGGTCGTAGGCGTAGAAGTCGAGCCAGGCCGGGTCCGGGTCGCCCTCGCGGGCCCGCTCCAGCCAGCTCTCCGCCGCCGCCAGGGCCGTGCCGCAGGACGCCTCGTCCTGTGCGCGGGCGTGCGCCCGCGCCTCGACGAGGTGGAAGAAGCTCATCGCACGCGCCGTCGCCAACCCCCTGTTGCGCTCGATCGCCGCCTGGGCGAGGTCCACGCCCTCGTCGGCGAAGCCGCGGTACGTCGCCTGCAGCGACATCGACGCCAGGACGTACCCCCCGAGCGGCACGTCCGCCGCCGCCCGCGCGAGCCGCAGCGCCTGGATGTAGTACCGCTGGGCGGCCTCCTGCTGACCCGTGTCGAAGGCCATCCACCCGGCGAGCCGCGTCAGTTCCGCCGTCGCGCCGAAGAGCGAGCGCCCGACCTCGTCCGTGTACGCGCCGAGCAGCAGCGGCGTCGCGTCCACGCGCAGGCACTCGGGCACCATCGACGCCCGCCAGTCGCCGCCCCCGTACTTGGAGTCCCAGCGCCGCGCCTCGTCCGCCGCGTCCCGCAGCTTGGCGACGTCGCTGTGCCCCACGCGCCGCGGCCCGGTGCCGTCGGCGGCGCGCGCGTG
The DNA here is from genome assembly GCF_027497195.1 of Streptomyces sp. WMMC500. Lineage (NCBI taxonomy): Bacteria > Bacillati > Actinomycetota > Actinomycetes > Kitasatosporales > Streptomycetaceae > Streptomyces > Streptomyces sp. WMMC500. The sequence continues at coordinate 3,829,521 of NZ_CP114905.1, forward strand.
CTGCGGGTCGACGCCGTCGAGGCCGCGGGCGACCGAGCCGTCGGCCGGCGTGATCAGCCAGCGGGAGGCGGGCGTCGCGTACGCGCTGACGGCGAAGGAGCCGGCGAGGCTCTGCCAGATGCCGCCGCTGCCGGCGCGCCGCCCGGCGAGGTCGAGCCGGTACAGCTCGGTGGCCGAGCGCACCGCCTCGCCGACGTCGCGCGGGAAGGCGAGGCCGACTTCGGGCGCGGGGTCGGTGTCGGCGAGCCCTATCTCGTGCAGCGGCACGGGGCGGCCGAGCTTGCCCGCGATGGCGGTGGCGATCAGGTGGGGCGCGGCGCCCTGCGGCACCATCCCCTTCGTCACCCAGCGGGCGACGGACGTCTTGTCGTACCGAAGCGTCATGCCGCGCTGCGCGCCGAGGTCGTTGACCCGGCGGGCGAGTCCGGCGTTGCTGATCCCGGCGAGCGCGAGCATGTGGCCCAGCTTCTCGTTCGGTCCGCGTGGCGTCCTGGACATGCACACCCCTCGACCACCGACGGCTCCCGTCCGGCAGGTGGGGATCCGGCCGGGTCGCATATGCACCCAGCGTAGTTCGCCGGATCCCGACCGTTAAGAGGAATGTTTCCGGATGGCGGGATTGCAGCGCGCGTGCTCCGGGGTCGTGTGGCGGTGCGCCGTACGTGCGCTCTGCCCGCAAACGGCCCCGCACGCTTGGCTGGTTGCCCGTGGGTCGGCTCGCCGTGCCTGGGAAACCGGCGGGCCTGGGGAACTCCGCCGTCATACATCCCCGCGGGCGGCGGCTCACGGTCCGGGGAGCGCGGGACGCTTCCCGGACCGCACAAGCCCGTGCGGCGGGCTTGGTCGGCCGGGATTGCGCCGTGTACAGAATGGCTGAATCACGCCCCTCGCGACGGGTGTAGAACGGGCGTACGGGACGGGTGTTCCGGAGTCCGGGCACCGTCCGCGTACGCGCACCGCCTTCCGGACAGCCGTAGCCTGATTCCCGCAGGGCACGCCGGCCTCCTCTCCGGCCGGGCCGTGGAATCGCCGGCGCGGCGCCCCGCGGGGCGCTTCCGGCCGTAACGGACAGACTCCCGCACGACCGCATCCACTCACATGCGCCCCTCTCGTGGCAGCATTGGTCCTGACGAAACGGCAGTACGCCCTGTGCGTGGCGGAGTTGATGCCGATCGCCCGGCTCGCCCAACTCGCTTGGCATATGCCGATACGTCCCCAGTTGCCCACGAGGAGGCGCGCATGCGGTGGTTGGTGGGGTGGAGCAGTTCCGCCGCCGCGCCCTCGTTCCTCGACGGCGCACAGTCCGCCGACGACTACGACCTCCACCCCGTCGGCGCCCAACTCGTCTGGGGCGGCCCGGATCCGCTGTGGGCGGTCGGCGACTGGCGGCCGGACGAGATCCGGGTCGTCGACGTCGCGCCGCTGATCCGGCTGGCGGTCTTCGGCACCTGCGGCGCGAGCGACGACCAGTTGCGCGTGGGCCTGCTCTCCGCCCGCGGCGGCGCCGTACGGCACCTGACCGCCTGGTCCGGCGGCTACACCGCCGTCGCCCAGGTCGGCCGCCGCACCACCGTCCTCGGCGACCTCGCCGGCGCGCGCCCCGTCTTCCACGCCGCCTGGGACGGCGGCACCGCCTACGCGACCGCCGCGCTGCCGCTCGCCGACCTGATCGAGGCCGAGCTGGACGTCTCCCACCTCGCCGCCCAACTCGCCTGCCCCGACGTGCCCGAGGCCCTCGGCGACGGCACGCCCTACGCCGGCGTGCACCGCGTGCCTCCCGGCCACGCGCTCATCCTCCGCGAGGGCGCGAAGGAGATCACCGGCTACGAGCCGCGCGCCTCCCTCGCCGTCGCCGCGCCGTCGCTGGACACCGAACCGGCGGTCGAGGGCGTACGCGACGCGCTGGTCGAGGCCGTACGCGCCCGGCTGGCCGCCCCGCGCCACGCGCCGGAACCCGGCTACGGCGGCCTCGACCCCGGCCCCGTACCCGGCATGGGCCCGGCCGACCGGCGCGCCGCCCGCGGCCCCGCCCCCGGCATCGGCGCCGACCTGTCCGGCGGCATCGCCTCCGGCACCCTCGCGCTGCTGGCCGCCGGGCTGCCGGGCGCGCCGGGCACGCCCGCGGGGCTGGGACCCGGGCAGGGCGAGCGGCTGATAGCCGTGACGTTCAACGACCTGACCGCCCGGGCCGACGAAGCAGAGCTGGAGCGGGCTCGCGCCATCGCCGCCAACCCCCGGCTGCACCACGTGGTGGTCGCCGCGGGCGAGGCCGCGCTGCCGTACGCGGACCTGGAGAGCATGACGCTGACGGACGAGCCGGGGCCCTCGCTGATCGCCGCCGCCCGGCACCGGCGCCGGCTGACCGCGGGCAGCGCCGACCACCTCGTGGGCGTCGGCGCCCGCGAGGTCCTCGACGCGCACCCAGCCCGGCTCGCGGACCTGCTGCTGGACCGCCGGCGGCGCTCCCTCTTCCGGCCGGTCACGGCGCTGGCGCGCGCGGAGGGGTCGGTGTGGGCGCCGCTGACCGTCTACCGCGCGGCCCGCCGGCTGGCCCGTACGACGTACTGGGAGGGCATCTCCGACGGCGCCGAGGCGCTCCTCGACGACCCGGCGGGCGTGCCGGGCGCGGGGCCGGGTCGCAGCGGGGGCGCGCTGGACGCGTCGCTCGCCGCGCTGAGCTGGTGCCGGCCGGGGCCGGCGGCGCGGTGGCTGACGGGCGAGGCGCTGGCCGAGGTGTCCGTACGCCTCCGTGGCTCCGCGGGCACGGCCAACGGCGACGGCACCGGCCGCCCCGGCGAGCGCCGCGCCGCCGCCGCGCTGGCGCAACTGGGCGCCGACTACCGCGTCTTCGAGCAGGCCGCGGAGGTCCGGTTCCAGCGGTTGCACGCGCCTTTCCTCGACAACCAGGTCGTACGGGCCTGCCGCGCCCTGCCCGAGGCGCTGCGCGTCCAGCCGGGCGCGCGGGCGGCGGTGCTCGGCGCCGTGCTCGACGGCGCGGGCATCCGCGGCCTGCCGCCGGGCTGGGGCGCGACCACAGGCCCCGCGGCCGCCGCGGCGTCGGCGGAGCGCATCGGCCTGCGCCGCGCCTCGACGACGCTGGCCGACCTCTTCCACCGGCCGCTGCTGGCGGACGCGGGGCTGGTGGAGGGCCGGGTAGTGCGCAAGGCGCTGCGCGCGGCGGCGGACGGCGAGCCGCTGCCGCTGGGCGGGCTGGCGGAGCTGGTGTCGACGGAGCTGTGGCTGCAGCGGCTGCTGATGCGGCGCGGGTCGTGCTGGACGGGCGACGCGGCGCCGAGGCAGCGCGCGGTGGCGGGCGGGGTGCCGCCGCGGCTGCCGCTGTAGGGGCGGCGCTCTCGGGTCCCGCGGCCCCGGGTCCGGGTGTGGGTCCTGGTTTGGCTCCGGGTTTGGCCGCAAAGGGTTTGGCGGCGACCCGCCCGGCCGGGGGATGATGGGCCCGACCCTGCCGGAGGTGCCATGGCCGACGACTGCGACGTACTCGTGATCGGAGCCGGCATCGTCGGCCTCTCCACGGCATACGCGCTCACCCGTGCCGCCCCCGGCATCCGCGTCCTCGTCCTGGAGAAGGAGCCCGGCCCGGCCCAGCACCAGACCGGGCGCAACAGCGGCGTGATCCACAGCGGGCTGTACTACCGGCCGGACTCGCTCAAGGCGCGCTACGCGGTGCGGGGCGCCGCCGAGATCGTCGAGTTCTGCGCCGAGCACGGCCTGCCGCACGCGGTCACCGGGAAGATCGTCGTCGCCACGGACCGGGACGAGCTGCCGCGCCTGCACGCCCTCGCGCAGCGCGGGCGCGAGAACGGCATCCCGGTGCGCGAGCTGGGGCCGGCGCAGATCACGGAGTACGAGCCGCACGTGCGCGGGCTGGCGGCGCTGCACGTGGCGACGACGGGGGTGTGCGACTTCCGGGCGGTGGCGCGGACTCTGGCGGAGCTGGCGCGGGACGCGGGCGCGGAGGTGCGGTACGGCGCGGAGGTACGGGTGATCGCCCGGCGGCCGGGCCCGGCCCGTAGCGCCAACGGCACACCCCCCGGCACCCTCTCCGCCGCGCGCGGCATCTCCCCCGCGCGCCCGGGTGTCGCCGTCCGTACCGCCGCCGGCGACGTCGTTCGCGCCCGCGCCCTCGTCAACTGCGCCGGCCTGTACTCCGACCAGATCGCCCGCCTCGCCGGCGACCCCCCCGGGCTGCGCATCGTCCCGTTCCGCGGCGAGTACTACGAGCTGGCCCCGCACGCCGCCGACCTCGTCAGCGGCCTCGTCTACCCCGTCCCCGACCCCGCGTTCCCCTTCCTCGGCGTCCACCTCACCCGCGGCATCGACGGCGCCGTCCACCTCGGCCCCAACGCCGTCCCCGCGCTGGCCCGGGAGGGCTACAGCCGCACGAGCCTCAGCCCGCGCGACGCCGCGGCCACGTTCGCGTACCCCGGAAGCTGGCGCATAGCCCGCCGCCACTGGCGCTACGGCGCCGGCGAACTCCGCCGCTCCCTCTCCCGCAGGGCCTTCACCGAGGCGGTACGGCGGCTGCTGCCCGCGGTCGACGAGCAGGACCTGCGCCCGGCGCAGGCGGGGGTGCGGGCGCAGGCGGTGCTGCCGGACGGGACGCTGGTGGACGACTTCCGCTTCGCGGCCGGCCCGCGGACCATCCACGTACTGAACGCGCCGTCCCCCGCGGCGACGGCGTCCCTGCCGATCGGCAGGGAGATCGCCCGCAGGACACTCGCCCTCCTGTGACCGGCGGGAGGCCCCCCTCCGCCGGCGCGGCGGCCTCCGTAAAATGGAGTCACTGTGTCCGACCACCATCCCGATCAGCGCGATCGTCCCCAGCCCAGGTTCCCCGACGGCCCCGCCCCCGCGCCCGCCGGGCCGCACAACGAGCGCCGCATCCGCTCCTTCGTCCCGCGCCGCAGTCGCGTGACGCTCGCGCAGGGCGAGGCCCTCAGGCGGCTCTGGCCGAAGTGGGGCTTCGACATCGACGGGACGTACGTCCTCGATCTCGACGACCTCTTCGACGGCCTCCCGGTGGTCCTCGAAATCGGCTTCGGCATGGGCGAGGCGACCGCCGAGATGGCCGCCGCCGACCCCGCCACCGGCGTCCTCGCCGTCGACGTCCACACCCCCGGCCAGGGCAACCTGCTGCGGCTCATGGAGCAGCGCGGGCTGACGAACGTACGCATCGGCAACGGCGACGCCGTCATCCTCCTCCGCGAGATGCTGCCCCCGGCCGCGCTCGCGGGCATGCGGATCTACTTCCCGGACCCGTGGCCCAAGAAGCGGCACCACAAGCGCCGGCTCATCCAGCCGGAGTTCCTGGCGCTGGCGGCCTCCCGGATGGCGCCGGGTGCGGTACTGCACTGCGCGACGGACTGGGAGCCGTACGCGGAGTGGATGCTGGAGACGCTGGAGGAGTCGCCGCACTTCGAGAACGCCCACCCCGGCGGCGGCTACGCGCCGCGTCCGGACTTCCGCCCGCGCACGCGCTTCGAGGGACAAGGGCTCGGAAAGGGGCACATCGTGAACGATCTGCTCTTCCGCCGCATCGGAGATAAATAGCCCGTCGCGCGCGACGGCGGTGACTGGCTAGGGTCGAGGGGTGCAGGACGAAGGCGCTCAGCTCATGTCCCGGCCGCGGGAGCCCGAGGAATTCGGCCCGCGCCCGGTGTACGAGGACGCGCGCCCGAAGCCGGCAGCGCCCGTCCCTCCCACCCCCCGGAGGTTCTGGCGCAGAAGGGGCGTACGCATAGGCGCGGTGGCGACCGTGCTGACGCTGGCGGGGCTGGCGATCCTGGCGCTGGTGTGGCTGGAGACGGGCACGCACGGCATGCTCGTGGGCAGCGGGCTGGCGCTGCTGCCGGTGCCGCTGCTGATCGCGGGCTTCCTGTGGCTGGACCGGGTGGCACCCGGCCCGTGGCGCTACCGCATCTTCGCGTTCGCCTGGGGCGCCTTCGCGGCGACGCTCGTCGCGATGCTGGCGAACACCTTCGCGGCCCGCTGGATAGCCACCGGCCTGCCCACGGCGTCGTCGCGCGAGGCGGACCTGTGGGGGATGGCGGTCGTGGCCCCGGTGGTGGAGGAGACGGCGAAGGCGGCGGCGATCCTGCTGCTGTTCCTCTTCCGCAGGCACTACTTCGCCGGCCTGGTCGACGGCCTGGTGCTGGCGGGGATCATCGGCACGGGCTTCGCCTTCACCGAGAACATCCTGTACCTGGGCCGGGCGTACGAGGAGAACCAGACCTTCGGCGACTCCGGCCCGCTGGCCACGGTGACCGTGACGTTCATCGCCCGCGTCGTCTTCTCCCCGTTCGCGCACCCGCTGTTCACGGCGATGGGCGGCATCGGCTTCGGCCTGGCGGCGATGACGCTCGCGAGCCAGCGCGTACGCCGCGTCCTCCTGCCGACAGCCGGCCTGCTGCTGGCCATCGCGCTGCACTCCCTGTGGAACGGCTCGGCGGTGATGAACGGCTTCGCCTTCCTCGGCGCGTACGCCTTCGTCATGGCGCCGGTCTTCGGCCTGGTGGTCTGGCTGTCGGTCTGGTCCCGCGGCGGCAAGCTCCGCACGATACGGGCCCAACTCCCCGCCTACACCCACGCCGGCTGGCTGGTCCCGGCAGAACCGGTGGCCCTCTCCTCCTTCCGCACCCGCAAACTGGCCCGCACGTTCGCCCGCCAGGCCCACGGCGAGGAGGCCCGCAGGGCGGTCGCGGACTACACGCGATCGGCGACGACCCTGGCCCTGCTCCGCGCCCAGGCAACCCGAGGTCATCCGCCAAAGGACTACGCAGAACGCGAACAAGCCCTACTGGCACGCATGTGGTCAACCAAGGCCGTAGCCCAACCAGCCCTCACCAGAGCCGCCTACACCACAACCCCACCCCACCCACCCCACTGGCCCATGCCGGGAGCCACTCGCGTCCCCGGCCACCCCCCACACGGCGGCAAACCAGTCCCCCCACCCCCCACACGCGGCTGACCACCCCGCATCCGACAGGGCTCGCGGCCCGACCCTTGCACAGGCCCTCGCCCCTCGGCACAGGCGTCCTCACCCCTTCTTCGGCACGGCACACACAGGCGCCACCACGGAAGGCCAGATCGCCCACCTCGGCATCCGCCGCCACCTGGTAGCCCGCTGGCACGGATCCGACAGAAAGCCCCACGTCACATCTCCCACGCAGGCAAGATCACGTTCACCAAGTTCCGCCCAGACACTTGGCCCGTATCCACAACGACCCGAAGACCCCACCCACCCAGGCGTACGGCTCTACACACCACCACTGGCCAGATGGCTTCGGCATCTGGCCAGCCCTCCCCGTCACGGGAACACTCGCAGTCCTCCGGCGCACTCCTAATCTTGACCTCTGCTCCTCGAACAAGACTCGGCCACGATCAGCGCCTCTCCCTGCACCAATTGCTGCTCAGCAGATAGTCTTTGCTCATGTCCAGGGAGTCAAAGGGTCCATACTTCGGTGCCCCGTCAGGAGTTGAAGTTGGCGACTGGTTCAAAGGCCATCGCGAACTCTATGAGGCGGGGGTACATCGTGGGCTCGGACAGGGGATCTCGGGCGGTGCGACTCATGGCGTGGATTCCATCGTCCTCTCGGGCGGATACACCGATGATCGATTGACTGACGAGGAGATCATCTACACCGGCAAGGGAGGGCGCGATGAAGCCACAAGACGCCAAGTCGCGGATCAGTCGATGGCCACCCCAGGGAACGCCGGCTTGTTCCTGTCCTACGTGATGGACTATCCAATCCGCGTCATCCAAGGACTAGACATCAGGCACGGAAAAGCAACTGGCGGGTACCTCTACCGAGGGTTGTGGCACGTCATTGACGCGTGGTCGACAACTGGGGTCGACGGGTTTCGGATCTACCAATTCCAGCTCAAGGAGATAAGGGCAGCCGCAGAAAGGAGTTCGGCAGGCCCCCAAGAGGCACCTGGCTACCTCGAAATCACCAGGCGTGTCCGCAAACTTCTAGAGCAGCGGAGAATCGTCCACGACTCGCAAACTGCCGACATGGTAAAGAAGCAGAATGACCATACATGTCAGGTATGCCGAACACGACTGACGGTTTCCCCAGACGGCACACCGTACAGCGAAGCCGTGCACATCCATGAGGTCGGTGAACCCCATCGCGGCCCGGACAAGCCAGAGAACATGCTATGCCTTTGCCCAAACTGTCGCGTTAAGTTCGAACGCGGAGCCCTGCATCTGACAGATTCCTTCCAAGTCGTCAACAGCTTGACCGGAAGCATTATCAGCAATCTACGGCAAACCGAGGGCCACCGGATCGGCATCGAGTACGTCCGACACCATCGAGCGCGGTGGGTGCCCGAACAGACAACGAGTACCGGAGCATAGGATGGATCAGTCAAGCCCCGAACACTACCCGATCGCCGATTTCATCAAATGGCATGCGCAAAAGGAACTTGAGCTCAATCCCAGCTTCCAGCGGGGCCCGGTCTGGACCGATCCCGCCAAGAGCTATCTCATCGACACCATTCTGCAGGGGTATCCCATCCCCAAAGTCTTGATGCGCACACATATCGAGCGTAGCTCACACCGAATCTTCCGTGAGGTCGTTGACGGCCAACAGCGCCTCCGAACGATAATCGATTTCGCCGCCGACAAGTTCAAACTGGGCGCCAGGTCAAAGGAATTTCGAGGGCTCAACTACAGCAGCCTCTCCCATGAGATGCAGGACAGATTTCTCGCCTATAAGATCACGGCAGAGCAACTCATCAACGCGACCGACACGGACGTCCTTGAGGTTTTCGCTCGAATCAATAGCTACACGGTGCCAGTCAATGCTGCCGAGCTACGCAACGCAACGTACGACAATGAGTTCAGTTGGTCGGTGCAAGAGCTATCCAGAAAATGGACAGACCTTTGGGACCTAGGAGTCCTGACCAAGCGCGACCAAGTGCGCATGCTCGGCCACTCGCTGGTGGCGGAGATGTATTGGATCCTCCTCAACGGCGTCAGCGACGGTGGTGAGCCCAAGATCGATCGAATGTACGACCGCAAGCGTAAGGAATTTATAGAGAAGGAAGAGATCGAGCATCAGACAAATTGGGTTCTCGACCTCATGCAGGGCCAAGTGTTTCCTGCCGTTAAAGGGGAGCCCATTGTCAAGCGCCCTCAAGCACTTATGATCTTCGCAGCACTAGCCCATTCAAGATTCGGACTAGAGCCCGGGGACGTAGGGGACGCAGACATGCCAGCTCGCACAGAGAACACCCTGGAACGCCTGCCGCTCTTTGTCTCCAACTTGACCTACCTCAACGAAGTGCTGCGTAGCGAGGAGCCCCCGCGGGAGTTGACGAGCTTCTACGGACATTCGAAGTCTTCCACGCAGCGGATCGCCAGCAGGAAGGACCGCTTTCGGGTCTTCTGCATGGCGCTCGAATCTTCGCTGGAGTCATAGTGTTGAGTCTGCATGAGCCATACCGAGATTTCGTGGTTGAGTGCAGAGAAATATCAAACTGCTTTTCGTCGCTGCACATGGAAAATAGAAACAACATCGGATCCGACTCTCATAGGGTTGCGCGGGAAGGTGCAGTCATCGCCCTGCACGACGCATGGAATCGTTTCAACCGTGCGCTGGTCCTTCGTAGCAGCTATCACAAATTCCGTACGCGATCGGGCGCAATCCACCGACCGAATATTGGGCGCAACCAATCCGATGCATTGCGCCACTTAAAGTCGAACGAAAAAGCGATATGCTCCAGGTCTCACGGGGAACCGAATTGGTTCGTCCCGGCGGCGACGATAGACGCTGCTCGCATACTCGATGTTCCGAACAGGGCAAATATAAGCGCAGCGGTGGGGGCCAACCTACGGAGCACAATATCTGCTTCGATAGGCGCTAAAGGTGCCAGCTCACCGCCCGCCGAAATTCAGTCGGTACGAAACTACATCGCGCACCGAGGCCGCAACGCTGCCTGTCGAGTCGCTCCCCTCATGAAGTCTCACGGCGCTACGAACGTAGTGCAGCTTCTGAACTCGCCTGTCGCTGGGGGCATCTCCCTGTTCGAGTCGTGGGTCACGGACCTCCAGTACATGGCTGACGCGGCTACTCAATAGTTAGGCATGCTTGAGCACCCGTTCTTCAGCGCGGCACAACACTTCGTCGTGGTCGTAGCCATGGGCTGCCAGCCAGCAGAGGACATCGGCGATCAGGTGGGTTGCGGCGTCTTCGAGGAGCGCCGCACTCAGCGGAGAGTCGGCGTAGCAGGTGCGGTGGTGTTGCTGGCGGTAGAGGATGAGGAGGGCTTCGGCGGCGGTGACGCGGTCGCCGCCGGCGTGGGCGGTTGGTGAGTCGAGGCCCGTTGCCAGTTCCACCCAGGTGGTTTTGCCGTCGTCACGAAGATCCACGCCCCAGTCGGCGGCTGTGGCAGCGACAAGGAGTAGGCCACGGCCGGTTTCGTCGTCGGGGGCGGGCTTGGCCGGGATCGGGACCGAGTTCGTACCGGGGTCGTGGAGTTCGAGGCGGAGGCGGGTGTCGCGCATCGAGGTCGTGAGCGTGACCGGGACACCGGCGCCTACGTGCGAGACGACGTTGGTGACGAGTTCGGTCGCGCAGAGCTGGGCAGCGTGAACCACGTGCGGCAAGCCCCAGAGCCGCAAGTGGCGTTGGAGGACGCGGCGTAGCCCGGCGACCTCCTCGGGGCAGGCGGGGAAGTCCAGTTCCCAGCGCTTGCGCACCACGCACTTGCCCCACACAGTCTGATCGGGGCGGTCGGTCTTGTGCATCTCCGGTCACGATCCTTCGATTGTTCCTCTCGGTGTCTACACAGTCACTCAACGTGCGTAGGGTGGGAAGGGGATGGGTGTCCCAAGACCACCGTTGAGAGACGAGGACCTCCCATGGCACAACGACCACGCGAACTGACCCCTGACCGATCGGCACGCCACCTCTTCGGCTTCGAAATGCGCCGCTGTCGTGAACAGGCAGGCATGAGCCTCGAAGGGCTCGCCGAAGTGGTGAAGTACAGCCGCAGCCACTTAGCACGGATCGAGGTAGCCGCGTACATGCCACCGCCTGACCTGGCTGGGGCACTAGATGCTGCCTTAGGGACGGATGGAACCTTCCAGCGGCTTTACGCGCTCGCCAGACACGAGGTGCACCCGGACCAGTTCCGCCGACGGATGGAGTTGGAGGCGCGGGCGCGCATCATTGCGGAGTTCGCGGGGCTGATCGTGCCCGGGTTGATCCAGACGGAGGAGTACGCCCGCGCCATCTTCGAGGCGCGCAAGCCGCGGGCTTCAAACGACGAGGTCGAGCAATTGGTGTCCGCCCGCATGGCGCGGCAGGCACTGCTGCGCGCTGACCCGCCTCCGGAGTTCTCGGCCATCCTGGATGAGGCAGTGCTGCGTCGACCAGTGGGCGGGTCTGTCGTGATGGGCCGACAACTGGAGCGGCTGGTCGAGTTGTCGCATACCGACGCCACGGTGGTGCAGGTGCTGCCCTTCGCCCACGGAGAGCACACGCTGCTGGGTGGCGCATTGGCTCTGTTCACTCTCGACGGCGGCAGGGGCGTCGCGTATGAGGAGGGTATTGGGACAGGCAACCTGCTCGAAGATCCAGAGGTGTTCGATGACCGCCGACGCGCCTACGATCTGCTTCGGGCGTACGCCCTGTCCCCGACCGACTCCGCGGATCTCATCCGCTCTGTAAGGGAGGCGCTTCCCTGATGATCACCACTCCCCAGTGGGTCAAGTCCAGCTACAGCAACGGCGAGGGCGGCGGCTGCATCGAGTGGGCGCCGACCGTCGCGTCGTCCGGTGTCGTTCCCGTGCGGGACAGCAAGGACCCGGGCGGGCCTACCCTCGCTTTCTCTGCCGCGGGGTGGCGGGCCTTCGTTGCAAGCGTTCGAGCCGGCGAGTTCGCCGAGGGCCTCTGACCTGCGTGGAGACCTCTGCAGCGGAGTTATCCACAGGGGGAAGCGGAGGGTGGAGATCCGCGAGAGGATGGGGGCATGACGGGGGAAGCGAGGCCGCTGGGTGAGTTGGCGGCGGTGAACGGTGGCGTGTTGGTGTGTGCCGAGGCCCGGGCGGCCGGGTGGTCGGCCGGGGTGTTGGTGCGGAGGTTGCGGAGCGACGGGTGGCGGAAGGTTCGGGGCGGGGTGTGGGTGGAGCCCGGGCGGGTCGATGATCTGCGGATGCGGTTGCGGGTGGCGCAGGCCGGGCGGCCGGGGTTGGTCGTGAGTCACAGCGCGGCGGCCCATCTGCACGGCATCGAAGTGCTGGACGTCCGGCCCGAGTTCACCCACGTGCGGGGGCGGGGCCGGATGCCCGGGGGGTGTGTGGTGCACCGGACCGCGGTGAGTGGCGAGGAGATCGTCACCGTCGCCGGGTTGCGGGTGACCAGCGCCGTGCGGACTCTGGTCGACCTGCTGCGTACGGCGGAGCGGGACGCGGCGCTGGTTGCCGTGGAGTCGGCGTTGACGCGGCGGCCGTGGGGTCCCGGTGGTGAGCTGCCGCGGCGGTGGCGGGAGCAGGTGACCGATCTGCATGCGGTGTCCGAAGCCGTTGCCGGGGCCGGGCAGCGGCGGGGTGTGGTCGCGGCGCGGCGGCGGCTGGCGCTCGTCGACCCTCGGTCCGGGTCGCCCGCGGAGACGGTGGCGCGGCTGCGGATGTACGACGCCGGGTTGCGGCCGCTCAGCCAGGTGCCCTTCACCGCGCCCAACGGCCGGCGGATACGGGTGGACTTCTTCTTCCCGGTGGCGGGGCTCGTCGTGGAGATCGAGGGGTACGGCTTCCACGGCAGCCGGTCCGCTCATCTGGCCGACGTCGAGCGCTTCAACGACCTGGGGCGCTGTCCCGACGTCCGGCGGATGCTGCGGTTCGCCGCGAGCGACGTCTTCGAGCGGCCCCAGCGGATGCTCCACACGATCCGCGCCGCCCTGGGCGAGATCGCCGCCGGGGGCAGTACGTCCACCGGCGCTGCTGCCGCGTGAGCCGCTGAGCCGGGCGCGGCACGGCGTCTCACGGGGTTTTCAGGGCCGCGTGGCAGGGTGGCGCCATGGACGCCTACGTCAGGAACATCGTGCTCGACTGCGCCGACGCCCGCGAGCTTGCCGACTTCTACACGCGGTTGCTCGGCATGCGGGTCATTCGCGACGACTGGATGGTGATCGCCAAGGACGAGGACAGCTTTCCACGGCTGGCATTCGAGGAGGTGCCGGGCTACCGGCCGCCGCTCTGGCCCGACTTCGAGCGCGCGTATCCCCAGCAGATGCACATCTGCTTCGGCGTCGACGACTCGGCCGCGGCGGGCGAGCTGGCGCTGCGGCTCGGGGCCACGCGGCTCTCCGAAGAAGGCGGGAGCTGCCCGGTGTTCGCCGACCCGGCCGGGCATCCGTTCTGTCTCTGCGGTCCCGGGGAGTAGGTCCCGGGAAAAGGCCGACGGCCCTGGTGTCGGGGGGTCGGCCACCAGGGCCGCCGGCGGTCTCGGTGCGCGCCCGGACGCCACGGGGGAAGGTGCGTACGGGCACGCCGGAGACGTGGGGAAGGGGTTTATGGGGGCTTGCGGTCCGTCGGGCGGGCGGGGTGATCCCGGCCCGCAAGGCCGGGCTGCCGGGCCCGCCGCCCGGTCAGACCGGGGCGCCGTTGTTGCGCAGCCAGGCGAGCGGGTCCACTGCGTCCCCGCCGCCGGGTCGGACCTCCAGGTGCAGGTGCGGGCCGGTGACGTTGCCCGTGGCGCCCACGCGCCCGATGACGTCGGCGGTCGTGACCTCGCCGGAGGACTGGATGATGGAGGACAGGTGGCAGTACCAGATCTCGGTGCCGTCCTCGAGCGTGAGGACGATGCGGTAGCCGTACGAGCCGGCCCAGCCGGCCTCGGTGATGGTGCCGCCGTGCACGGCCTTGACCGGGGTGCCGGTGGAGGCGGCGAAGTCCTGGCCCGTGTGGCCCGCGGCCCACATGTCGCCGGACTCGCCGAACGTCGAGGTGAGGGTGTAGTTGGCGAGGGGGGCGACGTAGCTCGCGGCGAGCTTGGCGAGGCGCTCGGCCTCCGCCTTGCGGCGGGCCTCCTCTTCCGCCTTGCGGCGGCGCTCCTCCTCGATACGGCGCTGGCGCTCCTCTTCCGCCGCCTTCGCCTCGGCGGCCTCCTCGGCCGCCTGCTTGGCGGCCTCGGCCTCGGCGGCGGCGCGGGCCGCAGCGTCGGCCTCCGCCTGCTGCTGGTCGGCCTGCTGAAGGATGCGCGCCCGCAGGGCCTCGCCGGAGTCGGCGGCCGGGGTCGCGGTGCCGGAGCCGGTGTCGCTGGCGTAGCTGACCTGGGTGAGCGGTGCGGTGGTGACGACGGTGTCGTCGGAGACGGGCTCTTCCTTGCTCGGTATCAGCTCGCCGACGCCCGGCAGGCTCTCCGCGTCCGGGAGTTGGGCGCTGATCTCGCTCGTGACGGCGTCGACCTGGTCGGGCATGGATATCGCGACCGGCGGCTTCTCCTGCGCCGTGGCCATGCTGCCCGCGCCGACGGCGGCGAAGACGCCTACGCCGAGTACGGCGCCGCTGCGCGCCATGCTGCCGCCGCGCTGCCGGGGGAGGCGCCGGCGGCCGCGGGAGGGAAGGCCGTCCTCGGGGAAGACTTCGTCGACCGGCTCTTCGGCGGCGTAGACCGGTTCTCCGGCGGCGTAGACCGGCTCTTCGGCGGCGTAGCCGACCGGCGCGTATCCCTCGGGGGCGCTGCCGGCGGGCGCATAGCCGTCGTAGCCGTAATCGTCATAGCCATGGCCGTAGCCAGGCCCAGGCCTGTAGGACGCCACGAAGGCGTACTCCTTTCCTTCCTTCTCGCCTACCGGGTTAGCTGACGGGTTCGGAGCAGGAAGGTCTCCTACGGGCCGCCTCCTCGCGGAGGTTGGCCCGATTCACCCCAAGGTGGTGGTTCCCCGGTTCCCTAGGTGTTGCCGTTGCTGCAGTTGTTTCGCGTGCGGGATTCGGCGACGGCGCACGGTGCCGCCTCTTGCGGCGGCAGTGACGACCGCGCTGCGTTACCGCACGCTAGCGGACGACGGCGTTCGATTCCAAGTCGTTCCCGTTATTCAGTTGTGCTTTGCCGCGGACGATCCGGGCATGTACCAGCGGAAACGGACAACTTGACGCGCCGGCTACACGGAGTGAGGTCCGGTCGTTAGCTGATCGTGCATCAGTTGTTATGCGGAGGGGCGCTGTTCCACTACGGAGCGTGTGCATGCGAGGGCGGGGCCGGCGGCGTGCCGGACGGGGTACGGGAGCGGGCGAGGGAGAACAGCGCCATGTCGTCCGCGACCCGTCCGCCGGTGTAGCGGGTCACGTCGTCCAGGAGAGTGTCCAGCACCTCATGCGGGCCGTCGAAGACCTGACCGCCCAGCCGGGTCAGCGGGTCGTAGAAGACGCCCGCCTTGTTCCGCGCCTCCGTCACGCCGTCGGTGAACAGGACGAGGGCGGAGCCCGGCGGGAACGGCACCTCCAGCAGCTCGTCCGGCCACGTGCCCAGTTCGCCCATGCCCAGCGGCAGCGCGTGCTCGCGCGGGTGCAGCATGCGCGCCGCGCCGTCGGCACCCAGCAGCATGGGTGCCGGATGGCCGCGGTTGAGCAGCCGCAGCCTGCCGCAGTCGCGGTCGACCTGCGCCAGCACCGCCGTCGTGAACCCCTCCACCCGGTCGAGACCGCTGCGCCCCGTCTCCTGGCGCTGCAGCGCGCGCTCCAGCCGCCGCGCCACCCCGGCGAGCCCCGGCTCCTCCTCGGCCGCCTCCCGGAAGGCGCCGATGACGACGGCCACGGACTCCACCGCCTCCAGCCCCTTGCCGCGTACGTCGCCGACGATGCAGCGCACGCCGTACGGGCTCTCCTGCACGGCGTAGAGGTCCCCGCCGATCCGGGCGTCGGCGTCGGCGGCCCGGTAGCGGGCGGCGACCAGAAGGGGGCCGAAGCCGGCCGGCGGGTTCGGCAGCACGGCGCGCTGGGCGGCGACGGCGACGTGGCGGGCGGAGGTCAGCCGCCGGTAGTTGCGCATGATCAGGACGTTCATGCCGATGGCCAGGCCGCCGATCACGCACTGCGAGATCATCTCGATGATGGACTCGCTGTAGTCCGCCGTGCCGTTGCCGATCTCCAGCACGACGTTGACGATGATCGCGATCACGGCGGTGAGCACGGTCGCGCGCAGCGACAGCAGCCCCGCGGCGACCAGCGGCGCGGACTCGAAGAACGGGGACGAGGTCAGGCCCTCCGGCGTGACCCAGTAGAACACCGCACCGATGAGGATCAGCATCGCCGGCAGCCAGCGCAGCGCCCATCCCACGCGCCGCTCGCCGGTGCTGGCCACGTCGGCCCGCGAGGGCGGCCGGGCCGGCAGCTCCAGCGCCGGGCTGTCGTCGCGGTCGGCGGGGCCTTCGGCGTACGGGCCGGCCTTCTTCCGGAACAGGCGGCGCCCGCCCCCGTCCGTACCGCCGCTGCCCCGCCGGTCGCCGCGCCGCCGGCCGCCGCCACGCCGGTCGCCGCCCAGCCGGTCGCCGCCCTGCCCGCCGTCCTCCCGCACCGGCTGCACCTGCCCTCTCCTGCGCTTGCCTTCCTGCGCTGCCCTTCCTGTGCGGCCGACACGCGGGCCCTTGCCGTCGTCCCCTCAGGTTTCCGCGTCCCGGGCAGGACGGCGACCGGGCGGGGCCAGGCGGGTTACGGACCGGGTGACGGGCGGGAGCCCAGGCTGGGGACGGAGGGGAGACGGAAGGAGGACGGCGGGCAGGGCAGAGGCACGACCGGCGGACACCGGCCCTGCCCCCGGCCCCCGGCGTCAGACGAGCCGTACGGGGAAGGACTCCAGGTCGTTCTGCGTCAGCACCGGCAGGTTACGGATCTCCGCCAACGGCACCGCCGGCCGCAGCTCCGGGAACCGGGCGAAGAGCGCCGGCAGCGCCACCGCCGCCTCCAGCCGCGACAGCGCCGCGCCGGGACAGATGTGCGGCCCGTGCCCGAAGGTCATGTGCCGGATCGGCGTCGCCCGGGTCACGTCGAAGGCGTCCACGTCCGCCCCGTGGTGCCCGGCGTCGCGCCCGATCGCGCGGTACGAGATGACGACGCCCTCGCCCTTCTCGATCACCGTGCCGGCGATCTCGATGTCCTCCGTCGCGAACCGCATCAGCAGGTGGGTCACGGGCGGGTCGTAGCGCAGCGCCTCCTCGATCGCCGTCTCCCACGTCACCTTCCCCTCCCGGACCATGCCGAGCTGCTCGGGGTGGGTCAGCAGCCCGCGCACGGTGGTGAGCAGGAGCGTGATCGTGGTCTCGTGCCCGGCCGCGATCATCGACTTCAGGTTGCCGACGACCTCTTCCTCGGTCAGCGGCTCACCGCCCTCGTCGGCGAGGATCAGCGCGCTGGTGAGGTCGTCGGCGGGGTTCGCGGTCTTCTGCCGCACCATGTCCGTGAACACGCGGTCCAGCTCCGCCATCACCGCGAGCCGCTCGTCCTGCGGCGTGAGCATGGAGAAGAAGGCCCTCCACAGCCGCATCTGACGCGGTATCTCCGATTCCGGGACGCCCATCAGCGCGCACACCACGCGCATCGGCAGCGGCTGCGCGAAGACCTCCTTGAGGTCGACCACCCCGTCGCCTTCCGCCGCCGCGGCCTGAAGGGAGTCCAGCAGCTCGGCGGTCACCCGCTCGACCACCGGCCGCAGCGCGTCGAGCCGCCGCGGCGTGATGGCCTGCGCCGTCTTGGTGCGCAGCCGCCGGTGCTCGGCGCCGTCGACCGTGAACATCGACCGGCCCGGGTCGACCATCCCGATCAGCGGCCACTCCGCCGTGACCGCGCCGGTCTGCCACAGCCGCCAGGCGCCGATGTCCTTGACCAGCCGGGTGTCGGTGAGCAGTTGCCGCGCCTCCGCGTGCCGCGTGACGGTCCACGCC
The DNA here is from genome assembly GCF_027497195.1 of Streptomyces sp. WMMC500. NCBI lineage: Bacteria > Bacillati > Actinomycetota > Actinomycetes > Kitasatosporales > Streptomycetaceae > Streptomyces > Streptomyces sp. WMMC500. Next base: position 3,847,425 of record NZ_CP114905.1, read on the forward strand.
GGCGCGCCGAGCAGCTCGATGCGGGTGAGCGGGGGTGCGGCGCAGAGCCGGGCGGTCTCGCCCGCGAGGTCGCGGACGAGCGGGTCGACGGCCAGCGGCTCGGGCAGGGCCCCGGAGCCGGTCGGGGCGGCGGCGGGTCCTGCGGCGTGCGGGCAGTTCACGGATGACCTCCAGCAGCGCGTACGGGGGTGAAGGTGACCGGCAGAGCGGTCATGCCGCGCAGGAACGCGGACGGCCGCCGCACCAGCGTCGCGGCCGGTACGGACAGGTCCAGGTCGGGCAGCCGGTCGAGGAGCACCTCAAGGCCCGTCCTGGCGATGATCTCGGCGATCTCCTGGGCCGGGAAGGGGCAGCGGAAGTCGCCGTAGCTGAAGGCGAAGTGGGCGCTGTTGCCCGACTGCGCCGGTACGCCCCCGTACCCGCCGCCCACGCCGCCGGCGCCGCCCAGCGCCTGCTGGATCTCCGGGTCGTCGTTGGCGGCGGCGAGGCCGAGGAGCAGCAGGTCGCCGGCGCCGACGTGCTGACCGCCGAGCCGGGTGTCGCGGGCGGCCCAGCGGCCGACGAGGATCTGCGTGGGGGTGTCCTCCCACAGCACCTCGTTCATGGCCTGGCCGACGCTGTGCCGCCCGCCGCCGAGGGCGGCGGCGAAGCGGTCGTCGGTGAGCATGAGCCGGATGGAGTTGCCGATCCAGTCGGCGGTGGGCAGGAACCCCGCGGCGGTGGTGTCCTTGAGGTCGAGCATGACCTCTTCGTCGGTGAAGTGCATGGGGTCGGCGAGCATCCGCGAGGCGACGTCCTGGCCCGGCACGAGCCGCTTGTCGGCGACCAGCCGCGTCATGTGCTCGATGAACGTCTCGTACGCCTTGAGCGCACCGGGCCCGCCGTCCGCCAGCTCGTTGAGCACCTGCGCGAGCTGCCGCCCCTCGGCGTCGGGGAAGCCGATGAGCCGGGCGAGGACGAGCACGGGCAGGGGGGCGGCGTAGTCACCGACGAGTTCGGCGCTGCCGCGGGAGCAGAAGGAGTCGATGAGCCGGTCGGCGAGCTGCTCGCAGTGCCGGCGCAGGTCGAAGGGGTCGACGCTCTCCAGCGCGGCGCCGACCATGACGGCGTGCCGGCGGTGGTCGGCGGCGGAGGCGGTGAAGTGGATCGACGGCATGACCTGGCCGACCATCGGCAGCAGCGGCCAGTCGGGCGGGATCTTCTCCCACTGGTTCCACAGCCCGCGATCCCGCGGGAACAGGTCGGGGTCGGAGGTGACCTGGTGCAGCTCGCGGTAGCCGATGACGAGCCAGGCGGGGATGTCGCCGGGCAGTTCGACGGGGACGACGGGGCCGTGGTCGCGGCGCATCTCGCGGTAGAGGTCGCGCGGGTCGGTGTGGAAGCGGGGGCCGCTCAGGGGTACGGAGCCGGCGGCGCCGGCGTGCGGGCACGCTGCCGCGGGAGCCCCGGAGGGCTCGGGGGCGCCGGCGGACTCGGGAGCCCCGGCGGGCTCGGGCAGCCGGGCCGACTCGGCAGCCGCACCCTCCTCGGCCGCTGCGGCATCCTTGCCGGCCGGCACGGCACCCGGCTCGCCCGGTGCGTGTGCCGCTCCGCTCCCCTCAGGTGCGGCCTGGTCCTCGGGAGTCGGGGTCATGTCGCGGTCTCCGGTGCGGTGGGGGCGGCGGTGGCGGCGGCGGTGCTGGCGAGGCGTTGCAGGTGCTCGACCAGGGCGATCAGCACGCCCTTGCTGGACTCGCGGGACCGCGCGTCACAGTCGACCAGCGGGACGTGCGGGTCGAGGTCGAGCGCGTCGCGCACCTCGGCGGCGGTGTACGGGGGCCCGCCGAAGTCGTTGCGGGCGACGATGAACGGCGTGCCGTGGTGCTCCAGCCGGTCGATGGCGTACCAGGAGTCGGCGAGCCTGCGATGGTCGACGAGCACGATCGCGCCGAGCGTCCCGGAGAACAGCCGGTCCCACAGGAACCAGAACCGCTCCTGGCCCGGCGCGCCGAAGAGGTACAGCACGGTGCGCTCGTCGAGGCTGATCCGGCCGAAGTCGAAGGCTACCGTCGTGGCGGTCTTGCCGGGCACGGCGCTGCGGTCGTCGATGCCGCGGCCGGCGAGGGTCATCGTCTCCTCGGTGTTCAGCGGCCGGATGTCGCTGACGGAGCGGACCATGGTCGTCTTGCCGACGCCGAAGCCGCCGACGATGACGATCTTCAGCCCGTTGTCCGTCGTACGGGCCAGCGGGGCGCGCTCGGCCGCGCCGCCCGGCGCGGGCGTCGCGCGCGTGTCAGAGGTGGCGGAGTCCAACGAGCACCTTCTCCAGAGTCTCGGGATCGGCGAACCGGACGCCGCCCGGCGTGCGCGGGGGCGCGTACCGCGGGTGGCGCGCGGTGATCCGGCCGGCGGCGAGCAGGTCGGACAGCAGGATCTTGGTGATGCCGACGGGCAGGCCGAGGTCGGCGGACAGCTCCACCACGGCGGTCGGCGTCCGGCAGATGCGCAGGATGGCGGCGTGCTCGGACTGCATGCCCGGCGTCGGCTCGCACTCGGCGACCACCAGGGTGACGAGGTCGAACTCGTCGCTGGCGGGCCGGCTGCGCCCCCCTGTCAGGGTGTACAGCCGGTCCGGATCGTCGTCCCGGCCGGGGCGGCTCATTCCGCCGCAACCCCTTCGGCCCTGGGCACCGGCCCGCGGGCCGGCGCGCTGAGGTGGTCGCCGAGCTGCTCGACCAGTTCGAGCATGTTGTGCCCGACGAGCCCGGGGTCCGCCGACTCCGCGGCGATCACGGCGACATGGCTGCCGGAGCCGGCCTCGGCGATGAACAGGATGCCGCCGTAGAACTCGGTCATCGACTGCCGTACGCCGCCGCTGCCGTCCCCGAACTCGACGGAGGCGCCGTGCGACAGGCTCTGGATGCCGGCCGAGATGGCGGCGAGCTGGTCGGCGCGGTCCTCGGAGAGCTCGGGCGTGTGGCAGAGCTTGAGCCCGTCGCGGGAGAGGACGAGGGCGTGCCTGGCGCCGGGCGTGCGCTCCAGCAACCCCTCCAGCAGCCAGGTCAGCCCGGTGGCCTCGGCGGGGGATTGGGTCATCGGTCGTCCTCCGAAGGTGAAGCGGCGTTGCGTGCGGGGGGTGCGGCGGAGGAGTCGGGGCCGTCGTCGGGCGCCGCGGGTTCCTCGCGTACGCGGTCTTCGTCGGGGTGCTCTGGTCGTACGGCCGCGGCGGGCTCGTCGCGTACGCGGTCGTCGTCCCGTACGCCGTCGTCCCGTACGCCGTCGGCCGTCGCGGCGTCGCGCTCGCGGCCGTTGACGGCGGCGGCGGTGCTCGCGGCGCCGGGGCCGTCCGCGCTCCGCTCCTGGCCGGTCACCGCGCGCCGGAAGGCGCCGAACCGGGCGGCGGAGCCGGCGGGTTCGAGCCGGCGGTGCGATCCGGTGTCCTCGTCGGCGGCACCCGGGTCGCCCGTGTCCGTGGCGACGGACTCACCGGACGCGCCGTCCTCCGGCACCCCGCCCGGGTGGGCCCCCGCCAGGGTGCGCCCGCGGCGCCGCCGCGGCAGCGCGGCCAGCGCGAACGGGTCGTGCCCGCCGTCGCCCGCCCGCTCGTCCGCGTCCTCCCCGGCCGCCACGTCCCGCTGCCGCGGCAGCGGGAGGGGCGTGCTGCCGGTGTCCTCCGTGGGCATCGGCAGGGCCGGCCGCCGCACGGGCTCGCTGGGCCGGGCGCGGGAGATCAGGTCCTGCGGGATCATCAGCACCACGCCCGTACCGCCGATGGCGGAGGGCCGGAACGAGACGGTCAGGCCGTGCTTCTGCGCCAGATGCCCGACGACGGGCAGGCCGAGCCGGGTGCCGGTGAGCGTGGACAGGTCGGTGGCGGTGCCCGAGACCGCGCGCTCCGCGCGCCGCTGCGCGGCCTCGCTCATCATCAGGCCGCTGTCCTCGATGGTGACGACGGCGCCGGCCGGCACCTCCGAGACGTAGACGTGCACCTCGGTGGTGGGCGGCGAGAAGTTGCAGGCGTTGTCGAGGAGTTCGGCGAGCGCGTGCATGACACCCTCGGCGGCGTGTCCGGCGACCGCGACCTCGGAGACGGCGCGCAGCCGCACCCGCTGGTAGCCGGCGATCCGGCCCATGGCGCCGCGCAGGATCGACTCCATCGCGATCGGCTTCGCCCACCGCCTGCCCGAACGGGCGCCGCTCAGCACCGCGATGCTGTCGGCGACGCGGCCGGCCTGCGCGGTGCGGTGGTCGAGGTGGAGGAGGTCGCCGAGGACGTCGGCGTCGCCGTGCCGGTGCTCCATCTCGCGCAGGTCGGCGAGCATGCTCGTGGTGATCGCCTGCATCCGCCCGGCGGCGTTGGCGCAGGAGGCCATGGCGGCGGCCCGGCGGTTCTCGCTGCGCCGCGCCTCCTCGGCGACCTGCTGGACGACGCGCCGGTACGCCTGGTTGTCCAACTGCGGGGCGGCGGCGAGCGCTTCGTCGACGGGCGCCCCGGCGGCGATCTTGCGCAGCACCTCGGGTACGACGCGGTCGGCGAAGACGGCCGCGGCGCCGGCCGCGGCGGCGGCGCGCTCGTCGGCGCGGGCGGCCTTGGCGCGGTAGCCGGCGGCGGCGGCGACGGCTATGCACAGCAGGACGGCGGCGGCGCCCCCGCCGTAGACGATGTGCTTGGTGTGGTCTTCGGGCCCGGCCACCGCCGCGGCCAGGACCGCGACGGCGGTCGCGGGCACGCTGACGAACAGGGCCGACAGGGGTGCGGGCAGTCGGGAACGCGAGGCCCGGGGCGGGGCTGCATCCTGGTGCGCGGTCATCGACGGGCTCCTCCGGGCAGGTGGCCTGTCCCAGGTCGGGTGTGTGCGCCGGGTCGAGCAACGTGCTCCCGAATCGGGCGGCGTGCTCAAGTCGCCGACACTATAGGGAGTTTCCTCACCACACCAGCACGACCAGAAGACCGTTTGAAGCACATCTGTGACAAGAGATGGCCGCCCTGATCAGAGGGCTTCCGGGGCCCGCGCCGCCCGTACCCGCGCGGCCCCGACCGGGCCTACCGCGCGGCCCGGATCAGCATCAGGGCGATGTCGTCGTGCCGCTTGCTCGCCCCCTCCATCAGCAGGTCCGCCAGGTCGTCCACGGAGGCCCTCTCCCCGGCCCCGGCGAGCTTCTCCGCGAGCTGTGTCGTCGCGGCGCCGAGATCCTCGCCCGGGGTCTCGACGAGCCCGTCGGTGTACAGCGCGAGCACGGCGCCGGGCGGGAGCGGCACCTCGGCGGTGGGGTAGTCGGCGGCGGGGTCGATGCCCAGCAGCAGGCCCGGGGAGAGCGGGAGCACTTCGGTGCGCCCGTCGGGGTGGCGCAGCAGCGGCGGCGGGTGGCCGGCGGTGGCGAGGTGCGCGCAGTGGAGGCGCAGGTCGAGGTGGGCGTAGAGGCAGCTCGCGAAGAGGCCGGTGTCGAGGTCGGCCAGCAGCCGGTTGGTGCGGGTGAGGAGGTCGCCGGGCAGGGTGCCGGCGGCGGCGTGGGCGTGGACGGCGGTACGGACCTGGCCCATGAGCGCGGCGGCGTTCACGTTGTGGCCCTGGACGTCGCCGATCGCGGCGGCGGCCGTCGTCTCGTCGTAGCGGATGAGGTCGTAGAAGTCGCCGCCGATGTCCATGCCCCGGCCGGCGGGCAGGTAGCGGGCGGCGACCTCCAGGCCCTCGATGGGCGGCAGGCTGCGCGGCAGCAGACCGGCCTGGAGGCTGCGGGCCAGCTCCAGCTTCGTGTCGTACAGGCGCGCCCGGTCCAGCGCCTGCGCGATGAGCCCGGCGAGAGAGGTCAGCAGCGCGCGCTCGCCGGGCGGGAAGGCGTGCGGGCTGCGGTACGACAGCACGAGGGTGCCGACCATCCGGCTGGAGGCGAGCAGCGGCAGAAAGGCGAAGGCGGCCATGTCGTCCGGGGAGGCGACGGCGGGATAGGCGCGGTGCAGCTCGGTGAGGCTGGCGAAGAAACTGGGCACGCCGTTGGCCAGGGCGTGCGCGGCGGGATCTGCGTCGGCCAGATGGCGGGTGCCGGCGCGGTCGAGGAAGCCGCCGCTGTGACCGCGGTGGCCGATGGTCCGCAGCCGGCCCTCCTCCGCGGCCATCAGCAGCATCCCCTGCGGGCCGAACGCGGGCACGACGAGGTCGGTGACCAGGTCGACGACCTCCCGCAGGCCGACCGCCTCGGTCAGCGCCGCGGCCACGTCCATCAGGTGGTAGAGCGCGGTCACGCCGATGGGCTCCGGGGCCGACTCCGACGGCCGGCCGCCCGCGGCCGTGGTGGTCGTGCCGGTGGGGACGGGCGTGATGTGCACGCTGATGCCGCTGGCGTCGGGGAACAGCTCGAAGTACAACCGCCGGTCCGGCGGCCGTACGGCGGTGAAGGACGTGGCCCGCCGGGAGATCACCGCCGCCCGGTAACGCTCCTCGCAGACCGGGTCGCGCAGCCACCTCGCGGCCTCCCAGGGGCGGGCGCCGAGCAGGTTCTCGAGGGCGATGCCCATCAGCTCGGACCCGGCCGAGTTGCAGTACGTGATCCGCCCTTCCAGGTCCAGCTCGCAGCAGCCCAGCGGCAGCCGCTCCAGGAACGACACCGCCGCCACCGCCTCGAAACGCTGCGGGGACCGCACGCGTCCGGGCGGCAGCACCCGCGGTTCCTCCGGCGGCCGCACCCGCTCGCCACGCTCGGCGGCCCGCTGCAGCCACAGCGAGCAGCGGCGGCCGAACGTACCGAGCGCGGCGTGCTCGGTCGGGCTCAGCCGCGCGGGGTGCCAGATCGGCCACAACATGGCGAATCCGCCCCACACGGTGTCGCCGGAGGCGATCGGGCGGGCGGCACACGCGAAGTCGTACGGCAGCACGAACCCCACGCGTGGGAAGCGGCGTGCCATCTCCTCCTGGCCGACGAGCCACACCGGCTGCCGCTCCCGTACGGCGTGCGCGACGGGGATCGGGGCGTCGAGGGGAACGCGGGTCCAGGGCGCGAGGAGCGTCCGCGAAGCGCCCGAGGCGACCGTGAGCCGCAGCACCCGCTCGTCCGGCTCCAGCAGGTACACCACCCCCAGGGAGGCGCCGGTGGAGCGCATGAACTGCCCGAGGGCGGCCTCCAGCCAGTCGAGACCGCCCGCGTCGTCGGGAGCGGCGCGGGACTGCGCACCGCCGGCGGCAGGCGGGGGGTGGCCCATATACGGACAATACGCCGGGAAGGGGAGGGCGGCAGCCGGACGGAGGCCCAGGCCCGGCGCCTGCCCGGATCGCCGGGCGGCCGGGTGCGCACGGATCGGCGAAAGTCGGCTCGCGCGGGCGGTTTGCCCCGGTTCACACGAGGGGTTACCGCGAGTTTGTCCCGTGCGCGTTCACTGGGCGGGTGTGCGCGTGGTCAGGTGCGTACAGGTGGGCGAAAGTCGGCGTTCCGGGCCTGATTCGGGCCGGATCCGGGGGTGTTACCGAGAGTTACGGCCAGATTTCTCCGCCAGGTGTGGGCCGGGTCCGCCCCCGAATGCCGGGGCCGTCCGGCGATCGGGGCGGGCCCGGCGCCGAAGTCCGGCCCCCGCCCGCCGGGCACCTCCGCGATCGGGGGCACCGGGTGCCGGTCTTCGGCCCCCGTGGTCGGGGTTTCCCTGCGTAGCCTGCGTTCGAGGGTGCCCGCTCCCCCCGGGCCACCTCGTAGCTGCCGGTCTTTTACGGGCCGGAGTCCGGTGTCAAGGGTGGGGCGCAGCCCCATCGCGAAGCGACGTTCCCGCAGCGAAGCGGAGGGGCGCCCTTGACGCCGGACGGAGGCCCGCATCATCACGTGCGGGGTGGCCCGGGGGGAGGCCCAGCGACACGGGCCCACCCCGGCACGGAGCCCCCGTCCGCCGGTCCACCCACGAACGAGGGCACGCCCGGAGCCGTATCCCCGGAACCGCGTACGGGCACAACGGGCCAGCTCACGGGGCGGGTTACCGGTCGCTGTCAGAGGGGGCGCATACCCTTGGGCGGGTGTGAGGGGAGATGGGGCCCGGAGCGGAGAGCCCGGGGCGCGGGAAGACCCGGGGCGCGGGAAGACCCGGGGCGCGGAAAGAACCGAGGCGCGGAAAGAACCCCGGAGCGGGGTACCCAGCGGGGCGATCCCGTCCACCACCCAACCCTCAGCGGTCCGCGTACTCCCCCAGGACCACCACGGAGACCGCCGCCCCGCCGAAGGCGGTGACCGCTCGCCACGCCGTGTGGAGGTGGTGTCGGGTCGCACGCGCGGCCACCGTCGCGATGCGCGGACTGTCGGGCTGCGGGACGTCGGCGGCCCGCCGGGTGTCTGCTGCCCCGTGCGGCGGGGCGATGGAAGCGCTGCTCATGCTTCCAGCGTGCCGCGGATCACCTGCGAAAACCTCGACCCGCGGACGGAACCCCGAGGCCCCGGATCTACGACCCAAGGGCCAGCCGCACCCCTACGGAAGTCTCAGGGTTCCCCCGAGTTCCTCGTCCCCCGCCCGCCCGGGTCCGGGCGCCGGCGCCGCGGTGGAGCCCGGCGTGGGCGTCGGCTCCAGCCTCGCCCGTACGGTCTTGCCGACGAACTCGCGCGGGAACCACGACAGCTCCGCTCCGAGCCCCCGCGCCAGGAAGAGCCCCCTCCCCCGCTCGTCCTCCGGCCCCGGCGGCGACGGGTCGAGCACGCGCGGCGGCAGCGTCGCCTGCGGGTCGGACACGTCGATCACCAGCGACCCGTCCTCCCGCACGGCCAACCGCACCCACACCCGCCGCCCGATCCGCCGCCCGTACTGGATCGCGTTCGTCACCAGCTCCGACACGACGACCGCCGCGTCCTGCGCGTCCCCACCCCACCCCCACAGCGCCAACTGCCGCCGCACGTGCACCCGGACCAGCGGCACGGACCGGTGCGCCATCACGTACCCCATCGACCACTCGCGCGCCATCCCCTCCGAACCGCACGCTCCATGCTCGGCCATCCACATCAACTCCAGAATTACAGTGACACTTTGGTATTTACCGCTGTATCGTCGTAGCGCTCGGTTACGCTGCGTGGTGAAAGGCTTTCGGAGCGAAGCGGCCGAGGGCAAGGCCAGGCACGTGACAGATGTGACCAGAACCGGGAGGCAGACATGACCCCACGCAACGCCACCCACCGCGCGACCGGCACGACGGCCGAGATGTTCGGCGATGTACTGAGGCACTTGCGCGAGGCAGCGGGCATGACGCAGGCGGAGCTGGCGAAGCAGATCCCTTGCGACCGGTCGTACGTCGCGAGGATCGAGACCGGGACGAGCGTGCCACCGGACACGTTCGCGGCGAAGTGCGACGAAGTCCTCGGCGGTAACGGACTGTTAGCGCGACTGTGGCTGAAGGTCGACTGGTACCCGGATGTCGCGCATCCGGACTGGTTCGAACGACGAGCGCAGATGGACGCGGAGTGCACGGCGTTGCGGGCGTACCAGGAACGGATGATGCCCGGGCTGCTCCAGACCGAGGCTTACACGCACGCACAGTTCGCCCAAGTCATCTACGACGAGGAGACCTTGGACGAGCGAGTGCGGGCGAGGCTCAGCCGTCAGCAGCGGTTCTTCTCGTCGGAAGGCCCGCTGTACGTCGTCGTGCTGGACGAGAGTTGCCTGCGCAACGTGGTTGGCGGGTCGGAGATCATGCGCGAGCAGTGCGAACACCTGCTGTCCGCAGGTCAGCGGACCAACATCCAGATCCAAGTCACCCCGGCCGAACGGCCGGAAATCATCCGGCCCAACACCTCGATGTCGCTGATCACCCTGCCCGACGGCCACGAGTGGGTCTACTCGGAGTCTCTGGACCACGGACATTTCGTCGACAATCCGACGGTCTATCAGCAACACCTGCGGACCTATGATGTGCTCAGGGCTGACGCTCTGTCGGCTCGTGATTCCGCCGCCCTGATCGGCAAGTTCATGGAGGGATACGGGCAGCATGGCCATGACGTGGCGTAAGAGCAGCTACAGCGGCAACAACGGCGGCGACTGCATCGAGGTGGCCACCGCCCCCACCACCGTCCCCGTGCGCGACTCCAAGGACCCCAACGGCCCCCACCTGGCCTTCACCCCCACCGCCTGGGCCGCCTTCGTCGCCGCCGTCAAGCGCGAAGAGTTCCCCACCACCTGACGACGCAGACCGGACAGTCACGGAAGAGCCGCGCTCATGACCCGTGCCCTTTCGACGCCGCCCGCCGTTCTCTCCGGTGCCCTCGCCGCCTCTCCTCAGCCCGTGCTTCCCGCTGCCCCAGCCCTGCTGCTGCGCCCCTGGGAACAGCCCGACGCACCGGCTTTCCTCTCCGCCTACCAGGACGATGACACCCGGCGCTGGCACACCCGCCGCCCCTCGTCCGAGGCCGAGGTGAGGGAGTGGTTCGACGCCTACCGCCGGGACTGGGCACAGGAAAGGGGCGGTCACTGGGCGATCGCGGAGGACGGGGGTGCGGTGCTCGGCCGGATCGCGTTGCGCGACATGGATTTCGACGACGGCGTTGCCACCGTCGCGTACTGGGTCCTGCCCGCCGCCCGCGGCTGCGGCGTGGCCACCCACGCGCTTGCTGCACTCACTGTCTGGGCCCTCGGCGAGGTCGGATTCCACCGCCTGGAACTGGATCACTCGACCCGGAATGTGGCCTCGTGCAGGGTCGCCGTGAAGGCCGGCTATCTCCTGGAGGGCACGAAGCGCAGCGCAGCCCTGCACGACGACGGCCGACACGACATGCACCTGCATGCGCGGGTGCGAGGCGGTTGAGCACCGTTCGGCGGTCCCGGGTGATCGTGCGACGTCGTGACCGCTGCTCTGGCAAGGTGGTGGGCGTGGAGCCGTTGAGTAGCCGGGATCCCAAGCGCCTGGGTGAGTTCACGTTGCAGGCCAGGCTGGGTAGTGGCGGCATGGGACGGGTGTATCTGGGGCGGTCGCCGGGCGGGATGCAGGTGGCGATCAAGGTGATTCGCGAGGACTTGGCGGGGGATGCCGACGTCCTGGCCCGGTTCCGCCGTGAGGTGGCGACGGTACGGGCCGTGCGCAGCCCGTACACCGCGCGCCTGGTGGATGCTTGTCTGGATGCGCCGCCGTTTTGGCTCGCTACGGAGTTCGTACCGGGTCCGACGCTGCTCGTGGCCTCACGCGGGGCGCCCATGGAACCCGCTCTGTGCAGGGGGGTGTTCGCGGCGCTGGCGGAGGCGCTGGCCGCGGTGCACCGGCACGGGGTGGTGCATCGGGACGTGAAGCCGCACAACGTCATCCTGGCCCCGGGCGGGCCTCAGTTGATCGACTTCGGGATCGCGCGGGCGGCGGAGCACACGCAGCTCACCCGCACGGGGCAGCTGCCCGGCACCCCCGGATACACCGCGCCTGAGGTGCTGATGGGCAACGAGGCCGGCCCGGCTGCGGATGTGTTCTCGCTTGGCGCGACGATGGCCGCCGCCGCTACCGGCCGGCCGCCGTACGGCGGTGGGGAGTGGGCGGCCGTGAGCTACCGCGTGGTGCACGGCGAGATCGACGTCGACGGGGTGGAATCCGGGCTGGCCGAGCTGATACGGCAGTGCGTGGCCCGGGAACCGGCGGGGCGGCCCGACCCGCTGGAAATCGTCCGGCGGTGCGGCGTCACCGGCGCGCTGGCGGAGTTCCCGCATTACCAGCGGCTGGCCGGGGAGGCTCCGACGCTCGTGCCACCGCGCCGGCGCCGGGTCCCGTGGCCGGCCACGGCCGCCTTGGCGGTCGGAGGGCTCGGCTTGGCGACGCTGGGATGGCTGCTGTTACCGCAGGGTGGTGACAACGCCGGAGCGCGCGATTCGCCCACCAAGTCCGCGACGGCCTGCGCGGCCAAGTCCACGCCCCGCTCCCCGGCCGGGTCCGGCTCTGGTGGCCAGGGCGGCCGGAAGAGCCTGACCGTCGGCATCATGCCCCATCAGCCGGGTCTGTCTGTGTGCGCCCCGGACGGGGACTACGTGGGCTTCGAAGTCGACATCGCCTGGAGCATCGCGCGCGAACTCGGCGTCGACGTGAAGGACATCACGTGGCGGGAGGTCTCCGCCGCCGAACGCACGAGCGTCCTGGCCGACGGCAAGGTCGACTTCCTCGTCGCGAGCTATGAGATCACCGACGAGCGGGAAGCACAGGTCGACTTCGCCGGCCCCTACCTCTCCACCCGCCAGGACCTTCTGATCCGCGCGGATGACCGGGTCCCCGACAGAGCCGACCTCGACGACATGACGCTGTGCTCGGTCACCGGCACCACCTCCGCGCAGGCCATACGCAAGAACGTGGCACCGGGCGTGAAGCTGAAGGAGTACACGTCCTACCCGCGTTGCCTCACCGCCCTGGACAAGGGTCACGTCGACGCCGTCACCGCCGAGGACGCCCACCTCGCCGGACAGGCCGCCTGGCGCGGGTTTCCCCACCGCTACCGGATGGTCGGACTGAAACTCGGCGCCGAGCACCTCTACGCCGTCGGTCTGCCCCAGGGCGAGACGGAACTCCGCAACGAGATCAACGCGGTGATCGAGCAGATGTACACGAACGGCGCCTGGCAGGCGAGCGTCGAACGCTTCCTGGCCGGCGTGGACAACTACGAGCCCACGCCGCCCGGGCTCAGCGCGACTTCCGGCTGACCTGGGCGCAACATCAGGGGCGGGGCAGCGGCTGGTCGGGCATCCGCGGATGCCGCAGGTGCTGCCCGCCGTCGGCCACGTGCAGCCTGAGCGTCTCCGGCCCCGGAGCCCCGGCCGAGTCGTAGGCGTCGGACCTGGCCGTCCTGCGCAACCAGAACGCGATGTTCGGTGCGGTGGCCTCCACGCCCACAGCCTGGCGTCTGCTCGCCGACACGGACGAGGCCGCTCTCGCGGCACCGTGCGGCCAGAGCCCAGGACGGGGATAGCGGCCGGGTTTCGGCCAAAAGTGACCTACGCGCGACTCGCGAGACTTGTTAGTACTCCAGCCGTAGATCGTGATCTTCATGCCGGAGTGGCTCGCAGGAGCGGTCCTGGGCGTGTGTTTCGAGGACGCAGTGGAAGTCGGCGTCGTGCTTGGCGTTTTCAGCGGATGCTGTCGTCCGGTGTCGAGGGAGTGTCCGTGCCCTGTCTGACCAGGAGGACGAGTCGCTCTGCTTGGGTGGCGTCTGTGGTGGTCAGGGCGATCCCGTTGGCCAGGGCGAGGAGTTCCGATGCGTTGAGGTCGGCACGGACGGTACCGGCGCTTTGTGCCCGGGTCAGCAGTGCGGACGCGGCTGTGTGCATCGAGTGGTGCCAGCGGTCGAGTAGTGCCGATCGCTGACCGGCGTGGTCATCGGTGATCGACAGCGCCAGGTCCCGCTTGGCTGCGACGTGTGCAATGAAGTCCTGAAGCCAGTTGAAGAGGGCGTCGCCGGGAGGATCCTGGGCCAGGAGGGACTGGCTCCGGGCGCAGAGTTCGGCTACTTCCTCGGAGTAGACGGCGATGATCAGTTCGCGACGGGTCGGGAAGTGCCGATACATCGTGGCGTTGCCGACACCGGCCCGGCGGGCGATGTCGTCAAGCGGGGTGTCGACGCCGTGGTCGTGGAAGACGTCCCTGGCTGCGGCCACGAGCAGGTCGTAGTTGCGCTGAGCGTCCGCGCGACGACGACGCTGGGTTTGCGAACGCGGCGCAGGTCCAGCGCTCTGCGACGGCATGACCCTCCTGTCAATCGGGGACTTCCCCGGTTACGGTAGCCGAACATTCGCAAGTGGGGAGTTCCCCATTTGCTCCTCACGTGTCCCCACCAGAGGAGATGCCGCATGCCGCAGGGAGCAGCAGACACCGCGCACCCAGGTCCGGGAGAGATTCACCGGCGCTGCGCCGAGAGCTACGCGCAGGTCCTGGAAGGCCGGCTCGAGGACGCCCTTAAACTGATCGACCCCGAGGTCGTTGACCACCGGGGCGGCACCCAGGGCGATCACCGTGGACGCGACGCCTGGCGACAGAGGTGGGAACAGGTGAGCGCGGACAGCGCGTTCCGCGACATCTCGCTGACGATCGAGCAGAACATCGTCTCCGGCGACACCTCCGCCAACCGGTACACCCTCCGGGGCACCCACACAGACTCCGGCCGACGCTACGCGGTCCTCGTCATGGACATGGTCCGCGTCCGCAACGGCCGAATCGTCGAGCACTGGTCCCTGCTCGACACCGACGCGATGCGCAACCAGTTGGGCCTGTGAAAAAACTCCCGCCTCCGGCGGCCGACTGGTGACCGCCGCGCCCAACGAGAATCTCCTCCGCTGGCAGGAGACGTTCGACAACCTCATCGGCCGGGTCGCGGGTCGGTTCGCCCGCACCGCATCCGGCCCGCTTTCGTTCGGGATGAGCCGCGGCAACCGCGATGTGAATGCGGCACCCGCGACACCGCCCGTCGACGAGAGGCCCCGCGGGGCGTCGGCAACGACCGCAGGTCGCCGCCGCGGCGCCGAGTCCACCCGCCTGACTGCACCGCAGGCACCGGCCTCGTCGCAAGACGGTGAACCAGCAGCCGCAGAGAAGGCACGACCGCGGAGTCGGATCCGGCTGCGTTGGAGCGCGTGGGGGTCGAATACGGCGCTGGGTAGGGCGGGCGAGGGCAAGTCGGAGCATCTCGACCAGCTCGTCGTGGCCGTCCAACGGGCGTTGCAGAATGCGGCGGCAGACCTGCACTCCAACGGTGACCGATTCCGACCCGCCCCGAGCGGATTCCGTGGTTCTGTTCCTTAGGTCTGGACCAATTCGGTATGCTACTTGACATGACCCCCACAAGGCGAACGATGCTCGCGGCGCTCGGACTGACGGCCGGCGGCGCCACCTGGCTGGTGCAGCAGCCCACCGCCCACGCCGCCGACCCCACGACCGGCTGGACGCAGACGCCGTACGACTTCAACGTGCAGAAGCCCTGGGACCTGCCCGTCAGCCAGCGCTACTCGTCCAGCGGCGGCGAACACAGGCTGTGGGTGTACGACACCGACAAGCCGCACACGCAGTCCTCGAACACCGATCCCAGGACCGAGATGCGGTGGCAGCAGGAGTACTCGTCCGGGCAGCACATGTGGGACGCCGACGTGTACGTACCCTCCGGCACGAACGGCGCCACGGTCATGCAGATCCTCCGCGTGCGGGGCGGCGCCCCCGGCACCCCGGCCACGGACATCATGTTCAACGTCTACAACTCGTCCGGCGGCTCGCTGAAGTACTTCGACCGGCAGACGCTCAAGAGCGGCATCTACAACCGGTGGTTCAACATGAAGGTCGCCCACAACGCGAGCACCCGGGACATCACGGTGTGGTTCGACAACGTCGAGGCGCTGCGCGCCACCGACCGGGGCTCGGCCACCCGCCACTTCAAGAACGGCGTTTACCACCACGGCTCAGGGCGCGCCGAGTCCCGCTTCAGCAACGTCAAGTACTGGCGGCGGTAGGCGCCGCCTCGTCGCTACGCCGGCGGCGCCGGGGAAACAGGGGCGTAACGCGGGCTTATTACGATCGCCGCATGGGCACGGACACGCGGATACGGCCCGGCGCCGAGGGCGACCTGGAAGAGCTGACCCGCATCTACAACCACTACGTCGTCGAGACGCCGATCACCTTCGACATCGAGCCGCTCACCGTCGAGCAGCGCCGCTCGTGGCTCACGGCCCACCCGGACCGGGGTCCGCACCGGCTGCTCGTGGCGGAGGAGGGCGGCAAGATCCTCGGCTACGCGACCAGCAGTCCGTTCCGCCCGAAGCAGGCGTACGCGACGTCCGTCGAGACCAGCGTCTACCTGGCGCCCGAGCACGTGGGGCGGGGTGTCGGGGGGCTGTTGTACACGGCGCTCTTCGAGGTACTGGAGCGCGAGGACGTGCATCTGGCCCTCGCCGGTGTGGCCCTGCCCAACGAGGCGTCGGAGCGGCTCCATCTGCGCTTCGGGTTCCGGCCCGTGGGCGTGTACGAGGAGGTCGGGCGGAAGTTCGGCAGGTTCTGGGACGTCGCCTGGTTCCAGAAGCGGCTCACCCGCTGACCTGCCCGGCGCCCACGGGGCCGTGCGTCACCGTTCGGCGGGCCGATAGCTCAGGAGTACGGACCGGGAGTCGAAGGTCCGGGACTCGACCAGTTGGAGGTCGAGCCGCTCCGCGGGCTCCGGGAAGAGAGCCTTGCCGCCGCCGAGCACGACCGGGTGCACGACCACCTGGTACTCGTCGATCAGCCCGTGGCTCCTGAGGGCGGCGGCCAGCGAGGCGCCGCCCATCAGCAGCAGGTCCTTGCCCGCCTCGGCCTTGAGTGCGGTCACCTCGTCGGCCAGGTTCGCGCCGCCGATGACGCGCGCGCCGTGGCCCGGGTCCGTGAGGGTGCGGGAGAACACGATCTTGGGGCTGCTCCGCCAGATCGGGGCGAACTTGAGGTCGTGCGGGTCGTCGGAGATCGACTCGACGTCGGGCCAGTAGCCGGCCATCATCTCCCACACCGGCCGGCCGTACAGGAAGGTGTCGGCCCGCTCCATCAGGCTGAAGGAGTACGCGGACAGCTCCGGGCCCATCGCCGGCCAGTCGAACTCTCCTGCGGGGCCTTCGATGTTGCCGTCCAGCGAGGTGTGGACGAAGTGGATGATCTTCCGCATGTCCCGTGCTGCCTTTCTGACTGCCGCTCTGGCCGGGTGGTCCCGGGGTAACGCCTGAAACGACCACCCTGCGCGCTCGGAGTCATCGCCGCAACCGCTGTGACCTGCGTCATGTCGCTGCACGGCCCCGGCCGCGTGCGGCACGGGACGCCGCTGCCGGCGTCAGTCCGCCGGACCGGCCGCGCCCCGCGCGTCGACCCCGGCCCCGTCCGGTGTGCCACGGGGCCGGGGCCGTGCGGGGGCCGGGTCGGCGCGTGGGGGCGCGGGGTCGTCAGCCGCCCGTCAGGCAGGCGCCCGAGCCCGACGGCGTGACCCGGCGCAGGGTGTACGCGGTCGTCGGCTCGAAGACCCCGCCGGGGGCGACGCCCGTGTTGTAGCTGCCGGCCAGGCAGTACGGGATGCTCGTGCTGTTGGCCACCGACACCAGGCGCACCGGCGGGTCGAAGTCGTGGGGGCGGCCCTCCGGTACGAGGGTGACGACGCCTCCGCTCTGCTCGACGCAGATGTACCCCTTGGCGCACGGGGGCGCCGCGGGTGCGTCGCCAGCGGCGGTCGGGGCGGCGGCCGCCGTGGCCGTGGTGGCGAGGGCGGCGGTCAGGGTGAGGGTGGCCAGAGCGGCGGTCAGCCGGCTTCTTCGCATGGTGCGGGCTCCTTCGGATCCGTAGCGGAGTGAAACGCGCTTGTCGGCGTACAGACAACTGCCCCACCGCGGCCGGAGGCCAGCGCAGTACCGGCCATTCGCCGCCCGCCGGGAAATTCGTTGGACCGGTCCGCACCCCGCGCGTAGGCTCGCGCGTCTGCCCCCGCCTCACCGGCCGTTCTGCCGCGCCGGGAGTGCCGCCCGCCGGTCGGAAACCGGCGGCCTACGCCACGCCCGTGACCGTACCGCCAGCCGCCGGAGGCTCGTACCACCATGTCCGACTCCACCCCTCCCCCTCCCCCAGCCACGCCCTCCGCACCGCCCGCAGCCCCCGCACCCCCCGCAGCCCCCTCGCCCCTCGTCCACGAGCGCGCCCACCTCGCCGCCTCCCGTACCGCCCTGCGCGCCATGCGCGCCGACGCCGAGGCGCTGGACCTCACGGACGTCACCGCGAACTGGGTCAACGCCGAGGTGCTGCAGTCCGAGATCGGCCTGCGCATCAAGGCCCTCGCCGACCTCGCCGACACCCCGCTGTTCTTCGGGCGGCTCGACTACTCCCACGCCCCCAGCGCCGAGCAAGCCGAGGGCGACCCCGGGGAGAGCTTCTACATCGGGCGGCGGCACGTGCACGACGCCGACGGGGATCCCATGGTGATCGACTGGCGGGCGCCCGTCTCGCAGCCGTTCTACCGGGCGTCGAAGAAGGAGCCCCTGGACGTGGCCCTGCGGCGGCGGTTCGGGTACGACCGCGGGGAGATCACGGCGTACGAGGACGAGCACCTGACCGACCCCGCCGAGGCGGCGAAGTCCAGCGCGCTGCTGCAGCGGGAGATCGAGCGCCCGCGCGTGGGCCCCATGCGCGACATCGTGGCGACGATCCAGCCGGAGCAGGACGAGATCGTCCGCGCGGAGATCGGCGGCACGGTGTGCGTGCAGGGCGCGCCCGGGACGGGGAAGACGGCGGTGGGGCTGCACCGGGTGGCGTACCTGCTGTACGCGCACCGGGAGCGGCTGGCGCGTACGGGGACGCTGGTGATCGGGCCGAACGACTCCTTCCTCCGCTACATCGAGCAGGTGCTGCCGACGCTGGGCGAGCTGGAGGTGAAGCAGGCCACGGTGGCGGAGCTGGTGGCGCACGTGGAGGTGCGGGGGGCGGACCCGGCGCCGGTGGCGCGGCTCAAGGGCGACGCGCGGATGGCGGCGGTGCTGCGGCGGGCGGTGCGGGCCGGGGTGACGATGCCGGCGGAGCCGGTCGTGGTGGTGCGCGGGTCGCGGCGGTGGCGGGTGCCGGCGTACGAGGTGGAGGAGCTGGTGCGGGAGCTGCTGGAGCGGGACATCCGGTACGGGGCGGCGCGGGAGGCGCTGCCGCAGCGGATCGCGCACGCGGTGCTCGTACGGATGGAGCGTGCCGGAGAGGCGCCGGACGACCGGGTGCAGGACGCGGTGGCGCGGAACGCGGCGGTCAAGGCGGCGGTGAAGGCGCTCTGGCCCGCGGTGGACCCGGTGAAGGTGGTGCTGCGGCTGCTGTCGGACGCCGGCTTCCTGGCCGCGCAGGCGGACGGGATCCTCGACGAGGCGGAGCAGCGGCTGCTGCTGTGGGAGAAGCCCCCGCGGGGGGTGCGGTCGGCGCGCTGGTCGGCGGCGGACGCGGTGCTGATCGACGAGGCGCGGGACGTGGTGGAGCGGACGCCGTCGCTGGGGCACGTGGTGCTGGACGAGGCGCAGGACTTGTCGCCGATGCAGTACAGGGCTGTGGGCCGGCGGTGTTCCACGGGCTCCGCCACCGTGCTCGGGGACATCGCGCAGGGGACGACGCCGTGGGCGACGGAGAGCTGGGCGGTGGCGCTGGGGCACCTGGGGAAGCCGGGGGCGGTGGTGGAGGAGCTGACGCAGGGCTTCCGGGTGCCGCGGGAGGTGATCGCGTACGCGTCGCGGTTGCTGCCGTCGATCGCGCCGGGGCTGGCGGAGGCGACGTCGATCAGGGAGTCGGCGGGGGACCTGGCGGTACGGGGGGTGCCGGGGGCGGCGCTGGACACGGCGGTGGCGGAGGCGTGCGGGTCGGTGCTGCGGGGCCGGGAGGGCTCGGTGGGGCTGATCGCGGCGGACGGGCGGGTGGCCGCGCTCGGGGCGGCGCTGGGCGCGGCGGGGTTGCCGTTCCTGTCGCCGGGTGAGGAGACGACGTCCGAGGCGCGGCTGACGCTGGTGCCGGCGTCGCTGGCGAAGGGCCTGGAGTACGACTACGTCGTACTGGACGACCCGGCGACGATCGTCGCCGCGGAACCGGACACCCGCACGGGGCTGAGGCGGCTCTACGTCTGCCTGACGCGGGCGGTGTCGGGCCTGACCGTGCTGCACGCCGAGCCGCTGCCGGCGGAACTGGCCGCCTGACGTCGCCGCACCCGTGCAGCGGCGTCGTGGACGTGGACGGGGACCCGGCAACCCCGGCCGCGCCCGTCCCGCGTCAGCGAGCCGACTCCGCCTGCGCGCTCGGTTGGACGAGACCTGTCACCCCGGCGGCAGCGGCCAGGAGGCACCCTCCGGTGTTCCGTACCAGAACCGCTGGGTGTGCGGCGTGACGGTGATGCCGTAGTCCTCCCGCGCCGGTTCGCCGCCCGGGAACAGGGACGCGATTTCTTCCACGGTGTCCCACAGCCTCCGGGGGCCGGCCTGCCGGACCCGGCCCGCCAACTCGGCCACGGCGGTCGAACCGTCCTCGGTCCACAGGACCATGCCCGACACGGCACCGTCGGCGGCCCGCCAGGCGACCGCGTTGTAGCCGGGCAGGGCGAGGGACAGGGGGAACGCCCAGCGGCCGGCCAGCACGGCGGTCACCGCCAGGGAGGTGGGTTCCGGGGGCCGGTTGCGGGCGCCGGAGACGTCGGGGCCCGCGCCCGGCGGCAGGCGGCGGGGCATGAAGAGGGCGGGCGTCGGGAGGAAGCGGCCTTCCGCGTGGCCGGGGCCGGTGACCTCCGCCCTGATCACGCCGAAGCCGATCGGGGCGACGATCACGGCGCCGTCCACGGCCTGCTCCATCAGCGCACGGGGTACGGAACGAAGCGCCGCCGTGGCGATGAAGCGGGAGTAGGGGGCGCGTGGCGGATAGCCCAGGGCGCCGTCCGCGGTGGCCACGAACGGCCTCGTCCCGGACTCGGCGAGCCGGCGGGCGGCGAGCGCCACCAGGTCCGGGTCCACGTCGACGCTGGTCACGTTCTCCGCGCCCAGCCTGTGGGCCAGGAGGGCGGCGTTGTAGCCCGTGCCGGTGCCCAGTTCGAAGACGGTGGCGCCCGGTCGTGCGTCCAGGGCGTCGAGCATCGTCAGCATGAGGCCCGGTTCGCTGGAGGACGACGTGGGGACGCCGTGGGCGTCGAGCTGGGTCATCAGGGCGGTGTCCGAGTAGACGGTCTCCAGGTATCCCCTGTCCGACCGCGTGACGCGCCGCCACCCGCCGCCGCCCTCGTCCTGCCGGTAGAACTCCGGCACGAAGACGTGACGGGGCACCGCGGCGAACGCCGCACGCCACGGGCTCGAACCCCCGTCGCCGAGGGCGGCGGCGAACTCGTGGCGCAGAGCTTCCGTCGAATCCGGGCTCATGTCGCTCCTCGTACGTCGTCGGCGTGCGGCCGGGGTGATCGTGCGTCCCGGCCGGCTCTCCCGGTGAACGTCCGCCCCGCGGCGGGGGTCACTGCCGCGAGCCCGGTCCCGGCTTCCCATGTCCCCCTGCCCACCGGGCAGTCGCCCACGTCCGGCGCACGACGGCGGTCGGCGGTCGCGGCAGGCTAGGCTCATGGCTCGCCGTGAGACCGGCGGCCGGTGGGCCGCCCGGGCCGCGAGGTCGCGACGCAGCCGAAACGGGGGAGGCACAGCCGTGCGAGACCAGCTCCTCGGGGGCCGTTACCGGCTCGTGCGGGAACTCGGCCACGGGGGCATGGGGCAGGTGTGGGAGGCGCGGGACGAGACGCTGGGCCGGCCGGTCGCGGTCAAGGTGATCTCGCTGCTCGCCGGCGGCGGCAGCCGGGGCGACCAGGCCCGCGCGCGGTTCCTGCGCGAGGCGCGGATCACCGCCCGGCTCCAGCACCCCCACATCGTCACCATGCACGACCTCGGCGAGGCCGGCACCGGCGGCGACAAGGTGCCGTTCCTGGTGATGGAGCTGGTACGGGGCGAGGGCCTGGACGCGAAGCTGGCGCGGGGTCCCGTCACCCTGCCGGACGCCGCCCGGTGGGGAACGCAGGTGTGCGACGCGCTCGCCGACGCCCACGCCAACGGGATCCTGCACCGGGACGTCAAGCCCTCCAACATCTTCGTCACGCCCCAGGGCGGCGTGAAGGTCCTCGACTTCGGCATCGCGCGAGCGGCCGACGGCAACGTCACCGCGGAGCGCCTCACCCGGACCGGTCTCATCGTCGGCACCCCGCAGTACCTGGCCCCCGAACAGGCCCGTGGCCTGCCGGAACCGCGCAGCGACCTCTACGCCCTCGGCTGCCTCCTCTTCGAACTGATCACGGGCCGCCTGCCCTTCGAGGCCCCCGACACCCTGGGCTACCTCACCGCGCACCTCACCCAGGAGCCGCCGGCCCCCAGTTCCGTACGGGCCGGCATCCCCGCCGCCTGGGACGACCTCGTCCTCACGCTGCTGCACAAGGAGCCCGCGGGGCGGTACGCGGACGCCGCCGGCCTGGCCCGCGCACTGCGGCGCCTGGACGGACCGGAGGACCCGTCCGAGCGCGCGGGGCGGGCGCACGCCGGCGTCTTCCCGCCGCCCACCGAGCCGGACGTCCCGGCCACCCCCGCGCCCGGCGAGTACCTCTTCGCCACCAGCCTCGGCGGCGCAGGCACGGTGCGGCTGTGGGACCCGGCCACCGGCCGGCCCGTCAGCCCGCCGCTGGCCGGCCACACCGGCACCGTGTTCCGGATGGCGTTCTCCCCCGACGGCCGGCTGCTCGCCACCGGCAGCAGGGACGAGACGGCGCGGCTGTGGGACACGGCCACGGGGCGGCTCGTCGGCGATCTCCTCACCGGCCACACCGGCACGGTGGAAGACGTGGCGTTCTCCCCCGACGGCCGGCTGCTGGCCACCGGCAGCCTGGACGGGACGGTACGGCTCTGGGACACGGCCACCGGCCGGACCGTCTGCGAACCCCTGACCGCCCACGCCAACGGCGTCGTCGGGGTCGCCTTCTCTCCCGACGGCCGCCTCCTCGCCTCCAGCGGCCTGGACAGAACGGTACGGCTCTGGGACCCCACCGCGGGCCGCCCGGCCGGCGAACCCCTGACCGGCCACACCGGCGACGCGCTGCGGGTGATGTTCTCCCCCGACGGCCGCCTCCTCGCCGCCTCCGGCAGGGACTGGACGGTGCGGCTGTGGGACCCGGCCACGGGCCAGGCCGTCGGCGAACCCCTGACCGGCCACACCAACAGCGTCTGGGAGCTGGCGTTCTCCCCGGACAGCTCCGTGCTGGCGGCCCACAGCCAGGACGACGACACGCTACTGCGGTGGGACACCGCCACCGGCAGGCTCGTCGACCCGCCCCTGACCGCCCGCGGCGACGGCCGCCTGGTCGTGGTGCCGTCCTCCGGCGGCCCTCTGCTGGCGGCCGACATCGGCGAGGACGGGACCGTGCGCCTGCGGGACGCCGCCACCGGGCAGTCCTTCGGCCGGCCCATGACCACGCGCACCGGCAAGTACGTCTACGTCGAGCTGTCCTCCCGCCTCGGACACCGTGCGCGATAGCGCGGGCCGGGGCAGCGGCGCACACCCCCGTTGAGTGCGCCGCTGCCCCGTCTTCTGCCGCTCGCCCCGCTCCTACCGCGTCGGGCGCAGGAACTCCGGCGGCGTGAAGTCCGTGTACGCCGGATCCACCGGCTTCAGGTCGCCCGTGCCGAAGTCGAACGCCTTCTGGTACTCCGGCCCGAACGACCCCACCGCCCCGTCCAGGTGCGACGGCGTCAGGTTCCCCCACCGGCCCGTGGCGACCTTGCGGTCCAGCGCGACCAGCGCGACGATCTCCTCCGCCGACGTGTACGAGCAGTGCCCGCCCCGGTCCACGTACAACTGCCGGAACGGCGCGTCCCGGTGGGCCTCGACCTGCTCCGCCCACCTGCCCACCTGGTCCGCGACCGCGCCGCCGTCGCCCGTGGTGTGCAGCGTCAGCGTCGGGGTGCGCGTCGTGCCCCGCACCAGGCCGTGGCGCTTCGTGTACGCGACCGCCCGCCGGTCGGCGGCGATGCGGTCGGTGCCGGCGAGCGCGGCCAGGTCCTCTTCCAGGTCGACGCCGGCGCCGGCGGCCGCGGCGGCCCCGTACGCCTCCTCGACCAGCGCGCGCAGCTCCGGGTGGGCGCGGGCGAGCTGGTCGCCGTAGTCGATGCCGGTGTTCCAGGACGGGTTGCCGCCGGCGCGGGATTCGAGGTCGAGGCGGCCCGTGGGGCCCAGGCCCTGGGCGTACGCGGTCTCGATCCACACCGACTGGGCGGCGATGCGCTCGGCGAGGCCCGTCGGCCGCGGCTCGAACGGCGAGTAGGCGGTGGGGATGTTCGCGATCGCGCCGGCCAGCGCGAGCCGGGCGCGGCCCGCCTCGGTGCCGCGCGCGGCGGCCACCGCCCCGGCCAGGGCGGCGGCGTCGGCGGCGGCCGTGTCCGGGTCGGCGGGGCGTACGAGGTCGATGCCGGCCTCCGGCGCCAGCAGCGTCCTGACGACGAACTGGATGTCCAGCGCCGTGTTCCACGACCCCGGCGTGTCCACCTCGGCGCACATCGCCGCCGTGCCCGCGAACTTCCCCGGGTGGCGCTCCGCGAGCTGCCCCGCGACGGCCGCGCCCTGCGACATCCCGGCGCTCAGCGTGCGCCGCGGCTTGCCGATCTTCTTCTCGACGTGCCGGAGCAGCGCCATCTGGTCGACGAGGGCGTCCTCGACGGCGTAGCCGGGGCCCCGCCCCTTGTACTCGGACGCCGCCAGCGCGTACCCGTGCGCCAGCAGCCAGCGCTCCGTCGACTCGTACGCCGCGAGCTGCACCCCCGTGGGGAAGTGGCCCTTGAGGTAGTACCCGTGGCTGTAGAGCACGAGGGTGCCGTTCCAGTCCTCGGGCATCGCGATCCGGTACGGAGCGCCGTCGATGCTCCCCTCGTACGAACGCCCCCCGGCGGGGCCGCCGTCCGCGTGTGCCTGGCCCCACGGGACCGCGGCGACGCAGACGGCCGCCGCCGCTGCCAGTGCCCTGCCGACGAACCGCATGCGCCCCACTCCGTTCAGTCGTCCTGCCTCTGAACGGTTGGACCGGGGCCGCGCGCGTTTCTCATCGGTCGTAGGTGAGGAACGGCGGCCACGGCCGAGCCGCAGCGGGCCGAGGCGCCCCCGGCCGCTGCGGCCGGGGGCGCCTCGACGAGCGTGAAGGCGGGTCAGCGGACGACCGTCTGGATCTCCTTCACGGTCACGTCCTGCTCGGAGACCGACAGCCCGTCGGGCAGGTCGCCGTTCTGCGGCTCACCGTCCGGGCCCGACGTCGGGTTCCACGTGACGTCCCAGACGATCTGCGCCTCCATCGGGTACGTGCCGTCACCCGAGGACTTGCGGTACGTGATGTTGCAGCCGGCACCCTCGCTGTCAACCTGGTAGCCGCCGCCCGCCTCGACCAGGTCGTACGTGCACGCGGACGGCTCCGCGTACTCCGTGCCCGCTTCGATGCGCAGCGAGACCGGCTCGGCGACGGTGGTGGCCGCGATGTCGATGCCGGCCTGCGCGTTGACGAGGCTGGCCGTCGTCCAGACGCGGTCCAGCGGCTCGCTGAACTCGATCTTCGTGGGCAGGTTCACCACGTTGCGGTCCTCGTTCGGCTTCAGGTCGACCGGCGGCGCCGGGAGCTTGGTCCTGTCGTACGCCAGCCCCGCGAGGATCTCCGGGTCGACGGCGTCGGCCGGCGGGTCGGGGTCGCCGCGGTCCACCCAGATCCACAGCTCGCCGATCTCGCAGGAGCGCGGCGACATCATCGGGGTGCGCTCCCACCACATGCCGTCCCTGTCCTTGTGGGCGTCGGTCTCCTCCTCCCGGTTGTCCGCGGTGTCGTGGTCGATGCCCTCCAGCGGACCCTTCTCCTCCAGCTCCTCGTTGTGCTCGTACAGCTCCTGGTTGGTGTACCGGGGCTCGAACCAGCACACCGGCGGCGACCAGTCGCCCGAGGAACTGGACATCGGCTGGGTGCCGCCGGGGCTGTGGTAGATGTACTCCACGCTTGAGCCGATGTCGCCGTCACCGGTGTCCCCGCCCGGCGTGGTGGTGCCGGTGGGACGCTCCGCGGCGGCCCCGCCGGCGGAGGCGAGCAGCAGCCCGCAGGCCAGCGCGGTGACCGTGGCGGCGGTGCGCGATCGGTGTGTCAGGCTTCGTCGCGACATTCCTTGCTCCCCCTGGTTGCCTGGTAGTCCACGACCTTCCAGCCGTCCGCGCCCTTCTCCATCGTGGCGCGCGCGTCGATGTAGGAGTCGAGCGTGGCCGGGGTCTTGTCGACCTTTCCGGTCTCGGTGTCCTTCACGTACGCCCTGCTCTGGTCCTCGCAGTACGCGACGACGGCGCGGCCGTCCTTCAGCGAGGTGACCTCGCGGAAGTAGAAGGTGTCGAGTCCGGTGATGGTGATGCCGTCCTTGCGGTACGTCGCGAAGTCGGCCTCGAACGTGGCGGCGGCCTCGCCGTCCCAGTACTTCGCGAAGTTCGCCGTCGCCTCGGTGGCGGCGTACGCCTCCTGCTGGGCCATCAGCGCGTAGCCGTGGTCCCGCAGGATCGCGTCCTTCCGCTCGTCCCCCGTGGCGTCCTCGGCGATCTCGACCTCCACGTCGTCCGGGAGGTCGAACCGCGGGGCACCGGGCTCGCCGGCCGACGGGTCGGCGGACGGCTCCTTGTTGCCCGTCTTCGCGCCCTCGATCTCGTCGCCGGACGAGCCTCCGTCGTCGCCGCAGCCGGTCAGCAGCAACGCTGCCGCGGCCACCGCGGCCGCGGCCGCCGTACCTGCCCTGCGCGCTTTCATCGTGCGGTCATCCCTCCGTCGCGTGTGGGAGGGGAGCCACCTGCCCCCGTTGTGCCCGACCGAGGTTAGCGAAACGCGGCGGCGTCTTCGATGGCGGGAAAGCAACCATGCCGTCACAGACCGGTGAGGGTGACCTTGGCGTGTCCCGGTCAGGCATCGGCGTGCTGGCGGGCGGCGAGCGCGTGGGCGACGTCCTTCGTCGCCGGGTAGAGGTCCAGGTAGTGGGCGTAGAGCTGCGCGTAGACGCCGGCCGCGGCGGGGTTCGGGGTGACCGTCGACTCGACCGGGTTCCAGGCGGCGATGTCCACCGGGGACGCCGTGCCGGCGCCGACTGCGGCAAGGAATGCGTCACCGTACGCGGCGCCGATGAGATGGCGCGGGACCTGCTGCTCCTTGCCGGTGACGTCGGAGACGATCTGCGTCCACAGCTCGCGGGCGCCGCCGCCGACCGCGACGAGGCGGGCCGGCGCGCCGCCGGCCTCGGTCATGGCGGCGAGGTTGTGGCGGACGCCGTACGCGGTGGCCTCCAGCGCGGCGCGGTAGAGGTGGCCGCGGCCGTGCCGGAGGGTGAGGCCGTGGATCAGGCCGCGGGCGTCGGGGTCGAAGAGGGGCGTGCGTTCGCCCGCGAAGTACGGGAGCATCAGCAGCCCTTCCGCGCCCGGCGGGACGGCGGCGGCCTCGGCGACGAGGGTGGCGTAGTCGGAGCCGGTGAGGTCGCGCAGCCAGCCGGTGACGGCGCCGGAGGTGGCCATGCCGGCGGCCAGGCAGTACGTGCCGGGGAAGGCGCCCGCCGTGCCCCACAGCCGCGGGCTGGAGACCGGCTGCTCGACGACGTTGACCAGGAACATCGTCGTGCCGTACATGAGCATCAGGTCCCCCGGGCCGGTGGCGCCGACCGCCGTGGACTCCGCCCAGGCGTCGACCGTGCCGGCGACGACGGGGACGCCGGCGGGCAGGCCCGTGGCGGCGGCGGCAGCCGGGGTGACCTCGCCGACGACGTCCGCGGGCCAGACCAGCTCCGGCCACTCCAGCCCCGGCGCGATCTCCTCGCACCGCTCCGCGATCCAGCGCCGCCCGCGCAGGTCGTACAGGGGCGTGCACTGGCTCGCGGAGTGGTGGTCCAGGACGTACGCGCCGGTGAGCCGGTGCGCGAGCAGCGAACTGGCCATGTACCAGCGGCGGGTACGTGCGTACACCTCCGGCTCGTGGCGGCGCAGCCACTCCAGCTTCGGCCCCACCGCCTGGCTGGTCAGCGGCGAGCCGCACCGCGCGATGACCGCCTCCGCGCCGTACCGGGCGGTCTGCGCCTCGATCTCGGCGCCGGCGCGCGTGTCGACGCCGTAGAGGATCGCCGGCCGCAGCGGGGTGCCGGCGGCGTCGACGGGCAGGAGGCAGGGGCCGATCCCGCTGACGCCCACGGCCCCGATCGCCTCCCCCGCCTGGCCCGCCGCGGCCGTCAGCTCGGTGGCGAGCGCGGTGAAGTCGGCCCACCACACCTCCTCGGCATCGTGCTCGACCCAGCCGGGCCGCGGGGTGGCGGTGGCGTGCGCGCGCACCGCCTGGGCGACGAGGGTGCCGTCGCCGCGGACGAGCACGCCCTTGGACGACGAGGTGCCGATGTCGATGCCGAGGAGGAGCCCCATGGTTGTCAGTCGACCTTCCCGCTCATGTCGTACTTGGCGTAGACGTCCTCGGCGTTCTCCTTGGTGATCTCCACCGTGCCGAGCGTCTGCTTCTTCTCCACCTTCTCGCCCGCGGCGATGTCGGCGGCGGTCTTCGCGGCCTCCTGCGCGCCGGTCGGGTAGAGGTAGGTGTACGCCATCCGCTCCTGCTGGACGGCGCGGATGCCGCCGTCGGGGATGGCGAGGCCGTCGATGCCGA
Source organism: Streptomyces sp. WMMC500 (assembly GCF_027497195.1). Taxonomy (NCBI): domain Bacteria; kingdom Bacillati; phylum Actinomycetota; class Actinomycetes; order Kitasatosporales; family Streptomycetaceae; genus Streptomyces; species Streptomyces sp. WMMC500. Next base: position 3,875,517 of record NZ_CP114905.1, read on the forward strand.
TGAACTTGATCTCGTCCTTGCCCGCGGCCTTCGCCGCCTGCTGGGCGCCGATGGCCATCGGGTCGTTGTGGGCGTAGACCAGGTCGATGTCGGTGCCGCGGGCGAGCCACTGCTGCATGATCTTCGTGCCCTCGGGCTGGAGCCACTTGCCCTCGCGTTCCTCGACGACCTTGATGTCGGGGTTCTCGCCGATCGCCGCCATGAAGCCGTCGTGGCGCTGCTTCTGCGGCTCGGTGGAGAGCAGGCCGCGCAGCTCCGCCACGTTGCCGCCGTCCGGCAGCTCCCTGACGACGGCTTCGCCGGCCTTCCTGCCGATCTCGTGGTTGTCGCCGCCGATGAAGGAGGTGTAGCACTCGGTGTCGACGGTGCGGTCCAGGATGATGACGGGGATGTCGGCCGCGCACGCCTGCTCGACGGCGGGGGTGACGGGGGCGGGTTCGTTCGGCGAGACGATGAGGATGTCGACCTTCTGCTGGATGAACTGCTGGATCTGGCTGACCTGCTGCGCGTTGTCCTGCTGGGCGTCGGCGATCGGCAGCAGCTTCAGGTTCGGGTAGTCCTTGACGTAGTACTCCAGTTGCTTGTTGAGCTGGGCGCGGTACGGCTCGGCGTTGTTGGCCTGCGAGTAGCCGATGACGAACTCGTCGCCGGCGCCCTTCTCGCCGCCGTCGCCCTCCTCGGTCTTGGAGGCGCAGCCGGCGGCCAGGGCGGTCGCGGCGAGCACGGCGGTGGCGGCGGTCAGCGCGCGGCGCGGGGTGCGGGTGCGGGGGCGGGGGCTGCTGCTCATCGTGGGTTCTCCTCGGAGGCGGGTGCGGGGGTGGGGCCGGGGACCGGGGCCTTGGCTGGGGTGCGGCCCGGTCCCGTGCGGGATCGGCCGCCGCGTAGCCTGTCGATGCCGTTCTTGATGCTCTGCAGCAGGTCGGGGCGTTGCAGCACGACCGCCAGGACGACGATCGAGCCCTTGATGACCAACTGCCAGTTGTCGTCGACGGCGTTGAGGCCGAGGACGTTGTCGAGCAGGGTGAGGATCAGCGCGCCGACGAAGGTGCCGATGATCGTGCCCTTGCCGCCGGCGAGCGAGGCGCCGCCGATGACGGCGGCGGCGATGGCGTCGAGTTCGTACGTGTAGCCGGCCTGCGGGTCGGCGGAGACGCTGTACGCCGCGTCGATGGGGCCGGCGAAGCCGGCGAGCATCCCGGAGAGGGTGAAGACGGCGATGATGACGAAGGTGACGTTGATGCCGGAGAGCCGGGCGGCGGTCGGGTTGCCGCCGACGGCGTAGATGTGCCGGCCGAAGGTGGTGCGGGACAGCAGCAGGTGGAAGACGACGCAGACCATGAGGAAGGCGAGGACGGGGAAGTAGATGCCGTCCGGGCCGAGGATGCCTTCGAGGACGTTGTTGTCGGGGGTGCCGAGCTTCTGGAACGCCTCGGAGTTCTCGGTGAGTTCGCCGTCCTCGCCGGCGACGAGGGTGCCGACGGACTCGTTGTCGCTCATCTTCCGGTCGAGCCCTCTGGCGATCGACATCATCGCCAGAGTCATGACAAACGATTGAATCTTCAGCCACGCGGTCCCGATGCCGTTGGCGAGGCCGAAGCCGGCGCCGATGAGCATGCACGCGGGCACGATCAGCCAGACGGGCATGTCGTGGTGGGCCACCATGATGGCCGCGGACATCGACGCGAAGCCCATCAGCGAGCCGACCGACAGGTCGATGCCCGCCGCCAGGATGACGAGCGTGACGCCGACCGCGAGGATGCCGCGGGTGGCGAACGCGCCGACCGCGTTGGTCAGGTTGGTCTGGTTGAGGAAGACGTCGCCCTTGGTGATCACGCCGATGGCGACGATGAGGATGAGGCCGATGTACGCCTGCAGTGAGCCGAGCACCGGCAGGATCCGCCGGGCTCGCGACACGGCGCCGTCCGGGCCGCCGTCGCCGGCGGGGGCCTCTGCGTCCGGCTGTTCCGGCTGTTCCGGCTGGGTACTGGTCATCTCCGGGTCCCTCGAAGGTGGTGGGTGGTGACGGTCTCGCGCGCCATCGCCGCGGTGAGGATGGCCTCCTGGCCGGCCTGCGGCCCGCGCGCCGGATCGCGGTGGAACTCGCCGGTCAGCCGGCCCTCGCAGAGCACCAGCACCCGGTCGCACATGCCGATCAGCTCGGGCAGCTCGGAGGAGACCGCGAGGATCGCGGTGCCCTGCGCGGCCAGTTCCTCCATGAGCCGGTGGATCTCGGCCTTGGCGCCGACGTCGATGCCGCGCGTCGGCTCGTCCATGAGCAGCACGCTGGGCTTGGTCAGCAGGCACTTGGCGAGGACGACCTTCTGCTGGTTGCCGCCGGACAGGTGCTGTACGGCGGTCTCCAGGCCGGGTGTCTTCACCTTCAGCGCCTCGATCTGCCCGGCGACCGCGGCCCGTTCGCGGCGCTTGTGCACCGTGCGCCACGGGGTGCGGTAGCGGGCCAGGGCGGCGAGGGAGCCGTTGAACCGCACGGTGTTCGCGGTCACCAGGCTCTGCCCCTTGCGGTCCTCCGCGACGAGCGCGAGGCCGCGGCGGATGGCGTGGCCGGGGCTGCGCGGGCGGTACGGGCGGCCGTCCACGGTGATCCGGCCGTGCGCCCTGGCGCCGTAGTGGCCGAAGAGCGCCTGGAGCACCTCGCTGCGCCCGGCGCCCATCAGCCCGGCGAGCCCGACGATCTCCCCGGCCCGTACGGTGACGTCCACGCCGTACAGCGACGGGCCGCCGTCCTGCGAGACGTACGTCAGCCCCTCGGCGGCCAGCCGGGCCTCGCCGCCGCGGTGCTGCTCCGCGCGGCGCGGGAACAGCTCGCCGAGCGGGCGGCCGACCATGAGCTGGATCAGCTCGGCCCGGGTGGTCTCCGCCATCCGGCGGGTGCCGACGTACGCGCCGTCGCGCAGCACGGTGACGGCATCGGCGATCTCCTCCAGCTCCTCCAGCCGGTGGGAGATGTACACGACGCCGACGCCGCGGGCGGTCAGGTCGCGGATGACGGCGAAGAGGCGCCGTACCTCGGCGTCCGCGAGCGCCGAGGTCGGCTCGTCCATGACGAGCAGCCGGACGTCGAGGTTGAGGGCCTTCGCCACCTCGATGAGCTGCTGCTCCGCCAGCCGGCAGTGCTTCACGAGCCGCCGCGGCGGCACGGCCAGGCCGAGGCCCGCGAGCAGGTCGCGGGCGCGAGCCTCCTGGGCCTTCTTGTCGACGGTGCCGCGGGCGGTGCGCAGCTCGCGGCCGAGGAAGACGTTCTCGGCGACGGACAGCTCCGGGACGAGGTTGAGCTCCTGGTGGATCATCCCGATGCCGTGCCGCTGCGCGTCCTTGGGCGAGTGGATGGCGGCGGGCGCGCCGTCGCGCTCGATGACGCCCTCGTAGTCGGGGTGCACCCCGGCGAGGACGTTCATGAGCGTTGACTTGCCGGCGCCGTTCTCGCCGAGGAGCGCGACCACCTCCCCGGCGTGCACGGTCAGCTCGACCCCCTTCAGGGCCCGTACGCCGGGGAACGACTTGGCGATACCGCGCATCGCCAGCAGGGGCGTTGCGCTGTGCGCTTCGCTGGACATGCGGTTGGCTGCTCACCTTCCGTTGCTGGTCGGGTGGTTGGCTCTGCGGCGGCCGGGCCGCTGCCGGATCCGGGGGCCACGCCCCGGGCCCCGCCGCGCGCTCCGTAATGCCGGCAGGGGACCGGGGCGTGCGTTTCCGCCGCCCGCAGGGGCTCGGCGGCTCGCCGCCGCGCGGGACCGGCCCGGCGGCTTCGACGCGGGCCTGGGACCGCCGCGTAGCGGCCGGTCCGGCCGAGCGCCGGTGATGCCCCCGCCGCGCGGGGGCGACGAGGAACCCCGCCGCCGGAGCCCGCGGCTACACCGCGTCGCCGAAGCCGTCGTACGCGATGCCGAGCTGGTCGCAGACCGCGCGGAGGTCGGCGACGTAGTCGCCGGGGACCGCGTGGATGTGGTTGCTGCCGAAGCGGGTCAGGAACTCCTCCGCCGGGGCGTTCAGCCGCGCGAAGGCGTGCGGCCACTCCCAGGTCGTGGCCCGCATCATGCGCTCGTTGGTCTCCGCGTCGTACTGCACGAACTCGCCGCGCATCACGTGCATCCGGTACTCGCCGCGCAGCCGCGTGAGGCGGGCGAAGGTCATCGCGCCGGGAGCGGCGAGGTGCTGGACGGAGGCGCCGCCGGCCGGGAAGTAGAAGACCTCGGGCAGGAAGCTGACGTGCCGCATGTTCTCCGCGGGGTCGGCGGAGCGGGCCGCGTACCAGGTGGCGTGCTGGCCGGAGTTGCACAGGTCCCAGACCTGCTTGCCGGTGTCGTAGTGCCGGACGTCGGCGAAGAGCACGGGGTCGCCGGAGAGCAGCTTGAGCACCTGCATCGTCAGCGCCGCGTCCATGTCCGCCTCGGTGGAGGTGACGTGCGTCTCCTTCGGGCCCTCCCAGTCGTACGGGTCGTTGAGGAACGCCTCGGCGACGTCCATGGTGCAGAAGTTCGCGGTCAGCTCCGGCTGGCCCTTGATGCCGGAGAAGTCGAGGTTCCACTCCTCGATCAGCTCGCGCATCGCGTAGTACGAGCGGATCTGCCGCTCCAGCAGCTCGGGGGTGAGCCGGTCGCCGTCGTACTCCACGCCGGCCGCGTGCCGCTCGATCCAGGTGCGGGCGTTCTTCACCCGCGCCGCGTCGGCGTTCTCGCTGCGCCGCACGATCTCCCACTGGTCGATCTCCTCGACGTCGACGCCGAAGACCTTCATCCACTGGTCGGTGTTGGCGGTGGCGGTGTACATGCCCATGGGCCGGCCGCCGATCCGGCCGAAGGTGGAGCCGCGCAGCCCCTGCACGGCGGCGCCCGCGCGGACGTGGGTGAGGATCCGGTCGCGTACCTCCGGATCCGCCAGGTCGCCCCAGGCGCGGGCGTGGGTGCGGCCGATCTGGTCGAGGCCGCCGGCGCCGGCCAGGAGGCCGACCATGCCGGGGAACTGCGGGTCGAGGTTGGCGACCATCAGGATCGGTCCCGGGGTGGCCTCGGCGGCGAGCATGGTGAAGTGCGGGAACGTCCACACGGAGTGGTGGAAGATCGTCACGTCCACGTGCCGCTCGGCGAGCCAGCGGGCCTGGGAGGTGGCGAGGACGTTGGACTCCACGTGCTCGGGCGCGACGATCACCTCGTGCCCGGCCTCGCCGAGCATGGCCGCCAGCTCGCGCGCGGCGCGGGAGACGTGGTCGCGTACGTCCCGCTGGACGTAGTCCCGGCCGTCGGAGATGGACAGCAGACCGATACGTGCCATGTGGCTGGCCTCCAATTGCGTGCGGTTGTCGTGCCGTGGTGGCGGGGCTGCGGTCGCGCGCGTACGGCGCGTGGGGGCGCGTTACTTGAGGCCGGAGGTCTTGATGGACTCGACCATCTGGCGCTGGAAGAAGAGGAAGAGCATCAGCATCGGGATCACCGCGACCACGGCGGCGGCGAGGATGTAGTTCCAGTTGGCGCCGTACTGGGTGGTGAAGGACGCGATGCCGACCTGGGTGACGGTCAGGTTCTCGCTGCTGGTGGCGACCAGCGGCCAGGCGAAGGCGTTCCAGTTGGCGAGGAAGAAGAACACCGACAGCGCGGCGAGGATGGGCCGGGACAGCGGCAGGATGATGCTCCAGTAGATCCGCCAGTAGCCGGCGCCGTCGGCGATCGCCGCCTCCTCCAGCTCCCGCGGGATGCCGAGGTAGAACTGCCGGAGCAGGAAGATGCCGAAGGCGTTGAAGAGCGGCGGGATGATCAGGGCCGCGTAGCTGTCGAGCATGCCCATCTCGCGGACGACGATGAACAGCGGGATGAGGATCACCGGCGGGGTGATCAGCAGCGTGGAGAAGATGACGACGAAGATGCCGTCGCGGCCGGGGAAGCGCAGGCGGGCGAGGGCGTAGGCGGCCATCGAGTGGAAGAACAGGGCGACGATCGTGATGATCGCGGCGGTGAGGAAGCTGTTCCACAGCCAGCGGTCGAAGGCCACTTCGGTGAGGACGTAGCGGAAGTTGCCCCAGGTGACCTCCTCGGGGATCAGCTTGCCGTCGGTGACGGCCTCGCGCGGCTTGAACGCCGAGGTGATCAGCCACAGGATCGGGAAGACGCTCAGCACCGACAGCACGATGGCCAGCACCGTGAGCCCGGCGCGGGCGCGGCGGCGGCCGGGGCCGCGCGGCGGGGCGGGGCGGGCGGCGGCGGTGCCGCCGGCCAGGGTGTCACTGCTCATCGTCGAACCTCCCGCCCTTGGTCGCCTTGAAGATCAGCCAGGACAGGGCGACCATCACGAGCACCAGGAAGGAGCCCAGGGCCGCGGCGTAGCCGTACTCGCCGAAGACGAACGCCTGTTGGTAGATGTAGAACATCGCCACGGCCGTGCCGTTGGCGGGACCGCCGTCGGTCAGCACGAAGATGAGGTCGAAGGTGCCGGTGATCGCGGCGACCGTGCTGACGATGAGGACGAAGAAGCTGGTGGGCTTGAGCAGCGGCCAGGTGATCTGCTTGAACGAGGTCCAGGGCCCGGCGCCGTCGATCTTCGCGGCCTCGTACAGCTCCCGGGGGATCTCGTTGAGACCCGCCAGGAAAATGATCATGTAGTAGCCCATGTAGTACCAGACGGTGACCGCGATCACCGCGTACAGCGCGAGGCCGGGGTCGCCGAGCCAGGAGCGGGCGCCCATGCCCAGCTCGCCGGTGGCCTTGTTCACCACGCCGGTCTGGTCGTCGAGCATGAACTTCCACAGCAGGCCGACGACGACCAGGCTCAGCATGTGGGGCAGGAAGAGCGCGGTGCGGTAGACGGACATGCCGGGCAGCATCTGCTTCATCAGCACGCCGAGGCTGAGGCTGACCACGAAGAGCGTCGGCACGAGGAGGACGACGTACTTCGCGGTGACCCACATCGAGGACCAGAAGTACGGGTCGTTGAACATGCGCTCGTAGTTGCCGACGCCGATCCACTCGTACGAGCCGAAGCCCGAGACCTGGAAGAAGCTCAGCACGAACGACAGCAGCATCGGCAGGACCACGAAGAGCCCCAGCCCGAGGCTGTCGGGGAGCAGGAACAGCGCGGCGGCCAGCCGCTCGCGGCCCTTGCGGCCGAGCCGCCGGCGGCCCGCGGGGGCGACGGCACGCTTCGCGGCGGCGCCCGGGGCACGCTGCCGGTGTGTGGCGATGCTGGTCATATGAGTTCCCTTGCGAATCCGCCCGGCTTCAGCCGAGAGAGGGAGCGGAGATCTTGTCGAGCGGCGCAGGAAGTTCCGTTTCGCCACCGGAGCGGAGGGGTGTTGTCAGTGGGGGCCGGTAGGTTCTGTGCATGTCCCGTTACCGTCTGTGCCCTACGCCCGACCAGGTGGAGGACCTGCGTCGGCACTGTGCGCATGCGCGTTTCGTGTGGAATCTGGCGGTAGAGCAGCACTCCTGGTGGACTCCCCGGCGCGGCCCGGCACCTGGCTACGTTGCCCAGGCTCGGCAGTTGACCGAGGCCCGTGCCGCGAACCCGTGGCTGGCCGCAGGGTCGCAGACCGTGCAGCAGCAGGCGCTGCGGAACTTCGCCCAGGCCATGGCGAACTTCTTTCGCGGCACGCACCGGCGACCGACGTGGCGCCGGGCCGCGCGGCACGAGGGATTCCGCATCGTCGCGGTGAGGATCGGCGATGTGCGGAGGCTTTCGCGCAGGTGCCGTGAGGTGCGGGTACCGAAGGTCGGCTGGGTGCGATTCCGCTGGTCCCGTACCGTGCCCGAGGGGGTGAAGTCGTACCGCGTCACGTGTGATCGGGCGGGTCGGTGGCATCTGGCGTTCGCGACCGTGCCTGATCCGGGTCCGGCGCCTGGGAACGGCGCAGTGGTGGGTGTCGACCGAGGTGTGGCCGTCTCCGCGGCCCTGTCCACCGGGGAGTTGCTGAACGCGCCGCGGCTGCGGGAGAGCGAGGCGCGCCGCCTGGTGTTGTTGCAGCGGCGTCTGGCCCGGTGCAGGCGGGGTTCGAACCGGCGGCGGAAAGTGAGTTCCGCGTTTGCCCGACTGAAGGCCCGTGATGCGGACCGGCGCCGGGACTGGGTGGAGAAGACCACTACCCGCCTTGCTGCCGGTTTCGACGTGATCGGCATCGAGGACCTCGATGTGCGAGGCATGACGGCCTCGGCCAAGGGCACGGTCGAGGCTCCGGGCTCCCAGGTGCGGCAGAAGGCCGGCTTGAACCGCGGCATCCTCCGGTCCGCGTGGGGTGCCTTCGCGGCCCGGCTGGAGGACAAGGCCCCCGGCCGGGTGGTCCGGGTCGATCCGGCGTACACGTCCCAGTGTTGTTCGGCCTGCGGGATGGTGGACCGGGAGGCGCGCGAGAGCCAAGCCGTCTTCCGGTGTCGCGCCTGCGGGCACACGGACAACGCCGACGTCAACGCCGCACGCAATATTCGTACGGCCGCCGGACGGGCGGTTGCTGCACGGGAAGGGCCCTGCATGAACGGGCCGGTGCACCGTGAACCTCAATCCGACCTCCTCCTCTCCGCGTAGAGCCGGTGCCTCGGGTTGGAATCCCCCTCGTCCACGAGGGGGAGGACGTCAAGAAGGCGTCGATGGTCTGACGTCAAATCAGGCTCGCCCCTCGGTAGCTCTTCAAGAACGCGTCGATGGTCTGGGCGGCCCGGTCGGCCTCGCCCTCCACGCCCTTGCCGGCGAGCATCGTGGCCTGGATGGCGTCGGAGATCGCCTTGTAGACGATCGGCGGGTAGCGGGGCTCGGCGCGGCCGCCGGGGAAGACGTCCTCCTTGAACTTCTTCATCGCCCAGGAGTCGTAGCCGCCCCGCGCGGTGGCGCGCTTCAGGGCGGAGGTGCGCGGGGAGATGTCGGACTTCACGCCCGTGCACCACTCGACGCTGCGGTTGATCGACTCGTCGGACATCCCGCCGAGCGCCCAGCCGCAGAACTCGGCGGCGGCCTCGGGGTTGGCGCCCTGGGTGCTGGCGCAGAACGACCAGCCACCGAGGGTGGTGGTGTACTCGCCGCCGGGCGGTACGGGCAGCTTGAAGACCCCGTACTCGTGGTCGGGGGCGCCCGCCTTGAACGCCTGGACCTCCCAGATGCCGATCTGCCACATGCCGGCGAGGTTCGAGGTGAAGGCGGTGATGCGGTCGTCGGCGGCGGGGAGCGTACGGGGCGCGATGCCGGCCTCGACGGCGTCCTGCCAGAGGGCGAGGGCCTGGCGGGCGCCCTTGGAGTCGAAGACGACGTTGCCCGCCTTGTCGACGACCTCGCCGCCGCCCTGCCACATCCAGCAGTACCAGGTGAAGTTCTGGTAGTAGCCGGGGTCGGTGTGGAAGACGAGGCCGGCGGCGCCCGTCTTGCTGCGGATCTTGTCGCCGGTGTCGAGGAGCTGGTCCCAGGTGGTGGGGATGTCGGCCTCGGAGAGGCCGGCCTTCTCCCAGACGGGGACGTTGTAGAACATGGCGAGCGGCTCGACCTCCATGGGGAGGGCGTAGACCTTGCCGTCGACGGTGCGGCTGGCCAGGCTGGTGCCGTAGTCCTCGACGACGCCGTCGTCGAGGTGGGGGGTGAGGTCGGCGAGGATGCCGCCGTTGTAGTAGCGGGTGAAGTCGCCGGGGCTGAGCAGGAAGATGTCGGGTCCGGCGCCGGAGGCGAAGGCGGTGACCATCTTCGAGCCCTGGTAGCTGACGCCGGGGACGAAGTACGGCTCGATCTTGACGTCGTGGGTGTCGTTCCAGTCCTTGATGAGCTGGTCGAACCACTTCGACTGGGCGACCATCGCGGGGTCGGACGCCTTCGGGTCGTAGAAGTGCCAGAACTTCAGCGTGCCGCCGTCGGCGTTCGCGGAGCCGCCGCAGCCGCCGAGCAGCGGGGTGGCGGCGGCCGTGGCCGCCGCGGCGACGCCCGCGGTGCCGCCGAGGAAGCGGCGGCGCGAGGGGGCGCCCCGGGCGGGTACGGCGCCGTTGCCGTGCTGGAGCATGTCGTGCCCTGTCTGTCGGGTGGGTGCTTGCGGGGAGGGCCGGGGGCTCGGACCTGTCCTAGTCGGGGGCGTCGACTTCCAGGTCGAGCAGGCCGGGGGTCGCCGGGAGGGCTGCGCTCGACGGCGCGTCGAGGTAGAACAGGGAAGTCGAGGCGATGTCGTCGCGGTTCCTGCGGTAGCGGTGCTTCAGCCCGTTGCCCTGGCCGGCGCCGATACCGAGGCACTGCACGGTCACGCGGAGGTCCTCTTGGAAGCGGACGGGGTCCAGGACGTGCCAGCGGTACATCCCGAACCGCTGCTGGCTGGCGTAGAGCCCGTCGGGCCGCAGGATCTGGTTCAGGCCCAGATAGGGCGTGGTGTACGCGGTGTAGCCGTGCGGCTTGACGTCGAAGTTCCAGGCGCCGCCGAAGTAGTCCTCGGTGCCGGTGCCGCAGATGGTGGGCCAGTCCTCGTCGCCGTCGAGGAAGAACTTGACCTCGCCCTCGCCCCACCAGCCGGGGCTGTTGGTGCCCCAGGCGAGGTACGTGCCGACGTACTGGCCGGCGCCGGTGACGCCGTCGAGGAGCGTGTGGACCGAGGACTCGTCGACGGGGTTGCTGCGGCGCCACTGGGCGTGGAAGTAGGAGGCGTCGGCGGGGACGTCGGCCAGCTCGTAGTCGATCTGGTAGTAGAGCGTCATCTGCTCGGGGGCGAGGTTCTCCAGTGTGACGCGGGCGCGGCTGCGGAAGGGCATGGGCCAGTAGGCGTTGAAGCCGCCGTTGGGGGCCACGGTGACGGGGACCGAGGAGACCTGGCTGAAGACGCTCCAGCCGTTGCAGAAGAAGTCGCCGAGCGGCACCTCGACGGCGGGCGTCTCCGCGCCGTCCCAGTAGACGCGCAGCAGGGTCTGCCGCCAGGCGGCGTGCGGGGCGGTGGTGCACCAGAGGTGGCGTATGGTGCCCGGCCCGTCGATCTCGGCGAGCACGGCGGTCTCGCCCGCGGCGATGTCGATGCTCGGGGAGATCTTCCAGCCCCGGCCGAGCCGCGCGGCGGCCCGCGCGCCGGTGCCCTCGGTGGCGGCGCCGCCGGCGCCCTTGGCGCCGGTGGGGTTCTCGGCACTGATCGAGCGGGTGCGGGCGGGGGTCGTACGGGCGAGGTCATCCAGGCCGAACGTGGTGCTCATGGACGCTCCGTTGTGAAATCGTTTTCGTGCGTAGTCAGCGAAGGGTCATCCCAAGTGCGCGCAGCAACTGAGCGAGATCCCGGTGACGTGAGGCAGGTGTGTCAGGGATCTCTTGAAATCCATTTCACGCGAACGTAGAGTTCACGCAAGACGGTGTCAAGAGGTCCGTACGAGACCGCGGAAAACACCGTCCGCGCCGACCCGTCCACGCACCCGACCGGATATGCCGGAGCCACGCCGCGGGCCGCACCGCGGGTCGCCGGATGCGCGTATCCGACCCCGCTGCGGCGGGCAGGGCCCCGGACTGGCGGAGAATGGGCGGCAGTGCACCGGACGCGCGGTCGACTCCCGCGCCTGCGTGAGAGGTTCAGGTAGCGGAGACGTGACGACCATCAACGATGTGGCCCGCGCCGCGGGGGTCTCGCCGGCCACGGTGTCCCGGGTCTTCAACGGCGGCCGGGTCACCGCCGAGCGCGCCGAGCGCGTTCGCAAGACCGCGGCGGAGCTGGGCTTCTCGCCGAACCGCGTGGCGCGGTCGCTGCGGATGCAGCGGGCGAGCGTCATAGGGCTGATCATCCCGGACATCGAGAACCCGTTCTTCACGTCGCTCGCGCGCGGGGTGGAGGACGCGGCGCAGCAGACGAACCTCTCGGTGGTGCTCTGCAACACCGACGAGGACGTGGACAAGGAGCGGCGCTACCTGGAGATCGCGGCGGCGGAGCAGATGGCGGGCGTGATCCTGGCCGCGGCGTCGCGGAACCGGACGGACCTGTCGGTGCTGGAGGGCCGCGGGATGCCGGTGGTCGCGGTGGACCGGCGCCCGCGGGGCGCGTCCGTGGACGCCGTGATGGTCGACAACCAGCACGGCGGCGAGGAGGCCACCGCGCACCTGCTGCGCAGCGGCTACCGGCGGATCGCGTGCATCGCGGGCCCGGAGGGCGCGTCCACGTCCGACGACCGCCTTGCGGGCTACCGCGCGGTGATGCGCGACCACCTGCGGGAGACGGACGGCGGCCCGCTGCCGCCGGAGTACGTGCGGCACGCCGACTTCCGGGTCGAGGGCGGCCGGGCGGCGATGCGGGACCTGCTGGCGCTGCCGTCGCCGCCGGACGCGGTGTTCGTGGCGAACAACCTGATGACGGTGGGCGCCCTGCAGGCCCTGCGGGACGCGGGCACGGAGCCGCCGCGGACCGGGGTCCTGTCGTTCGGCGACGTCCCGTGGGCGTCGCTGGTGCGCCCGCCGCTGTCGACGGTGCAGTTGCCGTCGTACGACCTGGGGTGGACGGCGGCGGGGCTGCTGCAGGAGCGGATCGCGGGGACGGACCGGCCGCTGCAGACGGTGGTGCTGCGCACGGCGCTGCAGGTGCGGGAGTCGACGTCGGGCCCGGGGGCCTAGGGGGCGGGGGCGGAATCGGGTTCGGGACCGCAGGATGGCGGACCCGACGGGGGAGCCGCCCGAAGGGCCGCCACGCGCGGCTGCGGAGTGCTATCGTTGCTGATAGCACAGTTTGGGGAGGTGGTCTTCGATGGCGTCCATCATCGTCCGCGGGCTCGACGAGTCCGTCAAGCAGCAGCTCGCCACACAGGCGAAAGAGCACGGACGCTCCATGGAGGCGGAGGTCCGGGACATCCTGACGAAGGCCGCGCGCAGGCCTCACATCGGCTTGGCGCTCATGCAGGCGGCTCAGGATGCGGGCGGAGTCGACGGCCTCCCGATCCCCGAGCGAAGCGACGTCGCGCGAGCGGTGGACTTCGAGTGATCGTTCTCGACACCAACGTGATCTCGGAGATCTTCCGACCGCAGCCCGACGCGAGCGTCGTCGCGTGGCTCGAGTCACTCACCGGCGACGTCGCCATCACCGCGGTGACGCTCGCGGAGCTACTGGCCGGCGTGCGTCGCCTCCCCGACGGCCGACGCAAAAGGGTGTTGTCCACGCGCATCGCGACCGCTGTCGAGCCCTACCGGGACGACCATTCAGTGCTGTCTTTCGACGCCGGTGCCGCCGAGCGCTACGCGGACATCCTCGTCGCACGAGAGGTGGCAGGGCTGCCGATCAGCACGGCCGATGCACAGATCGCGTCGATCTGCCTGGCGCATGACGCCACGTGTGCGACGCGAAACCTCAAGGACTTCGCGCACACCGGTGTCGAACTACTCGACCCGTGGCAACAGCAGCCATGACCAGGCCGACGATCGAGGTCGCCTCGCCGCGCACGCCCGCTACAACAGCCCCAGTACCAGCCGGACCGCGTGCTCGATGTCCTCCCACTCCGCCGGCTCCACCCGACCCGCGAAGTCCCCCAGCCGCTCGGGGTCCACCGCCGCCATCTGCTCGACCAGTACCACCGTGTCCGTACCCGCCATCTCGACCCGCGGATGGATCAGTCCGGGCCGCGCGCTCGCCGACGTGGGCGCCACGACGAGCGTCGATATCGCCAGCGCCTCGGTCTGCAACACGACCCCGTAGCGCATGCCCCGCTGCTCGTGCCCCACCCGCTGCTTCGGCGTACGCAGGCGGTAGATGTCACCACGCACGCAGGTCGTCCATCTGCTCCCGCACCGCGGCCAGCTCCGCCGCGTATGCCGGGTCCAGGCGCCACTCCCGCACCTCCGCCGCCGCCTGGCGGTACTGCTCACGGACGTACGCCTCGTGCACCGCCTGCCTTATGGCGTCGGACACCGTCACGTCGCGCATGCTCGCCAGCGCGTCGAGCTCGCGGCGCGTGGTGGCGTCCGGGCGGAAACTGATGGTCTGTACGGTCATGAGACCAGCGTAATACGCAACGTATTACGTCACCAGTGGGCCGGGCGCCCCGGGCCGGCGGCCCGCGCGCATGCGCGCCCCCCGCGCCCCCTGCCGCCGCGCCCCGCGCGCTACCCGTCCAGCAGCCGGCGCCACTCCGCCACCGACTCCGGCGACACCGGGCCCGACCAGCCCGCCGGGCGGACCGCGCCGCCGACGTGGAAGGCGTCCAGGCCCGCCGCGCGCAGGCGCGGGACGTGGGCGGTGGTGAGGCCGCCGCCGGCCATGATGCGGGCCTCGTAGCCGGGTTGGCGGGCCATGGCGCGGGCGGCCTCGGCGACCAGCACCGGCAGGCCGTCCGCGACGCCCTTCGCCGAGCCCGCCGTCAGGTACGTGTCCAGCCCCGGCAGCCCCGCGAGCTGCTTGCGCAGCGTGTCCCGGTCAGCAGCCCGGTCGATCGCCCGGTGGAACGTCCACCGGCACCCGGCCCCCACCGCGTCCAGCAGCCGCCCGACCGCCGCCAGATCCGGGCCGCCCGCCTCGTCGAGGAACCCGAGGACGAACTCCTCCGCCCCCTCCGCCCGCAGCGCCCGCGCCCGCGCCGCCAGCGCCTCCACGTCCCCCGCCGCGAACCCGTCCTCGGCGCGCAGCATGACGCGTACGGGGATCTCCACCGCGGCCCGCACGGCGGCGACGGTCTCGCGCGACGGGGTGAGCCCGTCGGCGGCCATGTCCGTGACCAACTCCAGACGGTCGGCGCCGCCCGCCTGTGCGGCGGCGGCGTCGGCGGCGTTCAGGGCGATGACCTCAAGCAGCATTGGTCTAGACATGAAGCACAGCCTGCCATATCGCGCAGAATGGTGACCATGCCAGCCCCCTCCGAAAACGAGCCCGCCGGCTCCGGCGCCGCGCACCCCGACCCCGCCCTCCTCGACCGCTGGACGGCCCTCCTCACCCGCTGCCGGTCCGCCGCCGCGCCCCCCGACCCCGCACCGTACGGGAAGAACCTGCTGGAACGGTGGGGTGAGCCGCAGCGGCGGTACCACACCACGGCGCACCTGGCGGCCGTCCTCGACCGCGTCGACGAACTGGCCGACCACGCGGAGGACCCCGACGCGGTGCGGCTGGCGGCCTGGTTCCACGACGCCGTCTACCGGCCGGAGCGCAGCGAGAACGAGGAGCGCAGTGCGCGACTCGCGCAAGTCGCCTTGGCGGAGGCGGGAGTTGGGGACGAGCGGGTCGCGGAGGTGGCACGGCTCGTGCGGCTCACGACGAGCCACGACCCGCGCACGGGGGACCGCAACGGCGAGGTGCTGTGCGACGCGGACCTCGCGGTGCTGGCGGGCCCGCCGACGGCGTACGCGGCGTACGCGGCGGCGGTCCGGGAGGAGTACGGGTTCGTGCCGGACGCGGCGTTCCGGGAGGGGCGGGCGGCGGTGCTACGGCACCTGCTGGGGCTGCCGCGGCTGTTCCGTACGGAGACGGGGTTCGCGCGGTGGGAGATGGCGGCGCGGCACAACGTGGGGACGGAGCTGGAGTTGCTGGGCGGGTAGGAGGTGCGGTGACGGTCAGTCGGTGAGAACGCGCACACCCGGGATGTCCGAGGCGGTGACGGGCATGCCGTCGGGGGTGCGGCAGTGGTCGAGAACCACGTCAAGACGGCTGAAGCGCGCGAAGGTCTCACGGTCGGGCGACACGACGGAACTCACCAGAGCCAGGTCCGTCAGCGACGGTGGGAGGCTCTTGACTCCCCTGAGCCAGGCGTCACCGTCGACGGCGCTGAGCCGCAGGTCCGTAAGACCGGTGAGTCCCCTCAACTCGTCGAAACCACGAATCGTGGACCGACCGTTTCCGATCAGAAGGATGTAGTCCAAACCGCTGAGCGCGGTCACCGAACCGAGGTCCTTGTCAGCCACCTCGCGAAGGGCGAGGTTCCTGAGGTCGGGGCAGCGCCGTAGCGCGCTCAGGTCCAGGTCGCCGGAGAAGGGCAACACCAGGTGTTGCAGCCGGGTCAGCTCCGGGAGAACCGACCCTCCGCGCACCGATCTGGAACCGTGCAGCGACAGCAGCTCCAGATCGGGATGATCTCGCAGGACTGACAGATCGGCTCCGTCGCCCAGCGACAACGCCTGCAGTATCCGAAGCGGCGGGAGGTCGGCCACGAAATCGAGTCCGCGCACAGGCTGCCGCACGTTGATGCCCGTCAGCCCCCTCAGCCGGCTCGCCGCACGCAGTTGGCCGGAATGGCTGATGTCCACCATGCGTCCCGCCAGCGGCAAGCGGCACAGGACCCGGTCGGCGTAGGTGTCCGCGCCGAAGTAGTCCCACGCGCGGACGAGTTCCCTGACGACTCCCCTGCGGTCATCCCCCACGAAGCCTTCCAGCATGTCCAGGGCCTTCTCGCCCCCGATCAGCGCCACCGTCCGTACCGTCTGCGCCGCCGCCTTCTCCGTCAGCTCCTCAAGCGACGTCGGCAGCCAGCGCAGCAGCGTCGGCCCCACCGCGGCCAGCGCCGGCGGGTCGGTCTTCCGCCTCGCCGGAAGCAGCGTGGTCACCGCCTCGTCCAAGCGGCCCGCCAGGCCGTCCGGCACCGACGGCAGCGTCTCCTGGCACGCCACCGCCAGCAGCCGCAGCGTGCGCGCATACCGCGGCTCCTCCTCCGCGCGGTCCAGGATGCCGTCCAGCAACTCCTCCCTCTGCTTCGCGTTCGCGTGGCCGGCGGTCATGATGATCGTCTCTCGCCACAGATCCAGATGCGCCCGCTCGACCAGGTTGCCGATCCGGTCCTCCTCCGCCGCCTCCTCGGCCGCCAGGTACTCCTGGAAGGTGCGGTGCACGAAGTCGATGCGGTCCTCGGCAGGGGTCCGCAGGATGCCGGAGCGCTGCCGAAGGTGGCCCAGGACCTGCGCGCCGTCCACCACGTCCAGGTGCCGCATCCCCTTCAGCTTCGCGGTCACGTACCCGGCCGCCCGCTCGACGTCGATCTCGCTTCTGTTGTTGTCCGACAGCCGCCACGCCAGATCCCGCAGGATGACGAGCTTGTCGCCGAGACTCAGCTTGCTCTCCGCCGCACTCGGCACGTTCCGGTCCGCGTCCCGGTCGTGGACGAGGGTGTGCAGGGCGTTGCGGTACAGCTCCATCCGGTCGCGCGGCAGTTGGCGGCCCCGGTTCAGGTGCATCGCGCAGAGCATCGCCGCCAGCAGCGGCGTGCTCGCAAGCGACTGCAGGTGCGCCCGGTCCTTGAGGCTGGTCAGGAGGGACTGTTCGTACTGCGGGAGGTCGTCCACCGCGCAGGGCAGTTCGCCGCCCAGCTCGCGTACGGCCTGGTGCCACTGGCGTACGAAGGCCGCCAGGTCGGGCGGCGTCATGCGGTCCAGGTGGAGCGCGGTGAAGTCCTCGCGCCGGAGCCAGTCCGCGCCCGCCGCGGCGGGGCGGGACGTGACGACGACCCGTACGTCCTCGTACTGGCCGAGGAGCCGGCGCAGCCAGTCACGGACCGCCTGGCGCTCGCGGTGCAGCAGTTCGTCGACACCGTCGATGAGGAGCAGCGCCTTGCCCGCGTCGAGCTGACGTTCCACCCACCCCTTCGGCATGACCCCCGTGATGGGGCCCGCCACCCCGTCGAGCATCGCCTCCGGGTTCGGGGGCTTGCGGCCGCTGTAGTCGCGGAGCTTGACGAAGAAGGGCGTGAGGCCGTTCCACGCCGCCAGCTCGTCCGTGAAGCCCCCGCGCGCCGCGGTGATGGCCAGCCAGCGCAGGAGCGTCGTCTTGCCGGAGCCGGCCTCGCCGCGCAGCAGCACGCGGGACGCGCCTCTCAGCGCGGCCTCCACCCGCATGCCGGACGTCTCGGGTCCGCCTTCCTCCCAGTTGCTCATGTCGGGCCGGAGCTGGAGCAGGCCGTGCCGGGCGGCGCGGCGGATCTCGGCGTCGTCCCCGGTCGTGCGCAGGCTGACGTACGCGACGGAGAGCCGGATGCGGTGCGGCGTCGCCTGGTCGGACGTGCCGCGGAACAGCTCCACCTCGTCGAGCTCCCGGCTGACCAGCTCCAGGTACGTACGCCGGAAGTCGGTGTCGAGGTCGGAGCCGTCCGGCGCGAACAGCGAGCGGTCCGGCAGGCGTTCGAGGATCCGCGCCACCTCTGCGCCCAGCGTGGACGTACGGGCCAGCAGCTCGGCGGCGGCGCGCTCCTCGAAGACGGGCAGGCTGCGCACGATGCGTACGTAGTACGCGACGCACTCGGCGAACAGCGTCTCGTACAGCCGCGACTCCGTCTCGCCGAGGCCGACGGGCGGGGGTACGGACGCGGTGATGCGGCGGACCAGCTCGGCTGGCCGGGCGTCGGCGACGAGGAGGGCGTCGTCGGAGAGGTCCGCGCGGGCGAACGTGTCGGCGACGGCGTCGATGACGGCCTGCCGGCCGCCGGGCTCCAGGCGCTCGAAGGCGTGGGTCAGATAGGGGTCCAGGCGGTCGTAGACCGCGTTGGTGATCTGCTCGAACTGCTGCCGGACCTCGCGCTGGAGGCGCACGCCCGGGACCCGTACCCGGATCAGCTCCGCCATCGGCAACTGCCGTTCCTGCGCGCGCTGCCTGCCGCCCAGCCACAGCTTCGCCGCGGCGTTCGCGACGATCGTCCCGAGCCGTAATGCCGCCGTCTCCGCGAGCATGCGCACCCCTCCCTGCCCCTGCACAGCAGACAACCACACGGGGGTGACAGCCGTGCCTATCCCGTCGCCTTCACGGCGCTTTCCGCCACGGGCTCGCCGCACGCCACCAGCCTGGTGCGGCGCGCCGCCGAGCGGCCGGCGACCGCCGTCATCGCCACCGCGCCCACCGCCAGCACGGCGCCGGTCCACGCCGTGGCGGCGTAGCCGAGGCCCGCGCTGATGGCGAGGCCGTCCAGCCACGGGCCCACGGTGTTGCCGATGTTGAACGAGGACGTGGCGGTCGCGCCGGCGAGGCCCTGTGCGGCGCCGGCGACGTCGAAGATGCGGGCGTTGAGGGCGGGCGCGGTGGTGAAGGCCGTGGCGCCGAGGAGGACGGACAGGGTGACGATCGCCACCGGGTACGCGGCGAGCAGCGCGCACGCCACCAGCACGGCGGCGGTCGCGGACAGGCCGACGTACATGGTGCCGAACCGGTGGCGGTCGGCCATCCGCCCGCCGACGAGCGTGCCGAGGAACGCCCCGGCGCCGAAGAGCGCGAGCACGGTCGGCACCCAGCCGTCGCCGAGGCCGGCCACGTCGGTGAGGAGGGGCGCGAGGTAGGAGAAGAAGGAGAACGTTGCGCCCGCGAAGAGCGCGATCGTGGCCATGGCGAGCCACACCTGACCGTCGCGGTAGATGCGCAACTCCTCGCGCAGCCGCGGCGGCTCGGCGTCCGCCGCAGGGCCGCCGCCCGGTACGAGCGCCACCACCCCGACGAGGGCGACGGCGGTCATCAGCGTCACGGCCCAGAACGCGGACCGCCAGCCGAAGTGCTGCCCGAGCAGCGCGCCGCCGGGCACCCCGGCGACGTTCGCGACGCTCAGCCCGCCGACCATGACCGCCATCGCCCGCGCGCGGGCGCCGGTCGGAACGGTTGCGATGGCGACGGCGGCGCCGACGGCCCAGAACCCGGCGCAGGCGAGGGCGCTGACGACGCGGGTGGCGAAGAGGACGCCGTAGGAGGTGGCGACGGCCCCCACGATGTGGCCGGCGCCGAAGACGACGAGCAGCCCGACGAGGGTGGTGCGGCGGGGGAGGCGGAGGGTGGCGGCGGCGAGGGTCGGCGCGCCGACGACCATGCCGACGGCGAACGCGGAGATGAGGAGCCCCGCGCGGGGGATGGAGACGTCGAGGTCGTCGGCTATCTCGGGGAGGAGGCCGGAGAGCATGAACTCCGAGGTCCCGAGGGCGAAGACGGCGACGCCGAGGACGTACACGGCGACGGGGAGGCGGGCTCCGGCCCGGGGAGCGGTCGGGGACATGACGAGGGAAACACCAAGGCGAGAGGGGAACATTCCTGCGACCGCCCACGGTACGGGGAGAAGCCGCAGGTCGAAAGGGCTCCCCGTGACAGCGGGGGCGCCTCGCCGCTCAGCTCGGACCCGTCTGCCTCGGCTGCCTCGTTTGCCGCGCCTGCCTCCCCCGCCGGCGCAGACCCCCGTCCACCAGCCGGCGCACCAGTTCCTTGGACCCCACCTCCACCGCCCCCCGCCGCACCGCGTCGGCGTAGCGCGTCGACGGAAGGTCGTAGTGGTCGCCGTCGAACGCCCTCCGCGGCACCCCCATCGACGCCGCGAAGGCGTGCAGCTCCTCGTACGACTCGTCGCTCACGAGGTGCGACCACATCCGCCCGTGCCCCGGCCAGGTCGGCGGGTCCACGTAGATCGTCACCCGGCGCCCCCCGGACCCAGGCCGCCCACCCGGGCCACCACCGCGCCCGTCGTGCCGCACACCCACCGCGGGTCCGGGCCCAACTCCGGCTCGACGTCCAGCGCGTGCGGGCCCGCGGAGTCGACGTCCCGACAGACGGGGCACAGCGGCCACCTGCCGTACTTCTCCAGGAGGGCGTCCTGGACGTCCTGGGCCACCAGGCCGTCGAGGTACGCCACACCCTCCGGCCACTGCTCCACCCACCAGCGGCGGTGTGCCACGGCGTCCTCGACGAAGGTGACGACGTCCGGTTCCGCCACGTCGCCGGCGGTGAGGTCGGCGAGGATCAGCGCCCGGGCGCGGTGCAGCGCCACCTCCAGGTCCTGGTGCTCCATACACCCATTCTCCCGCAGTCGGCCCGGTCGGCCCTGACGCACGGGCCGGCCGCCGCTGTGACCACCGCGCCGGGGTTTTCCACAGGGCTGCCGCGGGGGGTTGACTCGCCCTCCGCCGCGAAAATATCTTTCGTGTGTGAGCTACAGCGTGAAGGAAACTTTCACTCCGGACACCCCGACCGGACCCGCGCCGCCCGCGCCGGCCGCCCTTGCGGCCAAGGTGCGCACGGTCGCGCCGTCCATGACGCGCTCCATGCAGCGCGTCGCCGAGGCCGTCGCCGGTGACCCGGCGGGCTGCGCCGCGCTCACGGTCACCGGCCTCGCGGAGCGCACCGGCACGTCGGAGGCCACCGTCGTGCGGACGGCGCGGCTGCTCGGCTATCCCGGGTATCGCGACCTCCGGCTGGCCCTCGCCGCCGCCGCGGCCCAGCAGGAGGCCGGGCGGGCGCCGTCGGTCACCGCGGACATAGCGGTGGACGATTCGATGGCCGACGTCATCGCCAAGCTGGCGCGGGACGAGCAGCAGGCGCTGGCGGACACCGCGGCCGGGCTCGACCCCGTGCAGTTGGAGGCGGCGATCGCCGCCATGGCCACCGCCCGGCGCATCGATGTCTACGGCATCGGGGCCTCCAACCTCGTGGGCCAGGACCTGGTCCAGAAGCTGCTGCGGATCGGCGTCGTGGCGCACGCCTCGCCCGACCCGCACCTGGCCGTGACCAACGCCGTCCAACTGCGCGCGGGCGACGTGGCCATCGCGATCACGCACTCGGGCCGCACGGTCGACGTCATAGAGCCCCTGCGCGTCGCGTTCGACCACGGGGCGACGACGGTGGCGATCACCGGCCGCCCGGACGGCCCCGTCGCGTCCTACGCGGATCACATACTCACCACGTCCACGGGGCGCGAGAGCGAGCTGCGGCCGGCGGCCATGTCCAGCAGGACGGGCCAACTGCTGGTCGTGGACTGCCTGTTCATAGGCGTGGCCCAGCGGACGTACGAGCGTGCCGCCCCGGCGCTCGCCGCCTCGTACGAGGCGCTGGCGCACCGGCACAGCCCGCTCCGCCCGCGGCCCTGACCCCGCCCGGCGACGCCTGACGACGACCGATGCACCGGCGACCCGCCCTTCGCCCGGGCGCGGCTCCCGCCCACGGCACCGGACGCCCTCCGGGGCCCGGGCGGGACGGATGTATCAGATATGTCGGGTGCGGCCCGGTGACGTCCCCGCGGGCGTCCGGGGGCCGGCACCCGACCGCACCGCCCGCACCCCCCGCACTCTCCGCACCGCCCGCACCCCCCGCACCGCCGTACGACGCCGGCGCCGCCCGGCGGCCGGGCGCGTTCCGCGCGCCGGACGCCCGCGACGGCACTCCGACCGCCGGCGACCGCACCACGCAAGCCGCCGTGACCGACCCACCTCCGCGGGCGCGCACCGCCCACCGCGCGCCTCGCACCGCATGGAAAGAGCCGCCCCGACATGCCCTCTCCCCCAGCCGAAATCCGCCGGGAGCTGGAAAACCTGACCACCGAGGCGTTCCGTCCTGAGCTGGCCGAGATCGACCGTCTCTCCAGCCTGGAGATCGCCAGAATCATGAACGAGGAGGACAGCGGGGTACCGGGCGCGGTCGCCACGCAACTGCCGCAGATCGCCGCCGCCATCGACGCCACCGCCGAGCGCATGGCCCGCGGCGGCCGGCTGTTCTACCTGGGCGCCGGCACCGCGGGCCGGCTGGGGGTGCTGGACGCCAGCGAGTGCCCCCCGACGTTCAACACCGACCCGTCGCAGGTCGTCGGCATGATCGCCGGCGGGGACGTGGCGCTCCGCACCTCCACGGAGGGCGCCGAGGACAGCAAGGAGCTGGCCGCGGCGGACCTGGAGGCGGCGGGCCTGGGGCCCGACGACACCGTCGTCGGCATCTCCGCCTCCGGCCGCACGCCGTACGCCGTCGGCGGCGTGACGTTCGCGCGCTCCCGGGGGGCGCTGACCATCGGGCTGTCCTGCAACGCCGGTTCGCCGCTGGGCGCGGCGGCGCAGCACGGCATCGAGGTCGTCGTGGGCCCCGAGCTGATCGCGGGCTCGACGCGGCTGAAGGCGGGCACGGCGCAGAAGCTCGTGCTCAACATGCTGTCGACGATCACGATGATCCGGCTGGGCAAGACGTACGGGAACCTGATGGTCGACGTGCGCGCCTCCAACGAGAAGCTGCAGGCCCGTTCGCGGCGCATCGTCGCGCTGGCGACGGGCGCGGGCGACGAGGAGGTGGAGGCGGCCCTCGCCGAGACCCGCGGCGAGGTGAAGAACGCGATCCTCACCATCCTCGGCGGCGTGGACGGCGGCACGGCGGCACGCCTCCTCGACGCCTCCCACGGCCACCTGCGCGTCGCCCTGAAGGCCGCGACCGACGTGAGCTGACCGCGGAGCGCCGGAAGGCGCCCGTGGGCGCCGGGGGCCGAGCGCGGGACGCCCGCCGCCCGTTCCCGGGTACGGCTCCCGGGCGCGGTTCCCGCGCCGCGGGTCCCGGGTGCGGCTCCCGGCCGGGGCTTCCGGTGCGGCCGTCGGTCCGTGCCCCGGCATCCGCCCCCTCCCCCGCCCGCCGCACCGCGGCGCAACGCGCCCGAGGGCGGCACCCCCTGCGGGGTACCGCCCTCGGTTCGTCAGTCGGTCCGGCGCCCGTCCGCAGCCGCGGCGGACGTCCGGAACCGGCGATCCCGGATCAGAAGTCCATGTCGCCGCCGGGCATACCGCCCCCGGCCGCGGCCTTCTCCTTCTCCGGCTTGTCGGCGACGACGGCCTCGGTGGTGAGGAACAGGCCCGCGATCGACGCCGCGTTCTGCAGCGCGGAGCGGGTCACCTTGGCCGGGTCGAGGATGCCCTCGGCGATCATGTCCACGTACTCGCCGCTGGCGGCGTTGAGCCCGTGACCGGCGGTCAGGTTGCGCACCTTCTCCACCACGACGCCGCCTTCCAGGCCGGCGTTGACCGCGATCTGCTTCAGCGGGGCCTCCAGGGCCAGCTTCACCGCGGCGGCGCCGGTGGCCTCGTCGCCCTGCAGCTCCAGCTTCTCGAAGACGTGACCGGCCTGCAGCAGGGCCACGCCACCGCCGGCGACGATGCCCTCCTCGACGGCCGCCTTCGCGTTGCGCACGGCGTCCTCGATGCGGTGCTTGCGCTCCTTCAGCTCGACCTCGGTCGCGGCGCCGGCCTTGATGACGGCCACGCCGCCGGCCAGCTTCGCGAGCCGCTCCTGCAGCTTCTCGCGGTCGTAGTCGGAGTCGCTGTTGTCGATCTCGGCGCGGATCTGGTTGACCCGGCCCTGGACCTGCTCGCTGTCGCCGGCACCGTCGACGATGGTGGTCTCGTCCTTGGTGATGACGACCTTGCGGGCGCGGCCCAGCAGGTCGAGGCTGGCGCTCTCCAGCTTGAGGCCGACCTCCTCGGAGATGACCTGGCCGCCGGTGAGGATGGCGATGTCGCCGAGCATGGCCTTGCGGCGGTCACCGAAGCCCGGGGCCTTGACGGCGACGGACTTGAAGGTGCCGCGGATCTTGTTCACCACGAGGGTGGACAGGGCCTCGCCCTCGACGTCCTCGGCGATGATCAGCAGCGGCTTGCCGGACTGCATGACCTTCTCCAGGAGCGGCAGCAGGTCCTTGACCGCGCTGATCTTGGAGTTGGCGATGAGGATGTACGGGTCCTCGAGCTCCGCCTCCATGCGCTCCATGTCGGTGGCGAAGTAGGCGGAGATGTAGCCCTTGTCGAAGCGCATGCCCTCGGTGAGCTCCAGCTCGAGACCGAAGGTCTGCGACTCCTCGACGGTGATGACGCCTTCCTTGCCGACCTTGTCCATGGCCTCGGCGATCAGCTCGCCGATCTGGACGTCGCCGGCGGAGATGGAGGCGGTGGAGGCGATCTGCTCCTTGGTCTCCACGTCCTTGGCCTGCTCCAGCAGGGCGGCGGAGACGGCCTCGGTGGCCTTCTCGATGCCGCGCTTCAGCGCCATCGGGTTGGCGCCGGCGGCCACGTTGCGCAGGCCCTCCTTGACCAGGGCCTGGGCCAGGACGGTCGCGGTCGTCGTGCCGTCACCGGCGACGTCGTCCGTCTTCTTCGCGACCTCCTTGACCAGCTCGGCGCCGATCTTCTCGTACGGGTCCTCGAGCTCGATCTCCTTGGCGATGGAGACACCGTCGTTCGTGATCGTGGGGGCGCCCCACTTCTTCTCGAGGACGACGTTCCGGCCCTTGGGGCCGAGGGTGACGCGGACGGCGTCGGCGAGCTGGTTCATGCCGCGCTCAAGGCCGCGCCGCGCCTCCTCGTCGAACGCGATGGTCTTGGCCATTGTGTTGAGTCCTCCCGGACAGGGGGGTCGTCTGTGTCCGGACCGCGCTGGCGCCCGCGACGGACGGTCCGCGACCCGCGTGGTTCCCTCCCACCCGGCGTACGGACCTCACCGAACCGGTCCCGTGCTGTCACTCTCACTGGGAGAGTGCTAACGCCAATGATTAGCACTCGCCCCCTGCGAGTGCAAGCGGGTGGGGGCTTCTCATGCGCAGAGCGGAACCGGATCGGGGCACCCCGCCCGCCGGGGAGCAGGCGGACAGCAGAGGGCCCGCACCCCGGGGGGTGCGGGCCCGTCGCGAGTCGTCCGTGGTCGATGCCCGGCGCTCAGCCGCTGACGCGGACCATGTCTGCCTGCGGCCCCTTCTGGCCCTGCGAGATCTCGAACTCGACCCGCTGGCCTTCCTCGAGGGTGCGGTATCCGTCCATCTGAATCGCGCTGTAGTGGACGAAGACATCCGCACCACCGTCGACCGCGATGAAGCCGTACCCCTTCTCCGCGTTGAACCACTTGACGGTGCCCTGAGCCATTCCAAACTCCCCTATTGCTGGCCCTTACACAGGACCGCACTCCGCGGACCCGGGTCAGACCTCACCCCCGGATACACGCCGGGGCGTGCGCCGGAACGCGTCGACCGCGGCTGAATGTATCCGCACAGATGCCCAGTGCAACAGGTCAATCGGACGAGAATTCTGCGGACACTCGATCGGTATTTTTCCGATCAACCTCCGCCATTCCCTGACAACTCGGGCAGGGCATAACTCACCATCACGACAATTAACTCTCCGCATTTACCCGGAACTTGTCGCGTTCTCATATGCGTGGACCATGGGCCACGAGGGGGGAACGCCCCAACCCTATCGCGTGCACGGACATGCGAACGGCCCCACTCCGGATCAGTGGGGCCGGGCACACGGCGGCGGGGTTCAGCAGCCCCCGGCGACCGCCGGAATGATCGAGACTCCCGCCCCCTCCGGAGTGGGAGTCTGCAGGCCATCGGCGAAGCGGACATCGTCGTCGTTCACGTAGACGTTCACGAAGCGGCGCAGCTTGCCTTGATCGTCCA
This sequence comes from Streptomyces sp. WMMC500, assembly GCF_027497195.1. Classification (NCBI taxonomy): domain Bacteria; kingdom Bacillati; phylum Actinomycetota; class Actinomycetes; order Kitasatosporales; family Streptomycetaceae; genus Streptomyces; species Streptomyces sp. WMMC500. Next base: position 3,901,544 of record NZ_CP114905.1, read on the forward strand.
GGACCCGGCCGGCGATTCCGCGGTGGTTCTTCTCCAGGTCTTCGATCACCTCGGCGAGGGTCGCGCCCTCGGCGCTCACCTCGGCTTCACCGTCGGTGTACGTACGCAGGATGGTCGGAATTCGGACGTTCACGCTCATGATGCGAGGCCGGCCTCTCGGAAGGAGTCGAGTGTGGGACGAATGATCGCGCTCGGCCCCGAGGTGGGGGCGACCGCGTCGAGGGTCTTCAGACCGTCGCCGGTGTTGATCGCGACGGTGGTCTCGGCCGGGTCGATCCGGCCGTCCGCGACGAGCTTCGCCAGCACGCCGAAGGTCACGCCGCCCGCCGTCTCCGCGAAGACGCCCTCGGTGCGGGCCAGCAGCTTGATCGCGTCGACGACCTCGGCGTCCGTGACGTCCTCCACCGCCCCGCCGGTGCGGCGCGCGATGTCCAGCACGTACGGCCCGTCGGCGGGGTTGCCGATCGCGAGGGACTTGGCGATGGTGTCCGGCCGGACCGGGCGCACCACGTCGTGGCCGTCCTTGAAGGCCCGCGAGACCGGGGAGCAGCCGGCCGCCTGGGCGCCGAAGATCTTGTACGGGCGCTCCTCGACGAGCCCCGTCGCGATCAGCTCCTTCAGCGCCTTGTCGATCTTCGTGAGCTGGGAGCCGGACGCCACCGGGATGACGATGTTGTCCGGCAGCCGCCAGCCGAGCTGCTCGCAGATCTCGTAGGCGAGGGTCTTGGAGCCCTCCGCGTAGTACGGGCGCAGGTTGACGTTCGTGAAGCCCCAGCCCTCGCCGGCCGGGTCGCCGATCAGCTCGGAGCAGAAGCGGTTCACGTCGTCGTACGTGCCCTCGATGCCGACGACGTCGCCGCCGTAGACCGCGGCCATGACGACCTTCGCGTGCTCCAGGTCGTACGGGATGAACACGCACGAGCGCAGCCCCGCCCGCGCGGCGGCGGCGCCGACCGCGCCGGCCAGGTTGCCGGTCGAGGAGCAGGACAGCGTGGTGAAGCCGAAGGCGCGGGCGGCCTCCACGGCGATGGCGACGACGCGGTCCTTGAAGGAGTGCGTGGGGTTGCCGGAGTCGTCCTTGACGTGCAGCGCGCCGGTCACGCCCAGCTCGGCGGCCAGCCGGTCGGCGCGGTGCAGCCGGGTGAAGCCGGGGTTCAGGTTGGGCTTCGACGCCACGTCCGCGGGGACCGGCAGCAGCGGTGCGTAGCGCCAGATGCTCCGCGGCCCCGCCTCGATGCGGGTACGCAGCCGGGCGGCGGCCTCGGCGTCGCCGCCGGGAAGGTCGTACGCCGCCTCCAGCGGCCCGAAACAGGACAGGCACGCGAACACCGGACCCAGCGGCACCCGCTCCCCGCACTCCCGGCAGGACAGCGCGACGGCGGGACCCAGGTCGGGAGCGCCGTCGACGGCGCCGGGGGTGGGAGCTGTCTCTACAGCCATACTGGCGAGGCCCTCTCTCCTCATCTTCCCCGCGACGCGTCTCGCCGCAGGACGGAATTGGCACCATCACCGTCCGGGGCCTCGCAGCGTCGCGAGTGCCGGACGGAGGGTTGCCGGGGCTTCAACGGGCCGTTCCCTCTGCCCCTCTGGATGAGCTCTGTATGGCGCAGGACCGGCGGGGCCGTCCGGCGCGTTTGTCCGACGCGCGGACCCCGACATACGGACGTCACGCACGTTGTTCAAGACTGTAACCGACGACCAGGACAGTGGTGAGTGCCGTCCGATACGCGAGACGGCTCTCACACCTCACAGGACCACCGGCAAGGGGAGGCCCGCAGGTGCTCGAAGACGTGGAGCAGTGGCTGAGAACGCGGTCCTGGTCCGCGGCGGACCGGCCGCTCGGGCGGCTGCTGGCGGCCAAGCGCGCGCTGGGGGCGCGGGGGACGGTGAGCGTGGTCCTGCCCGCGCTCGACGAGGAGGCCACGGTCGGGGCGATCGTCGCGGCGATCCGGGCGGAGCTGATGGCGGGTGCCGCCGACGGCGGGGCACTGGTCGACGAGCTGGTGGTGATGGACTCCGGCTCCACGGACCGTACGGCGGAGGTCGCCGCCGCGGCCGGCGCGCGGGTGGTGCACCGCGACGAGGTGCTGCCGCGGGTGCCCGCGGCACCCGGCAAGGGCGAGGTGCTGTGGCGGTCGCTGCTGGCGACCCGCGGCGAGATCGTGTGCTTCGTGGACGCGGATCTCCGGGACTTCGACACGGCGTTCGTCAGCGGGATCGTCGGTCCGCTGCTGACGGAGCCGGACGTGGACTTCGTGAAGGCCGTGTACGACAGGCCGCTCGGCGGCGCGCCGGCCGCCGCCGCCCAGGGCGGGCGGGTGACGGAGCTGGTGGCCCGGCCGCTGCTGAACCTCCACTGGCCGCTGCTGGCCGGTTTCGTCCAGCCGCTGGGCGGGGAGTACGCGGCGCGGCGCTCGCTGCTGGAACGGCTGCCGTTCCCGGTCGGGTACGGGGTGGAGCTGGGCCTGCTCGTCGACGCGCTGCACACGGTGGGGCTGGGCGGTCTCGCCCAGGTCGACGTCGGCGTCCGCCGCCACCGCCACCAGGACGACCGGGCGCTGGGCCGGATGGCGGCGGCGATCTACCGCACGGCGCAGGTGCGGCTGGCGCGCGGGCACCTGGTGCGGCCGCGGCTGACGCAGTTCGAGCGGGGGGCGGACGGGGCGTTCGAGGGGCGGACGTACGGGGTGGACACGGTGGAGCGGCCGCCGATGGGGGAGATCCGGGAGTACGTGGAACGCCCCGCGGCGTAGCCCTCGCCGGGCGGGCCATACCGGGGTGGGGGGTGCGGGGGCGGGGGGTCCGCGCGGCGCCGGGGTGGTGGCGTCTCCCCGTACCCGCCCCTCCCCGAACCTCAGGGCTCCGCCCCGAGCCCCCGCGGGGGCTCCGCCCCCAGACCCCCGGGGGCTGCGCCCGAACCCCGGGGCCGCGCCCCCGGTCCCGCTCGGAACTCCCCCGACCTTTCGGGGCTGCGCCCCGAACCCGCGGGGGCTTCGCCCCCACACCCCCGAGGGCTTCGCCCCGGACACTCGGGGCTGCGCCCCGTCCCCCGCTCGGTTCCGACGCGAACCCGCTCAGGCTCCTCCCCGAACCCTCACGGGCTCCGCCCCCAACCCCGTCGGCGCGCCTCCCCCAGGCCCTACAGGGCTCTGCCCCCTCCCCCTCCGGTTCCGGCCACGAACCCCCGCGGGCCTTCGTCCCGAACTCCCGCTCAGGGCCCCGGCCCACCGTCCGCCTCCGCAAGCCCCCGTACCGGTCTCGGCCACACCGGCGTACCTGCGTTTCGGGAGCCTCTGCCGTGGCTAGGCTCGGCGCATGGTCGAGTCCCCCGGTGCCCCCCTGCTCGTCGCGTCCAACCGCGGGCCCGTCTCGTACGCCGTCGGCGACGGCGGTGACCTCACCGCCAAGCGCGGCGGCGGCGGGCTCGTGTCCGGGCTCAGTGCCGTCGGGTCCGACGCCGGGGCGCTGTGGGTGTGTGCCGCGCTGGGCGACGGGGACCGGGAGGCCGTGCGGCGCGGGGTGGGCGAGCCCGGGGTGCGGATGCTCGGCATCGACCCCGACGTCTTCCACGACGCGTACAACGGCGTCGCGAACTCCGTCCTGTGGTTCGTGCACCACATGCTCTACGACATCCCCGTCGCCCCGGTCTTCGACGCCGCGTTCCGCCGGCAGTGGGACGCGTACGCGACGTACAACCGCGCCTTCGCCGACGCCCTCGCCGACGGCGCCGCCGACGGCGCCGCGGTGTTCGTGCAGGACTACCACCTCTGCCTCGTGCCCGGCATGCTCCGCGAGCGCCGCCCCGACCTGCGGATCTCGCACTTCACGCACACACCCTGGGCACCACCGGAGTACTTCCGGCTCCTGCCCGACGACATCGCCGCCGCGCTGCTGCGCGGGCTGCTCGGCGCCGACCGGATCGGCTTCCACACCGACCGCTGGGCCGAGGCGTTCGTCTCCTGCTGCCGCGACGTGCTCGGCGACGAGGCGGAGGTCGCCCGGGCCGGGGAGGACGCGGGCGGGAAGGGGACCACCCGGGTCGACGTGCACGCCCTCGGCGCCGACGCCGAGTTCCTGCGCGAGCGGTCCCGGCGGCCGGACGTGGAGGAGCGGATGGCGGCCCTGCGCGAGCAGATCGGCGGCGTGGACCGCAAGGTCCTCGTGCGCGTGGACCGCACCGAGTTGTCGAAGAACATCGTCCGCGGGCTGCTCGCGTACCGGCGGCTGCTTGAGGCGCGGCCGGAGTGGCGCGGGCGGGTGGTGAAGCTGGCGTTCGCGTACCCGTCGCGGCAGGACCTGCCGGTGTACCGGGACTACACCGCCGAGGTGCGCCGCCTCGCCGCGGAGATCAACGAGGAGTACGGGACGGCCGGGTGGCAGCCCGTCGTGCTGCACGTCGAGGACGACTTCGCCCGCTCGCTCGCCGCGTACCGGCTGGCGGACGTGGCGCTGGTCAACCCGCTGCGGGACGGGATGAACCTGGTCGCGAAGGAGATCCCGGTGGTCTCGGACGACGGCTGCGCGCTGGTGCTGTCGCGGGAGGCGGGCGCGTACGCGGAACTCGGCGGGGACGCGCTCGTGGTGCACCCGTACGACGTGGAGGCCACGGCGGAGGCGCTGCTCGCGGCGCTGTCGATGCCGCGCGACGAACGCGCCCGCCGGACGGAGCGGCTGGCGGCGGCGGCCACGGCGCTGCCGCCGCAGGCGTGGTTCCTGGCGCAGGTGGACGCCCTGCGGGGGTAGCCCGCGGTACGCGGCGGTAGCCCGCGCCCGCGGTACGGGGCGCGCGTCTCAGCGCGGGCGGTGGCGCTCCTGGAAGCGGGCCGCCTTGGCACGGTTGCCGCAGCCCTCCATCGAGCACCAGCGGCGGCGGCCGTTCTTGCTGACGTCGTAGAACCACAGCACGCACTCGGGGTTCGCGCAGCGGCGGACGCGGTCCGGCTGCTCCTCGTACAGCCGGACCAGATCGGCTGCGGCACACCACGCGGGCAGCCACGCGGGGTCGTCCACGACGACTTCCGACGTGGCCCGGCCGGCGCGCAGGAGCGGGCGGCGGGCGCCGTGGGCCAGGATCTCGTCGAGCGGCTGCTCGTCCCCGTCGAGGGCGGCGCGCAGGGCGGCGCGGGCGGCGGTCAGCGGCTCGCGCAGGGCTGCGTGATCGGGAGCGTCGGGGGCGCCGGCCGCGGCGTCGGACAGGCCGTGCTCGCCGAGCCAGTGGCCTAGGGCGCCGGGCTCGTAGAGGAAGTCGACGGGGCCGCCCTGGTCGATCCACCAGGTGTTCACCAGGTCCAGGGCCAGCGGTTCGCCAGTCAGCGGTCGTGCCATACGCACCAGTGTAACCGTTCAAGTCGGTTTGACAGGTTCCCGGGGGCGGGTTAGGGTTTTTTTCGTAACCGTTCAAGTGCCTTTTGATGGTTGGAGTTCGCCGTGCCCGTACGCCACCGCACCGCCCGCATCGACGGCCTCGACGTCTTCTACCGGGAGGCCGGCGACCCGGCCGCGCCGACGCTCGTGCTGCTGCACGGCTTCCCGACCTCGTCCGTGGGCTTCGCGCCACTGATGGCGGAGCTGGCCGGCGAGTTCCACCTGGTCGCCCCCGACTACCCCGGCTTCGGACGCAGCTCCGCGCCGCCGGCGGACGAGTGGGCGTACACCTTCGACCACCTCGCCGACGTCGTCGACAAGCTGCTGGACCAGCTCGGCCTCTCGCGTTACGCGATCTACGTCCACGACTACGGCTCCCCCGTCGGCTTCCGCCTCGCCCTGCGCCACCCCGAGCGCATCACCGGCATCGTCAGTCAGAACGGCAACGCCTACGAGGAGGGGTTCACCCCCTTCTGGAACCCGCTGCGTGCGTACTGGGACGAGCCCACGCCGGCCCACCGCGAGGCGCTCCGCTCCGCCCTCACCCCGGACGCCACGCACTGGCAGTACACCCACGGCGTCCCGGACACCTCGCTGGTCGACCCGGCGCTGGAGGTGCACGACCAGGCCCTGCTGGACCGGCCGGGCAACCAGGAGATCCAGCTCGACCTCTTCCTCGACTACGGCACGAACCCCGGCCGTTACCCCGACTGGCAGGAGTACCTGCGCGAACACCAGCCGCCGGTGCTCGCCGCCTGGGGGCGGCACGACGAGATCTTCGGGGTGGAGGGGGCGCGGGCCTTCGCCCGGGACGCCAAGGACGCGCAGGTGCAGTTGCTGGACGCCGGGCACTTCCCGCTGACCACACGGTTCGCGCAGAGCGCGGGGCTGATACGGGACTTCCTGCGCCGGCTCTCCGACTGAGGCACCTCCGACCGGGGCAATCGGACTGGGGCAGTCCGGCTGGGGCTCCGCGTGGGGGGCGGCCGGGTCGGTGGCCCGACGGTCCCGCGGCGCCCGCGGCCGGGGCTACGCGCCGAGGGCCTCCGCCAGGGCCGTCAGGAGGTCCACCACGCCCTGCGGCCCGTCGACCGTCAGGTCCGCGCGGTCCGCCAGCGCGTCCGCGCCCTCGCCCGACATCGCCGCGCTGCACACCAGCAGGCCCGTGACGCCCTCGGGGCGCAGCGCTTCCACCGCGTCGTAGGCCGCGAGGTCGCCGAGGTCGTCGCCGGCGTAGAGGACGGTGCGGGCACCCGTCTCGCGGGTCAGGGTCGTGAGGGCGCGGCCCTTGTCCATGCCCGGCGGGCGGAGTTCGAGGACGAAGCGGCCCGGCTCGACCACGAGGCCGTGCGCCGCCGCCAGGTCGTCCAGCGGCTTGCGCAGCGCGTCGGCGGCCTTTGCGGGGTCGGCGGCGCGGCGGGTGTGGACGGCGACGGCGCGGCCCTTGTCCTCTATCCACGTGCCGCGCCAGGCGTCCGCCGTCTCCAGCACCCCGGGCAGCTCGGCCTGCACCGCGGCCACGCCCGGGTGCGGGGCGGGCGTGCGCAGGGTGCCCGTGGCGGCGTCCCACTGCTCGTCGCCGTAGTGGCCGAGGACGCGCAGATGGGCCAGCCCGGCCACGCCGGCGAAGCCGCCGTACCGTACGGCCACCGCGGCGGGCCGGCCGGTGATGACGGCGACGGTCCCCACGCGCGGCGCGAGCCGGGCCAGCGCGGGTACGGCGCCGGGGTGGGCGCGCGCGGCGTCGGGGTCGGGGACGATCGGGGCGAGGGTGCCGTCGAAGTCGAAGGCGACGAGGGCCTGTTCCGGGTCGGCGAGGAGCGCGGCGAGACCGGCGCGGCCCGCCTCGGTAGCCGGAACGGGGAGCCGTGCTGCGGAGGTGCTGCCCATGCCCAGGACCTTACCGGCCCGCGGTAACGTGCAGGCTATGTCGGAGGGTGCGCTGACCGAGCGGGACTTGGCCGTCCTCGCGCTGGAGAAGCGCGCGTGGCCGGCCCCGGGGGCGAAGGAACGGGCGATCCGGGAGCGGCTGGGGCTCTCCCCGACGCGGTACTACCAGCTTCTCAACGCGCTCCTCGACGACCCCCGGGCCCAGGCGCACGACCCGGTGACCGTCAACCGGCTGCGGCGGGTCCGGCAGGCCCGCCGCGACGCCCGGGAGGGCTGAGAGCCCTACGGGCCGCGGTCACGCCTCCGTCGAGGGTCGGGGTCACCCCTCCGTCGAGGTCACTCCTCCGTCGAGGAGGCCGACTCCGCGATGCTCTGCAGGTTCGTCAGCACCCGCTCCGGCGGGTCGCCGCCCGACTCGGCCGCCTTGCCTATCTGCTTCTTCAGCTCCGCGTTCACCCGCGCCCACGACGTCTTGTTGTCCGGGTAGAAGACGGCGGTCTGGAGCTGGTCCAGGAACGGCTGGAGGTCCCTGCGGCCCTGGCTCAGCTTCTCGACCCCGGAGACCGTCGTCGGCAGCAGGTCGTAGCGCTGCGCGAACTTCAGCACGTTGGTGTCGTCGAAGAGGACGTCGAGGAACTTGCCGATCTCCGAGCGGCGGCCGTTGGCCTTGAACGCCATGACCCAGTCGGCGACGCCCATCGTCGACTCCGAGGGCCCGTCCCGGCCCGGCAGCTTCAGGGCGATGCCGAAGTCGACCTTCTCCCGCCGCAGGTCCTGCATGAGCGTCGGGTGGCCGAAGATCATGCCGACGTCGCCCTTGACGAAGTCGGCGAAGGCGGTGCGCCTGTTGGTCTCGGACGGCGCGGCGTAGGTGAGGCCGGCGCCGACGAGGTTGTCGCGTATCCAGTTGAAGGTGTGGATGTTCTGCTCGGAGTCGATCGTGTAACTGCCGACGTCGTCCGTGTACGCGCCGCCGCCGCTGATCATCCACATCAGCGTCTCGCCCTGGGCCTCCTCGGGTCCGAGCGGGAGCGCGTACGGGATCTTCACGCCGGTGTCCTTGAGCGCCTGCGCGATGTCGAGCAGCTCGTCCCAGTCCTGGGGGGCGTCCTCCGGGTCCGTGCCCAGGCCCGCCTCCTCGAAGAGCGACTTGTTGTAGAACAGCAGCCGCGAGCTGGAGACGAACGGCATGCCGTACTGGACGCGGTTGACCTCGCCGGCGGCGGCGAGGCTGGGCACGAAGTTGGCCTGCGTCGGGATGGAGAGCAGTTGGTCGGTGCTGTAGAGCATGTCGCGGGCGCTGTACTCGGCGTACGGGCCCATCTGCGCGATGTCCGGCGGATTGCCGTCCTTGACCATCTTGTCGACCTTGGCGTCGATGTCCTCCCACGGGATGATCTCGATGTCGACCGAGATGCCCGGGGTGTCGTTGGAGAACTTCGCCGCCAACTGCTCCCAGTAGCGCCGGGAGGTGTCCGACTCGCCCGTGCCGTACTCGGCGGCCACCACCTTCAGCGTGACGTCACCGCCGCCGCTGCCGTCCCCGCACGCGCTCAGCGGTAGGGCCGCCGCACCCGCGGCACCGGCTGCCGCCTTCAGAAATCCACGCCGCTGCACAGCTTTAGCCCACCTCGTACAGAATCATCTGAGGGGGCGAGTCTGACCGGAACGCCCCTCCCAGGTCTACACCAGACCGATATCACTTCCGTAACCACCTCCCCTTCCCGCCATTGCCGCACGGGCTACCGGGCTGATAGGGAGGCGGCGAGCTGAACCGCACACCAACGATCGCGGAACGGCACGAAGGCGCGCACGATCGCCACGACGTGCGTGGAACGTAAGCAGACCGGCACGACATCCGCACGAGACCCGCACATCCAGGGAGCCGCACCTCATGGCAGCCGCCGAACCGTCCCGCACCGCCGCCGAGATCGCCACCCAGCCGGGCTGCTGGCGCCGAGCCCGGCAGGAGGCGGAGGCCGTGCCCGGGCTGCCGCGGCCCGGGGAGAGGGTCGCGGTGGTCGGCTGCGGCACGTCGTGGTTCATGGCGCAGGCGTACGCCGGGCTGCGGGAGGCGGCCGGGCAGGGGCACACGGACGCCTACGCAGCCTCGGAGTTCCCGGCCGGTCGGCGGTACGACCGGATGGTGGCGATCACCCGGTCCGGGACGACGACCGAGGTGCTGGACCTGCTGGCGGCGGTACGGGACGGGGCCGCCGGCACCGCGACCACCGCCCTCACCGCGGACGCCGCGACGCCGGTCGCCACGGCCGCGGACGAGCTGGTCACGCTGGCGTACGCGGACGAGGAGTCGGTGGTGCAGACCCGGTTCGCGACGACGGCGCTGGCGCTCCTGCGCGCCGGCCTCGAACTGCACGGGCCGCCGGCGGCGGGGGTGAAGTCCGTCGCGGGCGCGGCGGTCGACGCGGAGTTGGCGGTGACGCAGCCGCTGCCGCAGGAGCTCGCGGCGGCGGTGCAGTGGACGTTCCTGGGCCGGGGCTGGACCTGCGGCCTCGCGGCGGAGGCGGCGCTGAAGATGCGCGAGGCGGCGGGGGCCTGGACCGAGAGCTACCCGGCGATGGAGTACCGGCACGGGCCGATGGCGATCACCGGCCCCGGACGCGCGGTGTGGCACTTCGGCGAGCTGCCGGAGGGGCTGGCGGCGGACGTGGGCCGGGTGGGCGGCCACCTGAGCGCGGAGTCGACGGCGCGCGGGCTCGACCCGATGGCGGACCTGGTACGGGCACAGCGGCTGGCGGTGACCGTGGCGGAGGCGAAGGGCTACGACCCGGACCGGCCCCGGAACCTGACCCGCAGCGTGGTCCTCCGGTAGGCCGGGGCGGCCCGCGGACCGCCCTGCGGCGGGGCTCGGCGAGCGCCCGCGGCTGCGCTCCGGCCGACCAGGACGCAGAAGGGCACGCCCCGAGGCGCACCGCGGAAACCCGCGGCTCGCCGCTCCCCCGCGGCGCACCACGGGCTTCGCAGAACCGACGCCCGGCGGCGTACAGCCCCGGCCGGCGAGACGTCCCGCGGTCGGCGCCCCACGCGGCGGGGCCCGCGGACCGCCCTGCGGCGGAGCTCGGCGAGCACCCGCGGCTGCGCTCCGCCGGAAGGGCACACCCCGAGGCACACCGCGGAAACCCACGACCCGCCCTCCCCGGCGGCGCACCACACGCTTCGCAGAACCGACACCCCGCGGCATACAGCCCCGGCCGCCGAGACGTCCCGCGGTCGGCGCCCGGGGCGGCTCGCAGTTGACCGGATACCGGCGAAAACCGGACCCGTCATCGCGACTGGACTAGACCTCTCGCCTCTTTACGGGCGAGACTGTCCCCCGTGAGACACGTCATCGCCCTCGATGTGGGCGGCACCGGCATGAAAGCCGCCCTCGTCGGGGCGGACGGCGCGCTGCTCCACGAGACGCGCCGGGCGACCCCGCGCGAGGCGGGGCCCGAGGCCGTCGTCGCCGCCATCCTGGACTTCGCCGCCGACCTGCGGGCCGCCGGGGCGGAGAAGTTCGGCGAACCGGCCGCCGCCGCCGGCGTCGCGGTGCCCGGGATCGTGGACGACGCCGCGGGCGTCGCGGTGTTCTCGGCGAACCTCGGCTGGCGTGACGTACCGTTTCGCCGCCTCCTCGGGGAGCGCCTGGCCTGCCCCGTCGCCGTCGGCCACGACCTGCGCACCGGCGGCCTCGCCGAGGGCCGGCTCGGCGCCGCGCGCGACGTGGACCGGTTCCTGTTCATCGCGCTGGGCACCGGCATCGCCGCCGCCATCGGCATCGACGGCCGCATCGAGCCCGGTGCGCACGGCGGCGCCGGCGAGATCGGCCACATCGTCGTACGCCCCGACGGGCCGCCCTGCGGGTGCGGGCAGCGCGGCTGCCTGGAGCGGCTCGCGTCCGCCTCCGCCGTCGGCAAGGCGTGGGCGACGGCCTGCGGCGACCCCGAGGCGACCGCCGCCGACTGCGCCAAGGCCGTCGAGTCCGGCGACCCGCTGGCCGAAGCCGTCTGGCAGGACGCCGTCGACGCCCTCGCCGGCGGCCTGATCACCGGCATCACCCTGCTCGACCCCCGCCGGATCGTCGTCGGCGGCGGCCTCGCCGAGGCCGGCGACACGCTGTTCGTACCGCTCAAGCGCGCCGTCCGGACGCGCATCACGTTCCAGACATCCCCCCAGATCGTCCCCGCGGAGCTGGGAGACGCCGCCGCCTGCCTGGGCGCGGGGCAGCTCGCCTGGGACCTACTCGCCACGGAGGTAACCGCCTGATGCGGGATTCGATGCGGGATTCGCCGCGGAAGGGCAGCACGGTGCTCACCGGCGCCCGTGTGGTCCAGCCGGCCGGCACCGTGGAGGACGCCAGGCTCACGGTCGCGGACGGCCGGATCGTCTCGGTGGCACCGGGGTCCGACGCGGCAGAGCGGTCCGGCGCGGCGCCGGAGGTCGGCGCCGCGCCGCGGGACGGCGGCGGGCCCGCGGCCACCGACCTGTCCGGGCACTGGATCGTCCCCGGCTTCGTCGACGTCCACGTGCACGGCGGCGGCGGCGCCTCCTTCTCCGGCGGCACCCACGAGCAGGCCCGCACCGTCCTCGACACCCACCGCGGGCACGGCACCACGACCATGCTCGCCTCCACCGTCACCGGCGACCTGGACGACCTCGCCCGGCAGGCCGGCGTCCTCGCGGAGCTGGCCGAGGACGGCGAGCTGGCCGGCATCCACTTCGAGGGCCCGTTCATCTCCCCGCACCGCTGCGGCGCGCACCAGCCCGGGCTGCTGCGCGACCCCGCGCCCGCCGACGTGCGCAAGCTCGTCGAGGCCGGCCGGGGGCAGACGCGGATGCTCACGCTGGCGCCGGAGCTGCCGGGCGGGCTCGACTCCGTACGCCTCCTGGCCGACAGCGGCGTCATCGCCGCCGTCGGCCACACCGACTCCTCCTACGACGCCGTGCGGGAGGCCGTCGAGGCCGGCGCCACCGTCGCCACCCACCTGTTCAACGCCATGCCCGCGCTCGGCCACCGCTCCCCGGGGCCGATCGCCGCGCTGCTGGAGGACGAGCGGGTCACCGTCGAACTGATCAACGACGGCGTGCATCTGCACCCGGCGGTGCTGCAGTTGGCGTTCCGGAGCGCCGGGGCGGGCCGGGTCGCGTTCATCACCGACGCGATGGGCGCCGCCGGCATGGGCGACGGCCGCTACCCGCTCGGCCCGATGGAGGTCGACGTGCGGGACGGCGTGGCCCGGCTGGTCGACGGCGGGTCGATCGCGGGCTCCACGCTGACGCTGGACACCGCGTTCCGCCGGGCGGTCACCGGCGACGGCATGCCGGTCGCGGACGCCGTGGAGGCGCTGTCGGCGACGCCGGCGAAGCTGCTCGGCGCGTACGACCGGATCGGTTCGCTGGAGCCGGGGAAGGACGCGGACCTCGTCGTGCTGGACGCGCGGTTCGCGCTCGTCGGGGTCATGCGCAAGGGTGCGTGGATCGTCACACCCGGGGGCTGAGGCGCGGCCGCCGGCGGCGCGCTGTCGACGGCGCTCAAGCACCATGGCAGGATCTTTCGCGCTTATGTTCCTCACCGTCACACTCAACCTCGCACTCGACCTCACGTACCGGGTGCCGCGGCTGCGTGCCCACGAGTCGCACCGGATCACCGACGTCACGGAGCGGCCCGGCGGCAAGGGCCTGAACGTGGCCCGCGTGCTCGCCGCGCTCGGCCACCCCGTGACGGTCACCGGCTTCGCCGGCGGCCCCACGGGCGCGCACGTGCGCGCGCTGCTGGCCGCCGAGTCGGGGGCGCGGACCGACGCACCGCGGGCCGAGGCGGCGCGGACCGCCGTGCCGGTGACCGACGCACTCGTGGAGGTCGCGGGCACCACGCGGCGCACGATCGCCGTCGTCGACGGCAGTACGGGCGACACCACCCAGCTCAACGAGGCGGGACCCGAGATCGCCGCCGCCGAGTGGGCGGCGTTCCGCGACGTGTACGCGGCGCTGCTCACGGACGCCGGTGCAGCCGCCGGTGCAGCCGCCGGTGAAATCCCCGGCGAAGCAGCCCGCGCGGGGGCCTCGCCCGTCCGGGCCGTGGCGCTGTGCGGCAGCCTGCCGCCCGGGGTGCCCGTGGGCGCGTACGCCGAGCTGGTACGGGCCGCGCACGCCGCCGGCGTGCCCGTACTCCTCGACACCAGCGGCGAACCGCTGCGCCGCGGCGTCGCCGCCCGCCCCGACCTCGTCAAGCCCAACGCCGCGGAGCTCGCCCAGCTCACCGGCGCCACCGAGCCGCTGCGCGCCGCCGACGACGCGCGCCGCCGCGGCGCCCGCGCCGTCGTCGCCTCGCTCGGCGCCGCCGGGCTGCTCGCCGTCACCGCCGACGGCACCTGGCGCGCCGCACCGCCGCGGCACGTGCCGGGCAACCCCACCGGCGCCGGCGACTCCGCCGTCGCCGGGCTGCTGTCCGGGCTCGCCGAGGGCCTGGGCTGGCCCGACCGGCTCGCCCGCGCGGTGGCGCTGTCCGCCGCGACCGTCGCCGCACCGGTGGCGGGCGAGTTCGACACCGACGTCTACGCGGAGACGCTGCCGCGCATCGAGATCACGTCGGGCCGCGGTGCGGCCCGGGATGGGGCCTGAAAGATGTCACTCACGACCACCGGAGAACTCGTCGCCGCCGCCCGCGCGGCGGGCCACGGCGTGGCCGCCTTCAACGTCATCACGCTGGAGCACGCCGAGGCCGTCGCCGCCGGCGCGGAGGCCGCGGGCGCGCCCGCCGTGCTGCAGATCTCGGAGAACGCCGTGCGGTTCCACGGCGGCCGGCTCACGCCCCTGGCCACCGCGACGGCGGCCGTGGCGCGGGCCTCGTCCGCGCAGTTGTCGCTGCACCTGGACCACGTCGTCTCCGCCGACCTGCTGCGCTCCGCGTACGGGCTGGGCTTCAGCTCCGTGATGTTCGACGCCTCGAAGCTGTCCTACGCGGACAACGTGAAGGCCACGGCGGAGGCGGTGCGCTGGGCGCACGAGCACGCGATCTGGATCGAGGCGGAGCTGGGGAAGGTCGGCGGCAAGGAGGCCGACGCGCCGCTCGACGCGCACGCGCCCGGAGTGCGTACGGACCCGGACGAGGCGGTGGCGTACGTCACGGACACCGGCGTCGACGCGCTGGCCGTCGCGGTGGGCAGTTCGCACGCGATGACCGAGCGCACGGCGGCGCTGGACCACGAGCTGATCGGCCGGCTGCGGGCGGCGGTCGCGGTGCCGCTGGTGCTGCACGGTTCGTCCGGGGTGCCGGACGCGGAGCTGCGGCAGGCGGTGGCGGCGGGGATGGTGAAGATCAACGTCGGTACGGCGCTGAACACCGCGTTCACCGGCGCCGTCCGCGCTCATCTGGAGGCGAACCCGGCCGTGGTGGACCCGCGCAAGTACCTGGCGCCGGGGCGGGACGCGATGGCGGCGACGGTGCGCCGGTTCCTGGAGGTCGTCGGCGGCTGACGGCCGCGGAGATGGTCGGGGCCCGGCGCGCGCTTCGTGCGTCCGCGTCGGGCCCGTCCGGGCGGTACGGTCCGTACCCGCCCTACGGCTGCGTGACCTGGCCCTCCGCGAGCGACACCTTGCTGATCGCGGTCTGGCAGTCCTTGTTGCCCGACTCGCAGGACAGCTTGATCTCGTTGGCGCCCTCGTTCAGGGAGATCCACGAGTAGGTCCGGGTCCAGCCGGCCAGCCAGTCGTCCTTGCCGGCCTTCGCGAAGTTCTCCATGTTCAGCGGCCGGCCCGCGGCCTCGCCGTTGATCGTGAGGGTGAGGTCGGCGTCCTTGCCGGGCACGCTGTAGTCGACGAAGAGCGTGTACTCCCCGTCGGCGGAGACCTCGGGCTCCCAGGTCGCGGAGGCGCCCTGGGTCTCCATCCCGTGGACGTACGAGCCGTCCTCGGAGACGTTCGTGTCGTTGCCCACGACCGCGCCGCCGGCCAGCGACAGCTTCGTGCCGTCCTCGGTGGGCGGGTCGGTCGGGTCCTTCTCCGGCTTGTCGTCGCCGTTCTTGGGGCCGTCACCCGCCTGGTCGCTCGGGGCGACCGACTCGGAGTCGCCGCCGCCGACGTCCGACTCCTCGCCGTCGCCGCTGAAGAGGACCGCGGCGACGATGGCGATCACGACCGTGGCGACCACGGCGACCGCGCCGAGCATCAGCCCGTTGCGCCCGCCGCCGCGCCCGCGGCGCGGGCCCTCGCCGGGGTCGCCCGGCGGGAAGGACGGGGGCTGCGGCGGGGGGCCGCCGTAGGTCTCGGGCGCGGCGTAGTGCGGGCTGGGGCTGGACTGCCCGTACGGATACGCCTGCTGCTGCGGCACGTACTGCGGGGCCTGCTGGCCGCCGTACGTCCGCTCACCGACGGCTCTGACCTGGGTGTACGACGTGCGCGGCACGCCCGGGGCGGGGGCCGCGCCCTCGCCGGGGCCGGGGACCGGCGCGGCACCGCCTTCGGGGCGGTACAGGTGGGCGAAGGGGTCGTCGTCCTCGGGCGGCGTGCCCGCACCGTGGTTGCCGGCCGTCATCTCCCTCTCACTCCCTGGTGGGCGTTGCGTCCCGGCCGGCGAACCGCCGGCCAGGGGGCGAGCCTACCCCGTCCGGAGCAGTGCCCGAGCGTTCCTTGGGTCGACTGTGGACGAAGCCACGACGGCCGCCTGTGGACAACCGGCGGCCACGGGGCGGCGGCGCGCCCGGCCCGTACGCGCGTCACTAGCCCGCCCGGCGGTGCGAGCGCCCCTGCGAGCGGGCCCGCTTCTCCCGGTACATGAGCTGGTCCGCCGAGCTGAGGATCTCCTCGGTCGACATCCCGCACATCGCCCACCCGGTGCCGATGCTCGCGCCGACGCTCACCGCCCGGCCGTCGACCTGGATCGGCGGGATGATCGCGTTCCGCAGCCGCACCGCCAGGTCCTCGGCGCCGCCGGGCGTCAGGCCGTCGGCCAGCACCACGAACTCGTCGCCGCCGAGCCGCGCGACGGTGTCGCCGTCGCGGACCGCGTGGGTCAGCCGCTGCGCGACGGCGATGAGCACGGCGTCGCCGGTGTTGTGCCCGAAGCGGTCGTTGATGGACTTGAAGCCGTCGAGGTCGCAGAAGAGCACGGCGAGCCCCTTGCCGGCGGACTCCCCGCCGCCCTCGGGGGCCATCGCGTGCACATGGTGCTCGTACGGTCCCGGGCCGGCCCAGTGCGCCTCCTCGGCGCCGTCGGTCCCGAAGCCGTGCCCGTTGCTGTCCACCTCGCCGGGGACCGGCCCCGCGCCGGCGCCGACGATGGCGCGCCCGCGCGGGCCGGGCAGCCCGGCGGCGGAGTGGCTGACGGCCCCGGTGTACAGCTCCGGCGGCCGGTCGCAGAGCCGGGCGGTGAGGCGGGCGCGCAGCTCGGCGGCGTTGGGCAGGCCGGTGAGCGAGTCGTGGCTGGCGCGGTGCGCGAGCTGGGCCTCGTGGCGCTTGCGCTCCTCGATGTCCTCGACGTGGGTGAGGAGGTAGCGCGGGCCGTCGGCGGCGTCGGCCACGACCGAGTTGCGCAGGCTCACCCACACGTACGTGCCGTCGCGGCGGGCGAGGCGCAGCTCGGCCTTGCCGCCCTCGGCGAAGGTGCGCATCAGGGTGCCGACGTCCTCGCGGTGGACGAGGTCGGAGAACGCCAGCCGGCGCAGGCTGGACTGCTGGCGGCCCAGCAGCCGGCACAGCGCGTCGTTCGTACGGATCAGCCGCCCGTGGTCGTCGCCGCCCATCTCGGCGACGGCCATGCCGCTGGGCGCGTACTCGAAGGCCTGGCGGAAGCTCTCCTCGCTGGCGCGCAGCGCCTGCTGCTCGCGCTCCAGGCGCACCAGCGCGCGCTGCATGTTGGCCCGCAGCCGGGCGTTGGTGATCGCTATGGCGGCCTGCGAGGCGTACATCTGCAGGGCCTCGCGCCCCCAGGGGGTCGGCACCCGGCCGTTGGCCGGCTTGTCGACGGACAGCACGCCGAGCAGCTCGCGGCCGGCGTCGTAGATCGGCGAGAAGAGCCGGTCGCCGGTGACCCAGTCACCGGGGGCGGAGGGGGGCGGGACGACGGGGTGGATCTGCGGCACCTCGTCGTCGTCGAGGACCCAGCCCTCGCTGTGGGGTATGTAGCGCAGCTCTCCCCACGCGACGCCCATGTGGAGCCGGCGCTCCCACGCCTCGCGCGGGCCGACCCGGCCGGCCATGATCGCCTCGGCGGTGGGATCGCCGCCGACGGCGGCGACGACGAGGTCGCCGTCGGGCCGGACGAGGTTCACCGCGGAGACCTCGTACCCGAGGGCGACGAGCCCGTCCGCGACGCTCTGGAGCGTGTCGGCAAGGCTGCGCGTCTGGTTCAGGTCCGCGAGGACCTGATGCAGCCGACGCAGGCTTGCCAGCCTTACGTAAGGCTCTGCCTCCGTCTCCATACCTGCCCTCCCGTCTCGCCCCGACTTCGGCGGGAGACCCCCGCGTGGAATTTCACCAACGACACGGCCACTGAATCACAGCCAGCTCTACGGCGGGTACACAGGGTCAACATTGGATGCTCTCTGTGACTCAAGTCACAGGGCGGGGAGGTGTTAACCGGCGTGCGGCCAAGAGTCGCACGCCGCTCGGTGAGGGCTTCGCGCCGGGTGGGGCGGCAGGGGCCCCGCGGGGGGTCCGCGGCAGGTGGGAGGGGACGGGGACCTAGGACCCCGCTCGGTCCCCGGCCCGATGCCCGGGGCCCGTCCGTCCACGTACGGTTCGAGGCGTGCTGCATGAGACGCGAACGGTGGACCATCCTGGTGGGGTGAGCGACGAGGTGTTCCGGGCGGCCATGAGCCGGCTCGCCGCGGGCGTGGTGCTGGTCACGGCGTACGACCCGGACCCCGGCCTGGACGGCGAGGACGTGGGGATGACGGCGACCGCGTTCCTGTCGGTGTCCCTGGAGCCCCCGCTGGTGATGGTCAGCGTCCGCAACGGCTCGCGCATGGACGAACTGCTGACGGAGCGCGAGGAGTGGGCGGCGTCGGTGCTCTCCGAGAGCCAGCGGCACATCGCCGGGCGGTTCGCGATGAAGGGGCGGGTCAGCGACCGGCTGCTGTTCGACGACATCCCGTACACGCGCGGTGAGGTGACGGGGTGCGCGCTGGTGGGCGGGGCGCTGGCGACGGTGGAGTGCCGGACCGAGCAGCGGGTGGTCGCGGGGGACCACACGCTGGTGATCGGGCGCGTGCTGAGCGCGGGGCAGCCGAGTTCCGACGGGAGTCCGCTGACGTACTTCCGGGGGCGGTACCGGACGCTGAGCTGAGCGTTCGCGTGTTTGCGGGGGCGACGGTGCGCCTCCTCCGGGGTCGGCGCCCGGTCACTGGCCCCAGCCGCGGCCCGTGCGGCCGCGCTTGACGTCGGACCGCTGCTTCTTCTCCCGCAGCCGCCGCTCGTTGACCCCCCGCGGGACCTTCCGCTTCCGCCGCGGCGAGGGCGGCGGCGCCGTGGCCTCCGCGAGCAGCGCGGCCAGCCGCACGGCCGCCGCCTCGCGGTTTCGCCACTGCGAACGGTGCTCACTCGCCCGCACCACGACGTGCCCGTCGACGAGCCGGTCCGCGAGCCGCGCGAGGGCCCGCTCCTGCCACACCGGCGGCAGCGACCGCGTCCGCGCGAGGTCGAAGCGGACCTCGGCCTGGGTGTCGCTCGTGTTCACGTGCTGACCGCCGGGCCCCGAGGACCGGGAGAAACGCCACTGCAGCTCGGCCTCCGGCAGGGCGACCGAGCCGCGGATGCGGTAGGGACCGGACATGTCTCCATGATCCCGCGCGGATGTTCGACCTGTCACGTCGTTTGTGCCGCCGGAAGTCGCCCGGAAGTGGTGGGCGTACGGTGCGTGGAACCGGGTAGGGCACACCCGCGTTGTGGTCCGTAGACGAGGCTCCGGCACGTGGAGCCAGAACCAGGAGGGGACTCCCCATGCCCGTAAGCCTGTCCAAGGGCGGCAACGTATCGCTCACCAAGGAAGCCCCCGGGCTGACCGCCGTCACGGTCGGACTCGGCTGGGACGTCCGCACCACGACGGGGGTGGACTTCGACCTCGACGCGAGCGCCATCGCGGTGAACGCCGAGGGCAGGGTCTTCTCCGACCAGCACTTCATCTTCTTCAACAACCGGCAGTCGCCGGACCAGACGATCGTGCACACCGGTGACAACGTCACCGGTGAGGGCGCCGGCGACGACGAGCAGATCAACGTCAACCTCGCCGGCCTGCCGCCGGAGATCGACAAGATCGTCTTCCCGGTCTCGATCTACGACGCCGAGACCCGCAGCCAGAACTTCGGCCAGGTGCGGAACGCCTTCATCCGCGTCGTGAACCAGGCCGGGGGCACGGAGATCGCCCGCTACGACCTCACCGAGGACGCGGCGACGGAGACCGCGATGGTCTTCGGCGAGCTGTACCGCAACGGCGCGGAGTGGAAGTTCCGCGCGGTCGGCCAGGGCTACGCCTCGGGCCTGTCGGGCATCGCCCAGGACTTCGGCGTCAGCGTCTGACGCGGGGGCGTCCACGGGACGCCGACCGGTGGAGCGACGAGCCCCGGTGCCCTCGGGCGCCGGGGCTCACGCCTGCCTGACCTCCACGCCCACCTGGGCGGCGAAGGCCGGGGCCAGGGCGAGGAGTTGGTCCGGGCTGATGACGGCGCCCGACAGGCGGTCGATGCCGCGTTCCAGGGAGAGCTCCGTCGCGCGGCGGAGGTCCACGTCCTTCAGGTGGGCGCCGGAGAGGTCCGCGCGCTGGATCGCGCAGCCCGGGAAGGCCACCCGCTCCAGGCGGGCGTCGGCGAAGTCCGGCTCCGCCAGGACGCAGTCCTCGAACACGACGTCCGTCAGCCGGGCCCCGCGCAGGTTCAGGAAGTCCGCCTTGCCGCCCCGCAGCACCACCCGCTCCAGCGTCGCCCCGTGCAACTGGACGCCGCCCAGCCTCGTGTCCGTCAGCTCCACGTCCCGCAGCGTCGCCCCCGCCAGGTCCGTGCCCGCGCCGCGCACCTCCTCCAGCACCGAGTCGATCAGCCGCGCGCTGGGCAGCCGGGCCGCGTCCAGCACGCAGCGGCGCAGGGCGCAGTCCATGAAGCGCGCGCCCGCGCCGTCGGCACCGGTCAGGTCGAGGCCGGAGAACTCCAGCGCGTCGTAGTCCCCGTCGGGCTCCAGGTCCGCCACCCGGTACGCCCCCGCGTCGACCGCGTCGCCCTCCCCGGCGGCGGTCTCCTCCACCGCCCCGTACCGCTCCAGGTCCGCCGGCAGCCGCACCGCCGGGCGGCGCGGCGCCTTGATCGTCTTCCGCCTCGTCATGCGCCCCATCGTGACGTACGACACTGACAACCGCCCGGGTGTCACATCCGGGCCCCCGCCGTCGTCCTGTCGCAGATACGGCACTACCGCAGGTGAGGAGCGGATCATGGAACGGATCTCCGTCATCGGCGGCGGGCTGGCCGGGCTCACCGCCGCCATCACCGCCGCCGAGGCCGGCGCTCGGGTGACGCTGTACGAGGCGCACGGCACCCTCGGGGGGCGGGCCCGTACCGCCGACGCGCCCTACCGCACCAACGAGGGCCCGCACGCGCTCTACTACCGCGGCCCGCACTGGGCCTGGCTCAACCGGCGCGACCTGCTCGGCCCGCTCGCCCCGATCCCGCCGCTGGACGGCTCCCGGTTCCGCTTCCGCCACGACGGCCGGCTGCGGAAGGTGCCGCCGGCCGCGATGCTGCGCCTCGTCCGCCGCCGCGAGGCACCCGTCGACCGCGACTTCCACAGTTGGGCGGCGGAGATCGCCGGCGAGGCCGGCGCCCAGGCCGCCGCCCGCTACAGCGCCGTCGCGATCTTCCACCACGACCCGGGCGCCCTGTCCGCCGCCTTCGTCCAGGAACGGCTGCGCCGCACCACCGCGCTGCCGCCCGAGGCGCACTACCCGGTGGGCGGCTGGGGTTCCGTGGTCGACCGGATGGCGGGCATGGCGTGGAACATGGGCGTACGGATCGAGGTCGGGAGCCGCGTCGACGAGCTGCCGCAGGACGGCCCCGTCGTCGTCGCCACCTCGCTCCCGGCCGCCCGCACGCTCCTCGGCGACCCGTCGCTGACCTGGCCCTCGGGCCGTACGGTCCTGATCGACCTCGCCCTCCGCCGGCGCCGCGGCGACGCCTTCGTCGTCTCCGACCTCGACGCCCCCGGCTGGCTGGAGCGCTTCTCCGCCGGCGACCCGACGCTGGCACCGGCCGGCGAGCAGCTCGTCCAGGGCCAGGTGCCCGTGGCCCCCGGGGAGAGCCGGGCGGCGGGTGTCGCGCGGGCCGAGGAGCTGCTCGACCTGGGCTTCCCGGGCTGGCGGGACCGTACGGTGTGGCGCCGCCACGCGCTGGCCGCGGGCCGCACGGGTGCGGTGGACCCGCCGGGCAGCAGTTGGCGCGACCGGCCCGCGGTGGACCGGGGGGACGGGGTGTACCTGGCGGGGGACCAGGTGGCGGCGCCGGGCGTGCTGAGCGAGGTGGCGTTCGCGAGTGCGATCGAGGCGGTGCGCCTGGCGCTGCCGGGGCGGCGGCTCGACGCGGCGGCGTGGGGGGCGGCGGCGGAGGGGGCGGCGTAGGGGCGCCTCAAGGGACGGGACACCGGGGCAGTGGCGTAAAGTACACCGCCCACCGAGGGCGACCAGGGGGGCCTGGGACCGGGGGAACACGGGGGATCCCGAGGGGGATCGGGGATCGGGGGCGGTGCGCCCGGTCGGCGGGCACGGGCTCCGGCCCGGCTCGCCGGCCGGGCGGCCGACGCGCGGGGGCCTCCGCTTGACCTGAAGTTCTGTTCAAGTTGTCTGCTGGTCCCATGCACGCCATTCGACTTCACGCCTTCGGCCCGGCCGAGAACCTCGTCTACGAGCAGACCGACGACCCCGTACCCGGCCCCGGCCAGGTCCGTATCGCCGTCGCCGCCGCGGGGGTGCACCTCCTCGACACCTTCCTGCGGGCCGGCGAGACCCGCGGGCCCATGCCACCCGCCGACCTGCCCACGATCCCCGGCCGCGAGGTCGCCGGCACCGTCGAGTCCGTGGGCGACGGCGTCGACCCGGACTGGCTGGGCAAGCGCGTCGTCGCCCACATCGGGCTCGTCCCCGGCGGCTACGCGGAGCTGACCGTCACCGAGGCGGAGCGGCTGCACGCGCTGCCCGACTCCCTCGACGCCGCGGAGGCCGTCGCGATGATCGGCACCGGGCGGACGACGATGGGGTTCCTGCACTTCGCCGCGGTGACGCCGGACGACGTCGTGGTCGTCACCGCGGCGGCGGGCGGCGTCGGCTCGCTGCTCGTCCAGTACGCCCGCAACCTCGGCGCGTACGTCGTGGGCCTGGCCGGCGGTCCGGAGAAGGTCGCGCAGGTACGGGACCTCGGTGCCGACGCCGCCGCCGACTACACCGACCCGGCCTGGCCCGGCGCCGTACGCGCCGCCCTCGGCGACCGCCGGCCCACGGTGCTCCTCGACACCGTCGGCGGCGACGCCGCCCGCGCGGCGGCCGACCTCCTCGCGCCCGGGGGGCGGCACCTGGTGCTGGGCTGGTCGTCGGGGACGCCGCTGGAGTTCACGGAGGCGGAGCTGGCGGAGCGGGGCATCACGTCGGTCAACGTCCTCGGCCCCGACTGGCTCAGCCGCGTCGGCGGCGAGAACCCCCTGCGGCGCATGGAGGAGGCGGCGCTGACGGAGGCGGCGACGGGCCGCTGGCAGGCGCTGGTGCAGCGCTACCCGCTGGCGCGGGCGGCGGAGGCGCACCGGGCGCTGGAGACGCGGGGCACGGTGGGGAAGGTCGTCCTGGAGCCGTAAGGGCGCCGTAGGGCGTGCCGCCCGCCGGGCGGCACGCCCCTCCCGGAGCGCCGCGAGCCGGTCGCCGCGGCCGGAACGCCGCGGACCCGGCCGTGGCCTCCGCGCGGCAGGACGTACGGTTCAGATTGTGGGCGTAGATCGAGAGGGCCGGGACCCGGGCCCGGCGGGGCCGCGGCTGCGACCGCCGCACCACCGGGTGGACCGCCGGGCCGTCGCCTGGTGGCGGACGCAACTGCTCCTGGCGGCGGCCGTGCCGGTCGCGGTGCTGGGGGTGCTGGGCGCGCTGATCGGGCCGGCCCGGTTCTGGCTGCTGGTGGCGGGCGCGGGGGTGGCCGCGGCGGGGCTGGGGGCGGGGCTCGGGCTGCCGCGGTGGTACTACCGCGTGCACCGGTGGGAGGTGACGGACGACGCGGTGTACGTCCGTACCGGCTACTTCTGGGTCGACTCCCGGATCGCGCCCATGTCGCGGATCCAGACGGTGGACACCGAACGGGGGCCGTTGCAGCGGGCGTTCGGGCTGGCGGCGGTGACGGTGACGACCGCGTCGGCGAAGGGGGCGCTGCGGATAGAGGCGCTGGACCACGAGGAGGCGGCGGAGCTGGCGGAGCAGTTGGCGCTGGCGACGCAGCAGACCCCGGGGGACGCGACGTGACGGACTCGGGTACGGGTACGGGTACGGGCGCCGGCACCGGCGCAGGGGCAGACACGGGCACCGGCACAGAGGCAGACACGGGCACGGGCACGGGTGGGGACAGAGGCGCCGGTACGGGCGGGGACAGAGGCGTCCGTACGGGTGGGAACAGAGGCGCCGGTACGGGCGCGGGCACCCGCGCCGCTACGGGCGCCGACACCGGCACGGACACCGGCGCCGGCCCGGCCGTCCCCGACTGGCGGCGGCTCGACCGGCGCTCCCTCCTCGTCACCGCCGAACTCCTCCTCGGCGCCGCCTTCGGCGCCGGCGTCCCCGTCGGCGCCGGGCTCGCCGCCCACCTCGACGTCCGCGCCGCCGTGGCCTGGGTGCTGGCCGGCTGCGCGCTGCTCGTCAGCGGCGGGCTCGCCGTGGACGCGCTGCGGCTGCGCCACACCCGCTACCGCGTCGGCGCCGAGCGGGTCGAGCTGCGTACCGGCGTGCTGTTCACCACCCGGCGCTCCCTTCCCCGCGACCGGATCCGCACCGTCGACCTCACCGCGCATCCCCTCCTGCGCCTCCTCGGGCTGGTCAAGGTCCGCATCGGCACCGGCGACCAGACCGCCGCGCGCGAGTCCGCGCTGCAACTGTCCCCGGTGCGGCGCGCGGAGGGCGAGTCGCTGCGCCGCGCGCTCCTGCGCCGGGCCACACCCGCCGCAGGAGCCGCGGCCGACGACCCCCGGCTCGCCGCCCTCTCCCCCGGCTGGATCCGCTACGCGCCCCTCTCCTTCCTCACCCCCCTCCTCGCGCTCACCGGCTGGGGCGCGGTGATGCAGGTCAGCCAGTGGTTCGGCGCGGAGGAGACGGTCGTCGACTGGGTGCGGGACACCTTCAGCCCGCTGCCCGCGCTGTGGACGGTGCTGGCCCTGGGGTCGATCGCGCTGGTCACCGGGTTCGTGGGGGCGCTCGGGCTGTGGACCGAGATGTGGTGGAGCTACCGGCTGGAGCGCGAGCCGGACGGCACGCTCCGCGTCCGCCGCGGGCTGCTGACCACCCGGTCGATATCGCTGGAGGAGGCGCGGCTGCGCGGCGTCGACGTGGTCGAGCCGCTGGGCGTGCGGCTGTCGGGCGCGGCCCGGGTGGAGGCGATAGCGACCGGCCTGTCCCGCAAGGACAGCGAGGAGAACGACCTCAACACCCTGCTGCCCGCCGCGCCGCGCGCCGTCGTGGACGGCGTGACGTCCCGCGTGCTCCGCGCCCGCGTCGCGCTGACCCGGCCGGCGCTGGCCCCGCATCCGCGGGCCGCGCTGGCGCGGCGGCTGCGGTGGTCGCTGGGCGCGGCGCTGGTGCCGGTGGCGGTGCTGGTGGCGCTGGGGGCGGCGCTGCCGGCGCGGGGGCCGGCGTACGCGGGGGCGGTGGCGGCGGCGGTGCTGCTGCCGGCGGCGGCGCTGCTGGCCCGGGACGCGTACCGGAGCCTGGGGCACGGGCTCGCGGGGCCGTATCTCGTCGTACGGAGCGGCACCCTGCGGCGCTCCACGGTGGCGCTGCGGCGGGACGGGGTGGTCGGCTGGACGGTGCGGCAGTCGCCGTTCCAGCGGCGGGCGGGTCTGGTGACGCTGCGGGCGACGACGGCGGCGGGGGCGCAGGCGTACGCGGCGTACGACGTGGGCGAGGCGCAGGGGCTGCGGTTCGCCGAGGAGGCGGTGCCGGAGCTGCTGACGCCGTTCCTGGTCCCGGCCGACGATCCCGTACGCGCCCGGGGCCCGGTGAAGCCCTCAACTCCCCTGCCCGCCGGGGGAGACGCGCGGTGAGCGGTCTTGTCCAGACCAGTGGAGTCACGTGCGGACTTGGTGGGTCGTGCCCTCTTGACCGGTCCCCGACAGCCGATAAGGTCTAGACCAACACCCGGTCGCCACTCCGCAGTCGACGGCGCGCGAAGGCAGCGCGCGGAGGGCGATCCGCTGGACCACCCGTGGCCACATGCACGTCCTCCCACGTCACGCGAGCCCAGGAGTTGACATGCACACGAAACGAAGACTGGCGGCAGTGGTCGGTGCGGCAGTGGCCCCCGTCCTGGCCGTGAGCCTCCCCGCCCCCTCCGCCAGCGCCCACGGCTGGGTCACGTCCCCGTCCAGCCGCCAGGACCAGTGCGCGCAGGGCGTCGTGAGCTGCGGGCAGATCAAGTACGAGCCGCAGAGCGTCGAGGGCCCGAAGGGGCTGACGAGCTGCAACGGCGGCAACGGGCAGTTCGCCGAGCTGAACGACGACAACAAGGGCTGGCGGGTCAACGCGGTCGGCAGCTCGACCCAGTTCAGTTGGCACCTCACCGCCCGCCACCGCACCAGCACCTGGCAGTACTTCATCGGCGGCACGAAGATCGCCGAGTTCAACGACGGGGGTGCCCAGCCTCCCGCCGACGTGTACCACAACGTGAACTTCGGCAACTTCAGCGGCAAGCAGAAGGTTCTCGCCGTCTGGAACGTCTACGACACGGGCAACGCCTTCTACTCCTGCATCGACGTCAACATCGGCGGCGGCGACCCGGGCCCCGGCGACCCCGACGAGTGCACCGCGGCGCCCTGGAGCGCGGGCTCCGTGTACAACGGCGGCAACACGGTCAGCCACAACGGCCACACCTGGCGCGCCAAGTGGTGGACCCAGGGCGAGACGCCCGGCGGCGGCAGCGGGGTCTGGGAGGACCTCGGCCCCTGCGCGTGAGCACCCGCCACACCTGTCCCGACGCTGCCTCGACACCGTCGTGACGCAGCCGTGAAGACCGCGCCCCGCCACCGTGAACGGCCCCCCGGTGGCGGGGCGCACACCACCGCGCCGCGGGCGGCGTCAGGCGGCGGACGGCCTGTTCCGCGCGTACACCGTCACCGGGTGCCCCAGGAACGTCCCGTCCCGCAGCGGCGCGAACCCCAGCCGTTCCGCCACCCGCACCGACGGCGTGTTCGCCGGGCGGATCAGGGAGATGAAGTACTCCTCCGCCAGCGTCGCGAAACCCCAGTCCAGACAGGCGCGGGCCGCCTCCGTCGCGTAGCCGTGGCCCCAGAACTCCGCCGCGAGGGTCCAGCCGAGTTCCACCTCGTCCAGTTCCGCCCAGTAGTTGAGCCCCACCCGGCCGATGAACTCCCCGCTCGGCTTCAACTCGACGGCGCACAGCCCGTGGCCGCGTTCCGCCCACTGACGTTCGATCGCGACCAGCCGCTCCCGCGCCTGCTCGCGCGTGTACGCGCCGACGAACCTGTTCACCCGCTCGTCGGCGTGCAGCGCCACGAACGCCTCGACGTCCGCCGCCGTCAACGGCCGCAGCAGGAGCCGTTCGGTCTCGATCACCCCGGCGGGCCTAGCCGCTGAGCCGCGCGGTGATCGCCAGTGCCGTGTACCCCATCGTGAAGCTCCCGCCCAGGCCGTCGACCGCCGCGGCCGTGGCGTCGAGAAGGGCCGTCCGCTGGGCGGGGCTCAGGACCGCCATGCCGCCGCCCGTGGGGAGTTGATCCAGCCATTCGTCGCGCGTGTACGCGCACTCCCACCCGTACCGCCACTCCTCCGGTTCGCCGAAGGCGCCCGCGGCCCGGATGCCGGCCGCCGTCTTGTCGACGATCGCCGAGTAGCCGTTCAGGGCCGTACGGCTCCAGGGGTTCAGGGGCGCGCCCGGCAGGGCGTCGCGGTAGGCGGACGCGAGGGCTTCGGCCACGTCGGGGGCGGGCTGGGAGACGTTCCAGAACACGGCGAGTGCGCCACCCGGGCGCAGCACCCCGGCCGCCTTGGCGGGGCCCGCGGCCGGGTCGATCCAGTGCCAGGTCTGGCCGGCGACGACCGTGTCGAAGCTCCGGCCCGCCGCGTCCCACTCCTCGAACGGGGCGACCTCGACGTCCAGCCCGTGCCCCCGCGCGTACGCGGCCATGCGGGCGTCGACGTCCAGGCCGAGCACACGGCAGCCGGCCGCCCGGAGTTGGCGCGCGACGATGCCGGTGCCCGTGCCCACGTCGAGGACGTCTCCCCCGGCCTCGCCCGCGATACGGGCGATCAGCCCGGCCGGGTAGCGGGGGCGCGTGCGGTCGTAGCGGGCCGGGTCCGTGCCGAACGACTCCGCCATGACGCGCGCCCGGTGCGGCTCCGGCCCCTCGGCGGGCTCGGTCTCCCCCGCCGGGGGCGAGCCGCGGTCCTCGCTGTCTGCCGATGGAGGGTGCATTCACCCACCATAAGGTCACCTCGCCGCCCTGCGGGCCGCCCCCGGCAGCCCTCCCGACCCCGCCGGGGGCTTCGCGTGTAGGGTGGCGCTCGCCGTGTTCGTACGGGCGGGATCCCGCCGGAGAGAAGACAAGGGAGGTGAGGTTGATGACCGCGCTCAAGGCCACCGTGCGCAGCGTCCGGGTCTCCCTCACGTCCCGGGCCGTGGCCTGACCTCTCCCCCGCCCCCGCCGGGAGCGTGAGCCCGCGGGGCGTCCACACGAACACGACCACCGAAACGGATCCGCATCCATCATGGGCAACACCTGGATCACGCGCGCCGAGACGCGCGCCGACATCCCCGTCATCCGCGAGATCACCCTCGCCGCCTTCGGCAGGGCGAACGAGGCCGACATCGTCGACAAGCTGCGCGCCGACACGACCGCGTGGATCGAGGGCCTGTCCCTCGTCGTCGCGGACCCCGACGCCGCCGATGCCGCCGACGGCACCGGTGCCGCCCTCCTCGGGCACATCCTGCTCACCCGCGGCCACGTCGGCGACACTCCCGCGCTCTGCCTCGGGCCCGTCTCCGTACGGCCGGAGCGGCAGCGGGACGGCGTGGGTTCCGTGGCCGTACGGGCCGCGCTCGCGGCGGCCGCGGCGCGGGGCGAGCGGTACGTCGTCCTCGTCGGGCACCCGGAGTACTACCCGCGGTTCGGCTTCACACGGGCGTCCGCGTACGGCATCCGGCTCAGCGTCGAGGCGCCGGACGAGGCGGTGATGGCCCTCGCGCTCGACGAGGACCACCCGCTGCCCGGCGGCCTGATCCGCTGGCCGGCGGCGTTCGGCATCTGATCCCCACCGGTACGGGGCGCACGCGGACCCCGCGGCGCCCCGTACCGCCCTCCCTACGAGGGCTTCCGCGCCTCGAAGAGCGTCCGCGAGCTGTGGGCGACGAACGGGCCCTCCGCCTCGATCCGTTCGTGCAGCTCGCGCAGCCGCGGCCGGTACGCCGCCACCGTGAAGCCCGGCACGATCCAGATCACCTTCAGCAGGAAGTACGCCACCGCGCCCACGTCGTGGAACTCCATCCGCAGCCGCTCCGTCCGCACCTCCACGGCCTCCAGCCCCGCCGCCTCCGCCGCCGCCCGCTCGCGCCGCGGGTCGCGGCTCCTGCGCGCCTCCTCCGGCTGCGGCCCGAGGAAGTACTCGGCCACTTCGAAGACGCTCGCGGGACCGACGTGCTGAGCGAAGTACGTGCCGCCGGGACGCAGGACGCGGGCGATCTCGGCGAAGTGGGGCCGCACCGGGTGCCGGCTGACCACGAGGTCGAACGCGCCGTCCGCGAACGGCAGCGGCGCGTCCTCCGGGGCCGCGACCACGACGGTGCCCAGGGGGTGCAGCAGGGCCGTGGCCCTGGCGACGTTCGGCGGCCACGCCTCGGTGGCCACGGACACCGCCGGCCGCACCGGCACCCCGGCGAGCACCTCGCCGCCGCCGGTCTGGACGTCCAGCGACGCGCTCGCGACGGCCATGCGCGCACCCATGGCCCGCTGGTACCCCCAGGAGGGCCGCGCCTCGGTGGCGCGGCCCTCGAACCAGGAGAAGTCCCAGCCGTCGGTGGGCTCGGCCTCGGCCTCGGCGACCAGCGCGTCGAACGTACGGTCAGGGGTCATCCCGTGATCGTCCCAAACCGCCCCGGGCCGTCGCGACCGGTAATTCCCCGCACGATCCGGCCCCCCGGCGGGTCAGCGGGCGGGTCAGCGGGCACGGCGCCCCGCCGCCGGCTCGGTCACCCGCAGACGGACCTCCGCCGGGCGCAGGCCGTCCGCCGTCGCCCTGAGCGTCGCCACCCCCGGTCGCTTCGCCGGGCGCAGGATCGCCAGCGCCCGGCCGTGCCACGTGTGCCGGCGCGGCCCGCGGAAGCTGTCGACGTTGTGCGGGTTGCCGTTGCCGACCGCCGCCAGTTCGCCTGCGCCGCCGGTGGCGAACTCCACCCGTACCGTCGCGTCCGGCACCACCCTGCCGCGGGCGTCGACCACCTCCGCCAGCACGTGCGCCAGGTCGTCCCGGCCCGTGGTCAGCCGCTCGACGTCCGGAGTGAGCCGCAGCGCCGCCGGCGGGCCCGTCGTCGTGAGCGTCGTCCGGCCGATCTCCCGGCCCTCCCGCCGGGCGACGGCGGTCAGCCGGCCCGGACGGTACGGGACGGTCAGCGCCACCGCGCACCGGTCCGCCGCCGTCACCGCGCGGGAGGCGACCTCCGCCCCGTTCAGCAGCAGCGTCACGGCGTCGCCGGGGGTGTAGACCCGTACCGTCATCGGCCGGTCCCGCGCCACGTCCCAGGTCCAGCTCGCCAGCTCGTCGTAGTAGCCCCACCACAGCGCCACCTGCTCGGTGCCCGCCGGCGTGGGCCGCTCGACCAGCAGCTCCACCGGGCTGCTCCCGGTGACCGCGGCGCGCCAGGAGTGCTGCGGCTTCGGCTGCCCGATGAGGTCGAAGTCGCCGCAGTTGGCCTGGAAGTACGGGTACGGATAGCCGAAGCCGCCCCAGTTGTGGTGCAGTTCGCGCGAGATCGACCAGCCGGGCATGACGCTCTGGTCGCCGATGGTCGCCCCCGTGCCCACCGGCGGTATCGCGGTCTTGCCGATGCCCGCCTCGCCGAGGTAGTCCCAGGCGGCCCAGATCCAGGTGCCGACGGCCCAGGTGTGCGCGGCGGCGAAGGTGACGTCCTGGTGGATGGTCGCGGGGAAGGTCTCGTTGTGCGTCAGGGCCTTGCCGGGGTGCGCGGCGTGCATCTGGGCGTAGCCCTTGCCGTTGGCGTTGTAGTGCACGTCATTGATGTCGAGGTACTGCCAGGACGGGTCGTCCGCCGAGTGCGTCGAGCCGCCGCCGAGGGTGAGCGGCCGGGTGGTGTCGAGGGCGCGCAGCGCCCGCGCCAGCTCGGCGCCGCGGCGGCCGGCGGTGTTGTCGGTGATCTCGTTGCCCAGCGACCACATGACGACGCTGGGGTGGTTGCGGTCGCGGCGGACGGTGCCGGTGAGGTCCCGCTCCCACCAGTCGGCGAAGTGCAGGGAGTAGTCGTCCGGGTTCTTGCCGGTGTCCCACACGTCGAAGAGCTCGTCCATCACCAGCATGCCGAGCCGGTCGCAGACGTCGAGCAGCTCGGGCGTGGGCGGGTTGTGGGCGGTGCGGATCGAGTTGAAGCCGGCGGCCTGGAGGATCTCCACCCGGCGCTCCTCGGAACGGGCGAGCGCGACGGCGCCCATCGGGCCGTGGTCGTGGTGGACGTTGGCGCCCGCGAACTCGACTGGCTCGCCGTTGAGGAGGAAGCCCACGTCGCCGTTCCAGGTGAGCGAGCGGATGCCGAAGCGGGTGCTGACGGTGTCGACGGCCCGGCCGCGTACGAGGACCTCGGCACGGGCGGTGTACAGGCTCGGCGAGGCGGGGGACCAGAGCGCGGGGCGGTCGAGGGGGATGTCGAGGCGGACGGCGGCGTCGTCCGGTACGTCCCGGGTGCCGGGGGCGACGTCCCGGGCGGGCGCCTGCGCCGTCGCGACCGGCCGGCCGCCCGGGTCGAACACGGTGACGCGTACCGCCGCCCGCGCGGGGTGCTCGCCGAGGTTCGCGACGGAAACGGCCACGCGCGCGAGCGACCGGCGCTCGCCCACCTCGGGCGTGGTCACGTGCACGCCCCACAGCGGTACGCGCACGGGGCCGGTGCTGGTGAGCCAGGTGTGCCGGTAGATCCCCGAGCCCGCGTACCAGCGGCTGTTGCGGCCGGAGTTGTCGACGCGTACGGCCAGGACGTGGGGGCCCGTACGGCGCAGGTGGGGGGTGAGGTCGTACGCGAACGAGGTGTAGCCGTACGGGTGGAAGCCCAGGTGCTCGCCGTCGAGCCAGACGTCGGCGTTCTGGTAGACGCCGTCGAAGCGCAGCTCGTGGTGGCGGGCGGCGGTACCGGGAAGGGCGAAGTGCTTGCGGTACCAGCCGACGCCGCCGACCGTGTAGCCGGTCGAGCCGTTGCCCTCGGCACTCGCGGGGTCGAACGGGCCGATCACCGGCGGCGGTACGGGCTCGGCCGGCGGCTCGCGGGGCACGAGCAGCGACGGGTCGGCGGTCGCGGCGCCGTCGGGGGCCGGGGCGTAGGGCAGATCCTCGATGCTCCAGTCGTGCGGGAGGTCGAGGGTGCGCCAGGCGCGGTCGTCGTACGCGGGGTCCTCGGCGCCGGCGGCGTCGCCGCGGTGGAAGCGCCAGCCGTCGTCGAAGGACCGGTCACGGTCGGGGTCGTGACCGGGCGCGGCGACGGATGCGGCGTCGGCCCCGGCGGCGGATGCCGTACGGGCCGACAGGTCGAGCGCCGCCACCGCGCCCGCCGCCGCGGCGCCGACGCCCAGCGCCCGGCGGCGGGTCACGCCGTCCGCTCCGGAGGATTGCTGTCCGCTCATCGACTCTCCCCAGGATGTCCGAAATACCGAATGGCATACGAGATTTGGGGCGGAGCGTAGTTCTGCGGGGAGGACAGCGCAACGACACTTTCGCGACGAGGTCCGAAAGTAGTTCGAGCCGGGTGATCAACCCGGCAGGACACCCGCCCGGCCGCGACCGGCGGGGGGGCGGGGGGCCGGCCCGGGCGCCTCCTCTGTCACCGCCACGGAACCGGCGTCGGCGTTCCGGGGGCGCCGGTTCCGGTATTCGGCATCCGCTGAATTCACCGGCTTCGCCCGGGAATTCGGAGATCATGCGCTCACGCCGCGCCCGCCCCTCGCATTCCACGGAACGCCCCGGGTATGCATGGCCGCAGCGCACTCCGGCGTGACAAATTGTCGTTACGCCGAAGTTCACCCTGCCGTGGCGACGGCGCGTAACCATGGGGCCGACGACCGACGGCCCCTCGTGGCAGACCGCTCGAAGCAGGAGGCTCGCCGTGCACACCAATGAAATGGGCGTTTTCGGGGTCTCCCCCGCCGAGGAGCATCTTTACCGGCATTTCCTCCGGCACCCCGATTCACCCTCCGAGGGCCTCCACGTGAAGCTCGGCATCGCCTCGCACGAATTGGACCAGGCCATGACCCGGCTGATCGGGCTGCGGCTGCTCAGACCCGGGGATCGGGCGGGGAGCTTCGTCCCGGTCGATCCGGAGCAGGTCGTGGCGCGGCTCACCGAGATGCGGCTGCGCGAGATGTACCAGGAGATCCAGACGCTCACCCAGAGCCGGCACGTCCTGACGACGCTGCGCGCGGAGACCGCGGCCCCGGCGAACGGCCGCCCGGCGGGCGCGTACGACGGGGAGCACGGGGTGGAGGAGATAGACGAGCGCGCGGACCTGATGAACCGGGTGGAGGAGCTGGTCTTCTTCGCGCGGGAGGAGATCGCCTCCGTCGAGCCCGGCTTCCACATGATCACCGACGAGGTGGTGAACCGGCGGCGCGGGGTGGAGTGGCGGGCGCTGAAGCGCGGGGTGCGGCGGCGGCTGGTGGTGCCCGCGGACTCGCTGCGGTATCCGCGGGCCTCCGGCTACGTCCGGGAGCTGCTGGCCCGGGGCGGCGAGGTACGGGTGGTCGAGGACATATCGGACCAGCTCGTCGTGTACGACGGCCGGGTCGCCCTCATGCCCAAGGACCCGAAGAACGCCGACGAGGGCGCGCTGATGGTACGGGGGCGGGGGCTGGTCAGCACGCTGTCCGGGCTCTTCGAGAAGATCTGGGAGCAGGCGGAGGACGTCTCCGTCGAGCTGCGCGAGCCCGAGGAGCCGGCGCCGGAGCTGTCGGAGGCGGAGCTGCGGGTGCTGCGCATGATGTGCGCGGTGGGCAAGGACGAGACCGGGGCCCGGGACCTGGGGGTCTCCGTGCGTACGTACCGCAGGCACATCGCCGACGTGCTGCGGGTCCTCGGGGCCTCCACGCGGGCGCAGGCCGCGCTGCTCGCCCGCGAGCGCGGCTGGGTGTGACCGGGTCAGTTCTCCACCGACCAGCCCGTGCACGCGCTGTGCGTCAGCGCGTCTCCCGCCACCGCCGTCGCGCCGGCCTCCGGCGGCGTCAGCCGCAGCCTGATCCGCTCCGGCTCCACCCGCAGGCCGTGCGGCAGATGGGCCCGCAGCAGCCACAGCAGCCGCACCGCCGTCGTCTCGGCCGGCGGGGCGTCGAAGTCCCGGCGGACGAAGGCCACCTCGACCGACCTGCCCGGGCTCATCGGGCCGCCTCGCCAGGGCCGGGACCGGGGCCAGGACTGGAATCGGCGCCGGAGCCGGGATCGGCGCCGGGATCGGCGGCGGGGCCGGTCGCGCCGCCGGCATCCGGTGGACGCGCGCCCAGCGCCCGTCTCGCCGCCGCCGTCAGCGCCTCGATGCCCGTCGGCAGCGCCGTCCGCAGGTCCGGCGCGAACCGCGGCGAGTGGTTGCCCGGCACCGGCAGCCCCGTGCGCGCCGCTTCGCGGCGGGCCGACGCGGAGACGGTGCCCAGCATCCAGTAGCCGAGCCGGGCGCCGGGGGCACCGTGCACCTCCGCGCCGGCGGGGCCGTACCAGGCGAAGTCCTCCGCCGCGGTGGCCGGTTGCCAGCGCAGCACCCGGGCGCCGCCGAACGCCGCGACGTGGGCCGCCCGCAGCTCCGCCGTCAGTCCCACGTCCGGCAGCAGCGTCCGCGCGCGGGACCGTACCGCCACCTCCGGTGCCCGCGGCGCCCCCGCCGCCTCCGCCTCGGCGGCCAGCACCCGGCGCACCCCCGCCAGCAGCCGCTCCAGCGTGCCCTCGTCGAACGCCCGCAGGCTGATGCCCAGTTCCGCGCGGTCCGGGATGACGTTCGCCTCCGTGCCCGCCGCGAGCCGGCCCACGGTCAGCACCGCCTGCTCCGCGGGCGCCCGTTCGCGGGCGACCAGCGCCTGGAGCCGCAGCACGGCCGCCGCCGCCGACACCACCGGGTCCACCGTCAGGTGCGGCGCCCCGGCGTGGCCGCCGGTGCCGTGCAGCACCGCGTCGACCGCGACCGTGCCGGCCAGCAGCGGGGCGCCGTCCGCGTGCGCGACGGTGCCGGCGGGCAGCGGCGCGGTGTGCTGGGCGAGAACGGCGTCGGGGGGTCCGGTGAGGTCGTAGAGCCCGGCGCGCAGCATCGCCAGCGCGCCCTCCAGCGTCTCCTCGGCCGGCTGCCCGACGACCGCCACCGTGCCGCGCCAGCCCGCCGTGTCGCGCGCGAGCAGCCGGGCGGCGCCGGCGAGCGCGGCGAGGTGCACGTCGTGGCCGCAGGCGTGGGCGACGCCGGGCACGGTGCTGGCGTAGCGCAGCCCGCTGTCCTCCGTCACGGGCAGCGCGTCGAGTTCGGCGCGCAGCAGCACGGTCGGGCCCGCGCCGCGGCGCAGCAGGCCGACGACGCCGTGCCCGCCGACGCCGCGGGTGACGGCGTAGCCGTCGGCGGCGAGCGCGCCGGCCAGCACGCCCGCGGTGCGCTCCTCGGCGCCGGACGGCTCGGGGTGGAGATGGACGTCGAGACAGCACTCGACGGCGGACCGAAGGACGTCCGCGGGTACGGCCATGCGCGCCACGCTCCTCTTCCGGGCGGCTCCAGCCTGCCCGACGACGTGATCGGTACGGACTCAGCCCCCTGTCGCCGGGTGTCAGCGAAGTGACAGCGAAACACGGGCGGGGGTGGCAGCCGACGTCGTTTCAATGGCCGTGACAAGCATCGGACCCGCCGGTCCCACGGGCGACGGGCCCGACCTCCGGACACGGAAGAAGGAGTTCCCATGGCTGACAAGGCGCTCTCCACCCTCGCCGACGAGATCCTGGAGCTGGAGTCGGAGACCTTCGAGATCTCGGACTACTCGGACCAGGCCGAGGTCGTCCTCGCCGGTTCGACCTCCTGCTCCTCCACCTCGACCTGCTCCAGCACCACCAGCACCACCTCGTGCAGCGCCTGACGTTCTGTCGGTGACGCCGCGCCCAAGGCAGCCCTCACGGGACCGGACCAGGTCCTCCCGCGAGGGCTGCGGTGCGCGGCGGCCCCGCACCTGACTACGGGAACGGGTGCGGCACCGCGCGCGGGCGGGCTCCGCCAGCCGCCCGGGCCGCCGCCAGCCGCGGCATCCGCAGCGCCCGCTGCCGGTGCCAGCCGAAGTCCAGCGGCAGCAGCCCCGGCGCCAGCGTCGCGACGGTGCGCAGGCCCAGCGCCCGCTGCTCGGGCGTCGTCTGGTCGACGGCCACCACGTCGTGCCCGCGCGCCGCGAGCGCGTCGACGAGCAGCCGCAGGTCGTCACGGAGATCGAGCGTCGCCGGGCGCGTCCGGGCCCAGTCGGCGAAGACGCCGGCCAGGGGCTGCGCCGGGTCGCCGGTCAGGAAGTCCCCGGCGTGGGCGGCCATCCGCGGCAGCCCGTAGAGCTGGGCGTGGTCCTTCAGTTGCCGTACGAGCCCGAAGTCGTCCGCCATCGCCTCCAGTTCGGCGCGGCGCTCGGCCACCTGGTACGGCAGGTGCGGGATGTACGTGAGCACTTCGCTGAGCGCGCCGGTCAGCGCCCCCGCCGGGTCCGGGCCCGCGGCGGCGCCGAAGGACAGCAGCCCGGGGCCGCCGTCCTCCCGTACGGCCACCGCGGTGATCACCGGGACGTCGAGGTCGCTGCGGGTGTCGAAGGCACGTACCTCGTAGCCGAGGAGCGCCGCGCGGTCCAGCATGCCGCGCACCCGCGCGTCGCCGGCCGAGCGGGGGTCGACGCGGGGGCCGGGGCCGCGTCCGTACCAGGCGAGGAGGAAGGCGTCGCGCTCGATGAGCTCCAGCAGCCCGTACAGCGCGGCCTCCGCGAGCGAGCCGCCGGTGGCGCAGCCGTTGGAGCACTCGAAGACGAAGTTGTCGGACGGCAGCCCGGCGCCGTAGTGCACCAGCCGCGCGGGGACGAGCACCGGCCGGTCGTCGCGCAGGCGGTGGCCCCAGATCCAGGGGATGGGGCGGGCCGGGTCGAACGGGTCCACCAGCGGGTCGGCGCGGTACGTCTCGGGGGCGTACACGCCGGTGTCCCGCGGGTCGACGACGCCGTCCTCGCCCCATGCGGCGGCGAGTTCGTCGAGCGAGGCGGTCACGGGGCGCAGGCCGCGGCGGGCGTGGGTGCCGGCGTAGCGCTCCAGGCCCTCCAGGTACGCGAGGGTGCGGCTGGTGGCGTACGCGTCGGCCTGGCCGGAGAACGTGACGTCGTTGAGGCCGGCGTAGCCGCGGACGAAGGCGCTGCCGGAGATCGGCGCGGTGGTGGTGGAGGCGGGGTTGAGGTGGGTGGTGGAGCCGAGCACGCCGCAGACGGGGTTGGTGAGCGCCGCCTCGGGAAGGTCGAGCGCGTCGAGCGGGCTGACGCGGTAGACGTCGGGGGCCGGCTTCGGGGCGGGGGCGAGGTGCATCCGGCCGTGCTCGGGGGCGTCGTCTCCGGGGGTCACGCAGGCGGGGCAGAGCGGCTCGGGGAGCAGCGGGAAGGTGGCCAGCGCCAGGGTGCCGAGGTCGACGCGGGTGACGCGGGCCTGCCCGTCGGGCGAGCGCCGGCCGGCGACCGCGCGGCACACGGCCCACACGGCGTCGGCGACGTGGTCGGTCAGCACCGGCCAGGCGGAGCCGCCCTCGGGCGCGAACCCGCCCTCCAGCGCCTCCCGTTCCGAGCGGGTACGCAGCCGCTGCCACCGCATCGCGAGGCACCGGCCGCAGGCGGGCCGCGGTGCGGGCGGTCCGCCTGCGGCCGGATGCCGTCCGGCCCCCCACGGGCCGACGAGCACCGCGCGCGAGCTGAGGTGCACGGTCGCGCCGGGGCGCTGGTCCGGCCACGGGTCGCGGCCGGGGTGCAGGACGTCGGCGGCGCCGAGGGGAACGACGAGGGGAAGCGGGGGGTTTGGAGCGCGGGTGGCGCAGAAGCCGACCGCGCCTTCCCCGTCGCCCGCGCCCGGCCCGCCCGAACCGCCGCCGGCCGCCCAGCGGCGCCGCAGCGCCTCCGCCAGCCAGGCCCGGGCCGCCTCGAACGGCGCCGGCTCCCCGTCCCGTACGGCCGGCGTCCGCGCCGCGGTCGTCGCCGTCATGTGCGGTCGCTCCAGCGGAAGACCCGGAACGCCACGGCCCCGAACACCACCGCGAACGCCGCCAGACCGCCGCACGCCACCGCGATGTCCGCGCCGCCGCCCGCGTCGGTGAGCGCCGCCGAGACCCCGTCGTTGAGGTGCCGCAGCGGCAGCACCCAGCTCATGGCCTGCATCCACGACGGCATGGCGTCCAGCGGGTAGAACGAGCCGGACAGGAACGCCATCGGCACCATCAGGAAGTTGGCGACCGCCGCCACCGCCTCCGGCGTACGGGCGAAGGAGCCGACGATCGCGCCCAGCGCCAGGAACGCCGTGATCCCCAGCACCAGCACCGGTATCGCCAGCGGCCATCCGCCGGCCAGCTCCAGCCCCAGCGCGGGCAGCAGCGCCACCGCCACGAACAGCACCGCCTGCACCAGCCCGATGCCCACGGCCAGCACGTACCGCGAGCCCAGCACGGCGGCCAGCGGCGTCGGCGTCATCCGGATCACCCGCAGGATGTCGTCCCGGCGCCACTGCATCAGCACGAAGCCGACGCCGAAGACGGCCGCGTTGCCCACGCCCCAGGACAGCACCCCGGGCGCGATGTACGCGATGTAGGGCCGGCCGCTCTCCTCCACGTCCTGGCCGTGGAAGATCAGCCCGAAGACGACGAGGAAGAGCAGCGGGAAGGCGAAGGTGAAGAAGAGCGTGGTCTTGTCCCGGGTGTAGGCCCGGTAGCCGGCCTCCGCCAGCGCGGAATAGGCACTCATGGCATGTGGCTCCGATGGCTCCGAGGGCTTCGCAGGATGCGGGGGGCGGACGGTGGGGGCGGTCAACGGTCAGTCCTGGCCGGTGAGCTGGAGGTAGACGTCCTCCAGGCTGGCGGTGCGGGTACGCACCCCGTGCAGCCCGGCGACCTTCTCCACCGCGGCCAGCACCGGCCCGGCGTCCTCCGTGCGCAGCACCAGGGCGTCGGACTCGCGGGTGACCTCGGTGACGCCCGGCAGCCCCCGGGCGTCCTCCTCGGTCAGCCGCTCGGCGGGCACCAGCAGCCACACCGACGTACCGCCGCGGGCGATCAGCCTGCCCGGGGTGTCCAGGGCGGTGACCCGGCCGCGGTTGACGATCGCGACGCGGTCGCACAGCGCCTCGGCCTCGTCCAGGTGGTGGGTGGTGTAGACGATGGTGCGGCCGGCGCGCTTGAGGTCCTTGAGCAGCTCCCACAGGGCGCGCCTGGCCTGCGGGTCGAGCGCGGCGGTCGGCTCGTCCAGGAAGATCAGCTCGGGTCCGTGGACGAGCGCGGAGGCGATCGCGAGGCGCTGGCGCTGCCCGCCGGACAGGTTCTCCACCCGGACGTCCGCCTGCTCGGTGAGGCCGACGAGCGCCAGGGTGCGGTCGGCGGCGGCGCGTTCCGTCCGGTACAGCGCGGCCATCGTCCTCAGGTGCTCGTACGCGGTGAGCCGGACGAAGAACGCCGCGGCCTGCGTCTGCACGCCCAGCCGCGGCAGCAGCGCGGTGTCCCGGGGCCACGGCCGCCGGCCCAGCACCTCGACCACGCCGCCGTCGGCCTCCCGCAGGCCCTCCATGATCTCGATGAGCGTGGTCTTGCCGGCGCCGTTGGGGCCGAGGAGGCCGAAGAACTCGCCGCGGCGGACCGTGAACGACACCTCGTCCACCGCCCGCACGTCGCCGTAGCTCTTGCGCACCGCCTCCAGGCGGACGGCCGGGGGCTGCCCGGCGGGGTGGTCGGTGTCGGTCACGGGGCTCTCCTTCGGAGGTTCTGCGCGGAGTTCGGGGGTCATCGCGCTACGCCGCCAGCACCACGGCGCGCACCAGCAGCACCAGCACCACGGCCAGCGCCCCGACGGTCAGCACCGTCCCGGCCGCGTAGCCGAGGTAGACGGCGCGGGCGCGGCGCGGGTACGCGGCGGCGTCCGGGGAGCGGCGCAGCGCCAGGGAGAGGTACGTGCGGCTGGACTCGGCGAGCCGCAGGCCGCCGAGGAGTTGGCCGGCGATGGTGTAGCCGTCGAGCGGCGGGAGCGGCACCAGCATCGCCGCGGCCTGGAGCACGCCGAGGAACAGCAGCCCGGCGAGGCCGTCGCGGGTCGGTCCTTCGGGGGCGAGCAGCCACCAGCAGCAGAACGGCAGCAGGAACAGCAGGTTGGCCACGGCCCCGGCGCCCGCGACGACGATGCGGGCGCGGCGGCCGGCGAGGTACATGTAGTCGTCGACCGTGCAGTACATGATCACCACGGGCAGCCGCCAGCGCAGCCCGATCTCCCCCACCACACCGCCGTAGTGCCGCGCGGCGACCCCGTGCGCCAGCTCGTGCAGCGCGGTGGACAGCCACAGCGCGGTGGCGACGGCCACGAGCAGCACGGGGTTCGTGAACACGGCGGCGGCGCCGTCGACCAGTTCGCCCGGGTGCAGGGCGAGCACCAGGAGCATCGCGCCGAGCGCCGCCAGCAGCGCCGTGCCCCAGACGGGGCCGAGGAGGAACCCGGTGGCGCGGTGGAGGCGGCCGGCGGTGGCGTGGGCGTCGGCGACGAGCCGCACGCTGCCCGCGAGCGGGCCGCGCGGCGGCGGCCGTTCGGGCTCGGCCGGGCGCTCGGGGCGCGGGGTGCCGTCGAGGAGGCCGCGACCGCCGAGGAGCTGGAAGAGCCGGCTCCAGTGGGCGTCGCCGAGCCGCTTGCCGAAGGCCGCCGCGTACGCGCCGCCCAGCTCCGCGACCGTACGGGAGCCGTCCATCCGTACCATCAGGAACCGCTCGCGCGGCCCCACCTCGAAGGACTGCCCGGTGGCGGTGTCCTTGACCAGGTGCACGGTCCGCGGCCCGTGCAGCAGCGCGTCGCTGACCAGCACCTCGGGGCGCAGCCGGGGCTGGTGGGCGGCGAGCGA
Organism: Streptomyces sp. WMMC500; assembly: GCF_027497195.1. Lineage (NCBI taxonomy): Bacteria > Bacillati > Actinomycetota > Actinomycetes > Kitasatosporales > Streptomycetaceae > Streptomyces > Streptomyces sp. WMMC500. The sequence continues at coordinate 3,942,327 of NZ_CP114905.1, forward strand.
CTCCCGGGTGCCGCTCACCGCGCGCTCCCGGTCGCCGGCGCCGCGGCCCGCGCGTGCAGCGCCCGGGCCAGGACGTGGGAGAGGTACGCCTCGTCCTGGATCGTCACGTGCAGCCGGTTGTTGGTCATGTGCATGTACGGGGACAGCAGCCGCTCCAGCGCCTCGTCCGGGTCGTCGACCGGCTCGTCCCGCGTGCCGTCCCAGGACCGGAAGACCAGCTCGCCCCGCTCGGCCAGCTCCACCACCCTGCCGCGCAGCTCGCGGCAGTGCTCGGCCCAGCGGCCCAGCAGCGCGGGCAGCGCGCCCTCGCCCGCCGCGGCGGCGCGGATGCGGCCGTGCCAGGTGAGCAGCCCGGGCGTCACCTCGTCCGCCTTGCGCTCGTACGCGGCGCTGCCGATGAAGCCGGTGTCGGGGAACGCGCGGTGCCAGAAGGCGTAGTAGCGGTCGAGGAAGTCCGCGAGCCGGTCGTCCTCGGGCAGGAACGCGGTGGACATGATCAGCATGAGCTGCGCCGAGGTGCCGAGCAGCACGGTGCGCAGGTGCAGGTTCTTGCCGCGCAGCGCGTCGCACACCAGCTCGCTGGAGCGGGCGAAGTGCCACTCGGCGAGCGCGACGCCGGCCGGGCCGCCGTACTTGCCGTACTCGGGCTCGTACGGCAGCCAGGCGCGTGAGTTGTTGGGCCGCAGGTTCATGCGGCCCTCGGCGTCGGTGTAGCCGGCGCGGTCCTCGGGGCGGAACTCGATGTCGAAGAGCTGGTTGTAGAACTCGTTGAGGAAGCCGGAGTCGACCTGGTAGAGCGCGGGGCGCTCGGCGAGGAAGGCGTCGACGGCGCGCTCGGCGCGGGCCCGCACCTCCGCCTCGCGCCCGGGTGCGGAGGGGCGCAGGCGGAGGCGGACGTGGGGTCCTTCGAGCCAGTAGTTGAGGAAGAACCAGCCGTCGAGGAGGCCGTCGTCGTGCAGCTCGCGGACGAGCGGGCTGACGCACTGGAGGAGGAGGGGGACGGGGTTGGCGGCGTAGTAGACGTGGAGGGCCTGCCAGTCGCCGGGGGGCGCGCCCCGGCCGGGCGCGGCGGCGGGCGCGGGCTGGTCGGTCACGGGGTGTCTCCTTCTGCGGTGCCGGGCGGCGCGGGGGCCGTCTCCACGGCCAGCTCCACCACGTGGCCGCCGTGTTCTGTCGTCAGGTACGGGCCGTCCTCGTCGGGCAGCGCCTCGCGGAAGGTCACGCGCGCCGCGTCGCTGCGCAGCAGGCCCTCGAAGGCCAGCAGCGACAGCGGGCTGTCGAAGTCGACGTACTGCGGCTTCGCGCCGGTCGCGCCGCGCGCCGCGTCGTCCCTGACCATGGCGTACACCCGGGCGGGCAGCCCGTGCCGGCGGCGCCAGCGGTGCCAGGCCAGCACCCACCCGGCGTCCCCGGTGCCGGCGGCGCGCGGCGGGAGCGCGGTCGCGGGGGCGCGCCAGGAGCGGCGGGCGAGGACGAGACGGCCGTGGCGTACGCGCGGGCGGTGCGTGACGCCGTCGTCCGGCTCGCCCTCGGGGACCCCGGCCCAGACGTCGACCGGGGACATCGAGGTCGGCGAGAGCAGGAGCAGGGTGCGCGGGATCTCGGGGAGCGCCAGCGGTACGAGGTAGCCGAGGTAGACGGGCACCACCTCGCGGCCCAGCCGCGCCGAGCGCAGCACCAGCCGGTCGGTCGCGGGGTCGTGCGCCAGGCTGAGGTCGTCCAGGGCGATGCGGTACCGCTCCGGTACGGAGCTGGTCTCGCCGGGGCAGACGATCTCGTAGTCGGTGAGGCGGCCGTGCAGGTTGAGGTTGCTCGTCACCGGGCCGCCGGTGACCTCGGCGAAGACGGCGCCGGGGGGCTGGAGTTCCCGGGCCCGGGTGCGGAGTTCCGCGGAGAGGCCGCCCGGGGTGCCGGGGGTGCCGTCGAAGCAGTGGGTGAAGCGGCTGAACGGGAAGTGCAGCCCGCCGTACGAGCGGTTGAGCACCACCAGCGGCTCGGGGCCGGCGAGCTGGACGTGGTGGCTGTGCAATGCCGGCTCGGCGGGGAGCGCGGCCAGTTCGGCGGCGACGGCGTCGAAGAGGCCGGTGCCGAGGACGAGTTCGGGGTCGCCGTGCGGGTGGTCCGCCCACCGGGCCCGTACCCCGGCGTGGAACGCGCGGCGCGCGGCGTCGAGCGCCCGGAGCTGCGGCAGGCCGAGCCAGTTCTCCTCCGGTACGTACTCCCCCGCCGCGTCGAAGGGAGTCCGGCGCGAGGTGAAGGACAGATACTGGTCGAAGAAGTCCTCGTGGAAGTCGTGGATCAGCTTCAGCAGGTCGGTGCAGCGCCCGCCGGTGCCGTAGCGGGCGAGGAAGAAGCCGCGCAGCGTCAGCCGCTGCGGCAGGGTGAGGTCGAACGCGGGCAGCACCCGCTCGACGGCGGCCAGCGGTCCCGCGAGGGCCGCCACCAGCCCGGCGGGCGTGCCGGCACCGGCCTGCCCGCCGCCGGCCGCCTGGCCGCCGCCGGGGGCCGGCCCGCCCGCGGGGGCCGTCACCTCCGGCGCCGTCGTGTCCTCGTACAGCACCGTGCGCGGCACCCGGGGCTGCGCCACGCCCAGCTCCCGCTGCACGTCCGCCAGCCGCCGCCGCAACTCGCCCAGCAGCTCGCGCCGTTCGGCGGGCGCCGCGGCGGGGTACCGGGCCAGCAGCTCCGCCGGTCCTTCCAGAGCGGCGGCCAGGTCGCCGGCCCAGGGCCGGTCGAGGGCGCGCAGCGCCCGCTGGAAGGCGCCCAGGGGGTCGGTGTCGTGGGCGCGGAGGTCGAGGCAGGGCACGCGGACCATGCCGACGTCGAGGAGGGCGGCCAGGTACGTGTCGACGGCCTCGCGGTCGGCGTCCAGACCGTTGCCGAGCCAGTCGGCCAACTCCCCGTAGCGGACGGTCTCCCGCTTCTCCAGCAGCCCGAGCATGCGCTCCAGCACGCCGCTGCGGCGCAGGAAGAAGAGCCGGTCCTTGACGGTGTCGAAGGTGACGGCGGTGTCGTCGTCCCCGGCGGTCACCCACCGGCGCACGTAGCGCACGCGGTCCTCGTCGCGGCCCCAGCCGGGCGCGGGCGCCACGGGCAGGTCGGCGCGGCGGCGGGGGTCGGCGAGCACGGCGTCGGCGAGCCGGCCGACGGCGAGGACGTTGAGGCGGGGGTGGCTGCGGGGCGCGTACGGGCCGGTGAGGCGGAGGAGTGCCGAGGCGGTCCCGGCGTCCGCGGCCCGGTCCCCGGCGGGCTCCGCGGTGTCCGTGAAGCGGCCCAGGGCGACGGACGTGAAGGCGGCGAACGGGCTCGTCTTGCACGCCGTGCGGTAGAGGTAGGCGAGCAGCGAACGCTCCACCTTCCGCGTCCGCTTGTCCGCGCGCGCCGGGTCGGAGGCGGCGAAGGCGTCGAGCTGCGCGTCGAGGACGGGGGAGGCGAGCAGCACGCCGCCGCGCAGCCGGTCCTCGTCCAGGACGGCGCGCAGCGCCCCGCGGGTGCGCAGGAGTTCGCCGGTCAGCAGCGCCTCGCCGGCCGCCAGGTCGTCGTCCAGCCGGGCCCGCAGCTCCAGCCAGCCGCGCAGCGGCTCGGCGACCTGCGGCGCGAGCCCGGTGACGAGCGCGACGGCGGCGTCGGCGTCGGCGGGGCGCCGCCCGTTGAACACCTCCCGGCGCAGCCGCAGCAGGTCGCGCCGCACGCGCTCGTCGTCGCGCCCGGCGACGAGGTCGTACAGCCGGTCGCCGAGCGGCCCGCCGGTCGTCGCGAGCCGGGCCTCGGCGGCGAGCACGCCGTCGGCCCAGTCCCGTACGGCGGGCGTACGCAGGGCCCGTACGGCCTCCGCGGGCAGCCCGGCGATCCGGGTGAGGAACCGCGGGCCGAGGCCGGGGCCGCCCGCGGGCAGCGCGGCGTCCCGCCGGGCGCCCGGGTCGCGTACGGCCGCGTCGGCCCGCGCCGGCGGCGTCGTCTGTGTCGGCATCACGCCCCCTCAGGCGATCTCGAAGCGGAAGTCGGACGCGCCGCGCCGCTCGTGGCCCAGCATCATGATCAGCAGCGGCATCTCGTCCGTCTCCTGGAGCGCGAACCGCTCGCGGTACGCGATGTTGTCGAAGCCCAGCGCCACCCCGCAGCCGACGTCGAGCGCCGCCGCCGCGGTGTACGTGGCCTGGGCGACGCCGCCGATCAGCGCGTTGACCAGGCGGTAGCCGCGGTCGCCGACGGCGTCCAGGACGCTGTGCGTGCGGACCGTGGGCACGAGGACGGCGCCGGCCTGCTCCAGGTTGTAGTTGGCGAGGAAGTAGTTCTCCTGGAGGAAAGCGCCCGGCGGCTCTCCCGAGACCCGGCGCAGGACGCCGGACTCGCCGCCGGGCACGTACTCGTACGTGCCGGGCGCCACCCCGGTCACGTGGTTGACCAGCGCGTACAGCTTGACGAGACCATCCGCGCCGGCCGCGGCCGCGTCGCCGCCGAGCCGCGAGCCGCCCGCGGCGGCGGCCAGGCAGGCCGTCAGATGGGCGCCGTCCAGCGGCCGTTCGGCCGCGAACCGCCCGAAGCTGCTGCGCCGCGCCCGCAGCGCCGACCGTACGTCCCGGGCCAGCGGCGCCGGCTCCGGCAGCGCCGTCGCCGGCCGCCGCGGGTCGGGCCCGTGGGCGGCGGCGCCGGCGAGCGCGCCGGGGGCGGGGCGGGCGGCGGCGTCGGCGGCGGTGGCGCGGTGCATGGCGGTGAGGGCGTCGAAGGCGCGGACGGTGCGGGAGCGTTCGACGTCGCGGTGGCGTACGGAGACCTCGGGCGGCGGCGCGGGGGCGGCGGGCGCCGCGGGGGCGCCGTCCCAGGGCAGCGGCACGACCGCGAAGATCCCCTCCTCCTCGCCCGCGACCCCCAGCAGCCGCGCCAGCCGCTCCTCGTCGAACCACAGCGCCGGCTCCAGCGCCGTTCCGCGCGCCCCCGCCCACGTCCGCCACGTGCCCAGCAGCGCCCCCACGTCCATGCTCACCGCGTGGAAGGAGAAGCTGTTGTACTTGAAGGAGTTCTGCCAGTACTTCACGCCCAGCACCAGGAACTGGTCCGCCCCGGGGCCCGGCGCCCCCTCCCCCAGCGCGTCCCGCACCGTCTGCGTGACGTCGCCGGTCAGCAGCCGGCGCAGCGCGTGGTGGCGGGCGGAGTAGTAGTGCACGCCGGGCGGTACGGGGGCCGAGGGCCCGCTGATCCAGTAGACGGAGACGGGGTAGAGGCCGCCGCCGGAGGCGGTGCCGCGGGACCAGTTGGCGAGCGGGTAGAACGGCAGGGCGCCGAGGTCCGTGTTGGCCTGCACCCCGAGGCGCCGGCCCACCAGCCCGTACGAGTCCCGCAGCAGCCCGCCGAGCAGCCCGAGGTCGAACGCGGGCCCGCCGCCGGCCGCGCCGCCCGCGCCGCCCGCCGGGGCGAGCAGCCCGCGTTCGACGGTGGCGTCCGCGGGATACGCGGGGCCGGCGGGCAGCGGCAGCCGGTCCGTGCCGGGGTAGTGCTTGGTCTTGCGGGGACCGTCCGCCCAGTCGGGCACGAAGTCCACCGGCTCCATGGGCACCCGGCCGCGATGCATGATCGCGGTCGCGTATCCGTGGGCGTATCCCATCGTCTGCTCCTTCGTGGGCCGGCGGCGTCGTCAGGGGAAGGGGTGCGGGGCGGGGTTCAGCTCGGCGTCGGTGAGGTCGTGGTCGCGCAGCCCGGCCTCGCGCAGCCCGGTACGCAGCCGGGGCATCCGCAGCGCGCGCTGCCGGGACCAGCCGAAGTCGATGGGCAGCAGCCCCGGTACGAGCACGCTGACCGTCCACAGCCCCAGCTCCCGCTGCTCGGGCAGGGTCTGGTCGACGACGATCACCTCGAACCCGGCGTCGGCGACCGCCGCCACGCACGCCGCGGCGTCGTCGGCGAGGTCGTCGGAGACGGGCAGGGTGCGCCCGGCGCCGTACCGCTCCCGCAGCGGGACGGGCCGTCCCCGCGGCCTGAGCAGGAACTCGGCGTGGCGGGCCATCTCCGGCAGCCCGTAGACGAGCGGGTGGTCGTGGAGGGCGGCGACCAGGCCGAAGTCGGCGGCCATCGCCCGCAGCCGGGACTCCTCGCGTTCCGTACGGCCCGCGAGGTTGACGGCGTCGGTGGCGATCTCGTCCAGCGCGGAGGCGAGCGCCGCCTCGGGGTCGAGCCCGGCGCCGGCGCCGAAGCACATCCGGCCGGGCCCGCCGTCGTGGCGTTCGGCGACGCCGGTGACGACGGGGATGGGGAAGGTCAGGGCGGCGTCGAAGAACCGGGCGCGGTAGCCGTACATCTCCAGCCGCGCCACCATCTGCCGGGTGGCGGGGCGGGCGGCGGAGGCGGGGTCCAGTTCGGTCAGCGGCTGCCGCCCGTACCAGGCGAGGAGGAAGGCGTCGCGCTCGACGACCTCCATGAGGCCGTAGTAGACGGCCTCGGCGGCGGAGCCGCCGGAGGCGCAGCCGTTGGAGCTCTCCTGCACGAAGCGGTCGGCGAGGCCGGGGGTGTGGTAGTACGTCAGCACCTCGGGCACGAGCAGCGGGCGGCGCTCGGTCAGGGAGTAGCCCCAGACCCAGGAGACCTCGCGCTCGGGCGTGAACGGGGCGATGCCCGTGGCGGCGTGGAACTCGGGGGCGTAGAGGCCGCAGCGGCGGGGGTCGAGCGCGGGCCGGCCGGCGGCGGTGAGCTGGTCGAGGCTGGCGCGCACGGTGGTGGCACGGGCGCGGGGACGCATCCCGGCGTAGCGCTCCAGGCCCTCCAGGACGCCGATGCGCAGGCTGTCGCGGAAGGTGTCGGCGTGGCCGCCCCAGAAGGTCTCGCGGAGGTAGTCGCCGGAGCGGAGGGAGAAGCAGCCGATGGTGGCGGAGGTGGAGGTGGAGGAGACGTCCAGGACGACGGTGGGCCCGAGGGCGCCGCAGACGGGGTTGGCGAACGCCTCGACGGGCAGGTCGTAGTCCGCGAGCGCCCGGGTCCGGAAGGCGCCGGGGCGGTACTTGGGCGAGGGTGCGAGGTCGAGGACGGCGGCGTCCGCGGAATCCCGCTCGCGGGGTCCGCAGGCGGGGCACTCGGGGTCGGGGACGAGGGGGTAGCGGCGGACGGTGAGGTCGACGAGGTCGACCTGGTAGACGCCGGGGAAGGCGGCGGAGGGGGCGTCGTCGGTGCCGGTGGTGTCGGCGGTGCCGGTGTCGGCGGCGCGGGAGTCGGCGGCGCGGGAGTCGGCGGAAGGAGAGCCCTCGGTACGGGCATCCGCCGTGCGGGTGCCGGCGGCGGGGTGGGCCGCCCGGTCGCGGGTGCCGGCGGAGACGGCCGCGGCCACGACGCCGGCGAGCGCGCCGGCGGCGAACGGCGCCCACTGCGGCGGCACCCCGGCGGCCCCGGTACCGCCCCCCAACTCGACGGCCTCCCGCAGTTGCCGCGACCGCGCGGCCTGCCACCGCCGCTCCAGACACCGCACGCACCCGCGGCCGCCGGGCGCGGGGAGCGGCCCCACGACGGCGTGCCGCCCGTAAAGGCGAATCGGAACCGCCCCCGCGGGGGCGGCGGCACGCCCGCCATCGGCGGCAACCCCGCTCGTCGCGACAGCCGCGCCCTCACCGCCCTCCGGCGGCGCGGCAGCGCTGCGCGGCGGTGCCCCGGGCTCCGCCCGGGCGACGCCGGCGGCGGATGCGGCGGCCGTACGCGCCGCGGACGCGACGGCGCGCGGACGCGCCGCGGGAAGTCCGGCCGAATCACTCGACGGCCCACCGCCGTCCGCAGCAGCCACCCGCGACGCCCCGGAACCCGCCCCGGACACACTGCCCGCGCCCTCCGGCACCGCCGCACCCCCGCCCCCCGGCGGTGGGGCGAAGGCGTTCGTCAGGGCCAGCGGGGCCACCTCCACCCGCGGTGGGGCGTCGAGCAACGCCGCCAGCCGGGCCGTCAGGTCCGCCGCCAGCGCGGCGCACCCCGCGGTCCACGGGTCCGCGGCCGGGGCACCCGGTGCCGGGGCGGGCGGGGGCCCGGGGTCAGTGGCCTGCACCGGGGGTCTCCTTGGTGAGCAGCACCCGTGCCGTGTGCAGGCCCGCCGAGCGGAGGTCGGCCGGCGTCGTGTCGTGCCACAACACGTCGCGCCCCGCGGCCCGGAGGCGGTCCAGGACAGCAGGGAACGTCACGGCCGCTCCCGCCCCGGCCGCCCCGCCGGACCCGTCGAACCCGCCGCCCGCGCCGGACGGCGCTATCGCACCGGGCGCCAGGTCCGGCAGCAGCCCGTCGCCCGTGTCCGGCGCCGTCCCCGTCTCCGCGGCCAACTGCACCTGCCCCAGCAGGTCCCGCAGCGCCGCCACCGCGGCCCCCGCGGGGGTCAGCGCCGCCCCCGCCGCCCAGCGCGCGGCCACGCCCGGCTCCCGGGCCAGCGCCACCGACACCCCGCTGCGTGCCGACTCCCCCAGGTCCAGCAGCTCCACCCCCACCCCCAGCGTCTCCGCCGAGCGCACCAGGAACACCCACTCCGCATCGTCCGGCGCCGGCTGCGCGCGGACCGGGGCGACCCCGTGACCGTCCCGAACCGCGCGCAGCAACGCCTCGTGCGCCAGCGCCGACAGCAGCGCGTGCCCCGCCGCCTCGCCCGCGCACTCGCCCGCACCCGTGCCCCAGGCTCCGCGGAGCACGAGACCGTCGCGGTTGGCCGCACCCGACGGGCACAACGCCGCCGCCGACACGGCCACTTCGTCCTTCGTCAGCAGCGACGTCACCCGCACCCACGACGTGACCCCCTCCGCCGTCACCCCCGAGCCCCCGTCGGCGGCCAGCGCCTCGGGCCCCAGCCGCCGCATCCCCGCCGGCAGTCCGGGCAGCGGCCGTACGGGCGCGGCGTGCTCCGCGTACAGCGTCGCCGCCGCGCGCAGCCCGCGCCCGCGGGCGCCCGCCAGGTGGTGCACATCGAACGCCGCCACCAGCCGCGGGCCCGCCGCGCCGAGCGGCACCTCGATCCGGCTGGCCTTCAGCGGGGTCTGGGTCAGCTCCTCGTCGCGGTAGCGGGTGAAGACCCCGACGTGCGGGCGGACGAGCGCGTCACCGAGCCGGTTGAGCCCGGCGACCAGCTCCTCCGCGTCGCGGGCCGTCTCCACCGTCACCGTCCGCGCGACCGTCAGCTCCTCCGGCCGCGGCGCGGCGCCGTCCGCCCCGGGGACCCGGCCCGGCGCGGCGCAGCGCGGGCAGCGCGGGTGCGGGCGCAGCGGCTCGGCGACGACGTCGAGGGAGTCCAGGTCCTGGATGAGCACCTGGCCCTCGGTCTCCGCGGGCAGCGCGCCGGTGACGGTGCGGAAGACCTCGTACGCGAGCAGGTTGCCGACCATCGCCGCGACCGGCCCGGCCAGCGCCCCGCCCGCGGGGACCGCGGCCGGCTCCGCCACCCCCGCCAGCTCCGCGAGCAGCGCCGCCGCGACCGCCGGGTCGGTGGTGTCGCCGAGCCGCAGCAGGGTGCAGCCGAGGCAGCCGGCGGCCGGCCCGCCGGAGCGGGGGCCGACGACGACGCGGTCGCCGAACGTCCAGGCGGGGATGAGGAGCTGGCCCTCGGCGAGGCCGGCGCGCAGCAGGGCGTGGGTGCGGGAGGGCGCGTCGGCGCCGGTCACGACGAGCACCCCGTACGAGGAGAGCGCGCCGGCGTCCACGGCGCTGAGCACGGCCGGGGAGCCGGCGGCGGTCAGCTCGTCGGCCTCCGCGAGCGCCGCCTCCGGCCGCTCCTCCGCGGCGACTTCGGCGAGCCCGTTGCGTATCAGACCCAGCACGCACCAGCGCGCCGCCTCGCCCGTGCCGAGGACCGCGACGCGCGTGTCGCGGAAGCGCGCGAAGCGGGCCGCGGCCTCGTCCACGTAGTGGTCGACGTACGCGATCTGCGCCGCGAAGCGCTCCGCGACCGCGGCGGGCGGGCCCGGCTCCACGGCCGGGGCGGCGTCGCGGGCGAAGTCCCGCTCCACCAGCGAGCCGACCAGCTCGGCGACCATCGCCCGCTGCGGTGCGCCGAGTCCGGCGCAGATGTCGGTGAGCGGGCGGCTGCCGTCGAGGTGCGGCACGATCAGGGAGGCGAAGCGGTACGCCGTACGCCCGGCCAGGTGGAAGCCGCCGTCCGCGTTGTGGAACAGCACGCCGCCGGGGGTCTGGGTGAACAGCACGTCCCGGCGCAGCCTGGGCCGCATCCCGGCCAGGTCGTCGAACGCTCGTGGCATCCCTCTCACACCTTCTGTCTCGGCTGACTGGTCCGGTTCGGCTGGGAGGACGGGGGCGGCTGGGACGACTGGGGCGGCTGCCCGGTCGCGTCGGAGCGGCCGGGCGGGTCGCCGCTGCGCCCCGCCACCAGCCGCGCGTGCAGCCGCAGCAGCGGATGCGGGTGGTACGGGCCCGGCGGTCCGTCCTCCACCAGCCCCGCGTCCGCGAGCCGTTCGAGCACCGCCTCGCACTCCGCGACCGGCAACCCCAGCACCGCCGCGCCGTCCGCCGCGTCCCAGCCGGGTGCGTCGAGCGCGCCGAGCGCGACGTACGCCGCCGCGAGCGCGGGGTCGAGCCGGTCGAGCGCGGCGTCGAAGAGGTCCACCACCGACATCCGCGGGTGGCCGCTGAGCGACAGCCGGCCCAGCGGGTCGTCGGCCAGCCAGCGGGCGCAGTCGCCGAGCCGCAGCGCCGGGCGGGTGCCGAGCCGGGCGGCGGCGATCACCAGCGCCAGCGGGTGGTGGCCGCACACCTCGGCCAGCTCCGCCGCACCGCCCGGCTCGTCGGCCACCCGTTCCGCGCCCAGCACCGCCGTCAGCAACTCCCGCGCCTCCGCGGCGGGGAGCGCGCCGAGGCGGTGGACCCGTACGCCGTGGGTGGCGACCAGCCCGGCGAGCCCCAGCCGGCTGGTGAGCAGCACCCCGGGCCGGGGGACCGCGGCCAGCACGTCGCGGGCCTGCGCCGCGTCGACCACGTCGTCCAGGATCAGCAGCGCCCGCGCCTCCGGGCGCGCGCCCAGGCGGGCGGCGACCTCGTCGACGACCTCCGCGGCGCCGCGGGGCGAGCCGTCCGGCGCCGCCATCGGGACCAGCGTCTGCCCGCCCGGGTAGTGGTCGCGTACGAGGTGCGCCATCTGCTGGGCGAGCGCGGTCTTGCCGATCCCGGGCCCGCCGCAGACGAGTTCGGCCACCGGCGTACCCGAGTCGTCCGGCTCCGCGGTGAGCCGCCGCCGCAGCGTCGCCACCGCCTCCGCCCGCCCGGTGAACCACGGCACCGGCGGCAGCCCGGGCGGGTCGGGGGGCGGCGCGGGCGCGGCCGGCGCGGCGGCCGGGAGCACCGCCCGAGCGGGCGGCTCGGTCGCCGGTCCCAGGTCCTCGCCGCGCAGGATCGACATCTCCAGCCGCTGCAGCGCGACCGAGGGCCCGACGCCGAGGCCGTCCGCGAGGTACGCCTTGAAGCCGCGGTACTCCGCCAGCGCCTCCGTCTGCCGCCCCGTGCGGTACAGCGCCTCGATCAACTGCTCCCGGAACCTGCCGTGGTCCGGGTGCGCGCGGGTGACGCTCCACAGGTCCACCAGCGCCTGCCCGCACAGACCCAGCTCCAGCCGCAGGTCGCAGAGGCGCTCCACGACCCGCAGCCGCTCCTCCAGCAGCCGCGGCACCTCGTCGCGGTGGATCGCCTCCGACCGTACGTTGGCCAGCACCCCGGTCTGCCAGAGCGCCAGCGCCCCCTCCAGCGCCCCCAGCGCCGCCTGGGCCGGCAGCCCCGGCTCCCGCGTGCGCCGTACCCGCTCGCGGAACTCCACGAGGTCGAGGGAGCGCGCGTCCGCGGTGATCCGGTAGCCGCCGGGCACGGCCTCGATGGGGGTGTCGACCACCTCGTGCTTGGCGAAGAGCCGCCGCAGCCGCAGCACGCACGTCTGGAGCGCGGCGCGCGCGGTGGCCGGCTGCTCGTCGCCCCAGACCATGCGCTGCAGGTAGTCGACGGAGACGATGCCGCCCGCGTTGAGCAGCAGGGCGGCGAGCAGGTTGGCCGGCTTGGAGGGGTGCAGGACGACGGTCTCGCGGCCGTCGCTCATGCTCAGCGGCCCGAGCAACTGGAACCGCACCGCGCTCACCGGCGCGCCCGGGGACCGCCGGACGCGCAGGAGCAGGGGACGGGAGCGGGGGCGGGGAGTGCCGGCGGGGGTGGGAGCGTGATCGGGGTCGTCATGCGAACCACCTGTGTCCTGTGCGGGGATCGGAAGGACGCCCGCGACGCTACCCGCGTATACCGCCTCCTGGCAGGCTCGAAGCTGTCATGAACCTGCACGGGCGCGCGCAGCAAGCGGCCAGATCCCCCCGAAGCGGGACCGCGCGCAACCGCCCGCCAACCGCCGGCCAACCGGCGTTCTACCGCGCGTCCACCGCGGGTCCAGCGCGCGTCCACCGCCCCCCGCCCCGAGCGCGGGAGGGGTCCCGGGCCCGCCGCGCTACAACGGTTGCGATGGGCCGCCGGGCACCGGCCGTACGTCCGCCCGGAGGGCTCCGCGACCGCTGGCACGCAGGGGGAGAGGGGGAGCGCGCCGATGGCGGCATACCGCACGACGGACGGCGCGACCGGCGCGCGGGAACCCCTGCTCACCCCCGGCCAGCGGGTCCACGAGGGCCTGGTGGTCGATCGCCGGCTGGGCGAGGGCGCGTTCGCCGAGGTGTACCGCGTACGCCACCACGTGCTGGGCTGGCAGGCACTCAAGCTCTTCAAGCACGGCGCCTCCCTCGGCGCCAACTTCAGCAGGCTCGACGAAGCGCGCATCCTCTCCACCCTCGGCCACCCCAGCATCATCCGGGTGTTCGACGCCGGCACGGTGGACACGGCGGAGGGCGTGCGCGGCTACTTCACCATGGAGTACGTGGCCGGCGGCAGCCTGGAACGGCTGGTCGAGAGCCACGGGGGCGTCGTGCCCGTCCCCCGGGTCACCGCCGTGCTGCGGCAGGCCGCCGACGGCCTGTCCGTCGCCCACGAGCGGCAGCCGCCGGTCGTGCACCGGGACCTGTCGCTGGCCAACGTGCTCGTCGCGTACGAGGAGTCGGGACCGCTGGTCAAGGTGAGCGACTTCGGGCTGGCGCGGGAGACCGACCCGGTGACCCGGGCGGCGAGCGCGCAGGGCACGGTCGCGTACATGCCGCCCGAGGTGCTCATCCGCGGCCGCGGCTACACCTGCGCCGGGGATGTCTGGGCGCTGGGCACGATCGTGTACTACCTGCTCACGAACCGCTTCCCGTACGACGCGGACGACCCGGCGCGGTCCTTCTCGCCGGACCGGTTCGAGCACCCGCTGCGCCCGCCGGGCGACTTCAACGACGACGCGGACGCGGAGCTGGAGTGGCTCGTCGCGGACATGCTGCGGGTCGACCCGGGCGAACGGCCCGCGATGCGCGAGGTGGCGGAACGCGCCGCCCCGCGGCCCGCGGCACCGCCACCGCTGTCCCCCGCCGAGGCCCCGGCGCCGCCCGCACGGCCCGCGCCGCCTGTGCCGCCCGCGGAACCCGCGGAGCCCGCGCCGACCGCGGAGGAGCTCGTACGCGCCGCCCTCGCACTCTCCCGCGTCCCCGGCCGCCTGGCCGACGCGGCCGACCGACTCGAAGAAGCCCTCAGCCGCCACCCCCGCCTGCGGGAGCGGCATCTGACCCGGCTCACGACCTGGCGCAGAGGAGTCATGCAGTGAAGGAGTCCCCGGCCCGCTTCGCGGACCTGGCGGGTCTGCGGCTGTACCGCAGGAACATCTTCGCCGTCACCGGGCTGCCCGTGGACGCCCGGGGCCCCGCGGTACGGCGGCAGAGACAGCGCCTCGACGCCCGGCTGGCGGTCGAGAGGACCTGGCGGGGCGACGCCCGCTCGCCCGTGCGGGACGGGTACCGCAAGGAGGAAGTGCGGCTGGCCTTCGAGGAGTTCCAGGACCCCCGGCGCCGGCTCGTGGACGAGCTGACGTGGTACTGGGGGGACGCCGACCTGGGCTGCGGCTGCGCCCCCGCGGCGCACGAGCGGCACGACGAGGCCGTGGGCGCGCACCTGACGGCGATCGAGGCGGAGACCGGCCGGGCCGACCTGCCGTCGACCGGGCACGCCCGGTACTGGACCGACGCCGCCGCGGGCTGGGCGAGGCTGCTCGACTCCCCCGGCCTGCGCGCCCACATCGCCCACCGCATGACGGCCCTGGCCGACCCCCGGCTCGACGACCACTCCCCGGACGACTTCCTGGCCGGTCTCCCCCGGCTGCTGCTCTCCCCCTTCGCCGAACTCGCCGACGACCGGTCCGTCCGGCCGCGGCTGGCGGAGGTCTGCGCCGACTGGGCGGAGTACCCGGTCTTCGCCACGCCGCTCCCCGACGTCTTCGAGGACACCGTCGAGGAGACGGCCGACCGGCTGAAGGACGCGCTGCGCACCGCCGGTGAGCGGCACGAGGCGGGACAGCACGCGGACGCGCTGGAGACCCTGGAGCAGCGGGTGCTGCCCGCGTACGCGGAGTTCGAGTCGCTGGAGAAGTTCGTCTCGGAGTCGCGGTCCGAGGAGATGGCGCACACGGTCACCGTGGCGCTGAACAACGTCGCGCTCGGCATGTGCGAGGCGGGCCTGCAGCGACCGTTCCGCAGCAGGCTCGTCGAGGTGATGGAGGCCGCGAGCAGGATCGCCCCGACTCGCGACCAGGCGCAGATCGACCAGAACCTGACGGCCGTACGGACCGGCCACGCCCCCGCGGGCGCCCAGCAGCTCAAGCCGAGCGAGTGCGCGGGGTGCGTCCTGATGCTGCTGACCATCGTCGGCGGGGTCGTCGCCGGTCTGACGGCGGGAGCGGCCTGGGCGACCGGCATCATCATCGGCGGGTTCGTCCTCGCCGGAATGTTCGCCTCATGAAGTCGTACGCCACCCGAGGAACGGCTCCGATGACACAGCACGCGCGCCGCTCGACGAGGGGGCGCGTGCGCGCCGCGCTCGGGCAGTGGCGCCAGCCGCCCGAGTTCCGCGTCCCCCCGCCACCGCTCGACCCGGCCCAGCGGGCGTGGGTCGCGGAGGTCCTGGCGGAGGTGGAGGCGGCGGAGGCGCTGGCGGCGTCCGCGGCCGACGCCGCCGGACCCGCTCCCGGCGCCGGACCGGACGCCGGTTCCGGCACCGGCCCAGAAGCCGCCGGCTCCGGCGCCCTGGTGGGCGCGGCCACCGGCATCTGGCGCGCGCTGCGCAAGCTGGACCAGGGCGTCGGCTCGCTCTCGCCCGCCGACCTGCGGCAGGTCCGGCTCCAGGTCCGCGCCAGCCGCCAGGCGCTCGCCGACGACGGGCTGGAGATCCAGGAGCACGACGGCGAGCCGTTCGACTCCGGTCTCTCCCTGGAGGCGCTGGTCTTCCAGGACGACCCGGAGCTGACCCGCGAGGTCGTGCTGGAGACCGTACGGCCGTCCGTCTACTTCCGCGGCCGGCGCATCCAGATGGGCCAGGTCATCGTCGGCAGGCCGCCGCAGACCCCCGGTGCAGAGACGACCAAGGAGACCCCGGCGTGAGCGAGACCATCGACTACGGCATCGACCTCGGCACCACCAACAGCGCGATCGCGGTGGCGGAGGACGGCGGCGTACGCATCGTCAAGAACAACGAGCAGTGGGACTACTCCCCCTCCGCCGTCTACATCCCCAAGAAGGACATCGTGCACGTGGGCCGGCGGGCCAAGGAGCGCACGGAGTCCGACCCGGCCAACGCGCACGCGGAGTTCAAGCTGGAGATGGGGGTGGCCGGGGCGGCGCGCCGGTTCGCGCGCGCCGGAGTGTCGCTCACCCCGGAGCAGTTGTCCGCCGAGGTGCTGAAGTCGCTGCGGCAGGACGTCGCGGCCGAGACCGGCCACGCGCCGGAGGTCGCGGTGATCACCGTGCCCGCCGCCTTCGCCCTCAACCAGAACACCGCCACCTCCGAGGCCGCCGCCCTGGCCGGGCTCAGCGAGCACTGCCCGCTGGTGCAGGAGCCGACGGCCGCCGCCATCGCGTACGGCGTGCAGGACACCGCGGACTCCGCCCACTGGATGGTGTTCGACCTCGGCGGCGGCACGTTCGACGCCGCGGTGATGAGCAAGCGCGACGGCGAGCTGCAGCTCATCCAGCACGCCGGCGATCCGTACCTCGGCGGGAAGCTGATCGACTGGGCGCTCGTCGACGACCTGCTCGTCCCCGCCGTCCGACGCGACCTGGGGCTGCCCGACTTCACCCGGAGCAACCCCGCCTGGATGGCGAACTTCGCCAAGCTCAAGGCGGAGGCGGAGAACGCGAAGATCGCGCTGTCCCGGATGGAGCGGATCGACATCGGCTGCGATCTGGAGAACGGGGACGGCGGCACCGAGAACTTCGAGTTCACCCTCACCCGGGGCGCACTCGACGATCTCGCGCTGCCCTTCTACACCCGTGCGATCAAGCTCTGCCGGGACGCGCTGGCCGAGAGCGGGCTGCGCCCCGAGCACATCGACCGGCTGCTGCTGGCCGGCGGCTCGACGCTGAGCCCCGGGCTGCGCGCACTGCTCACCGACCCGGACACCGGGCTGGGCATCGCCGTGGACCACAGCCAGGACCCCACCACGGTGGTGGCCCGCGGCGCCGCGGCGTTCGCCCGTACCGTACGGCGGCCGAGGAAGGCGCGGGTGGCGGCCCCCGGCGAGTTCGCGGTCGAGCTGAACCACCCCACGCAGACGGTCGACACCACCGACATCCCGGTGTCCGGCAAGGTGACCAGCGGCAGCGCGGTGGACTTCACCCGGTACGCCGTCGTGGTCTCCAACCCGGACGGCAAACCCCCGTTCCGCGGCCCGCGTACCGCGCTCAGCCAGGACGGCACCTTCTACACCGAGGTCGCCCTCACGGCCGGCGTCACGTCCCGCTTCACCGTCGAGCTGACCGACGCCTCCGGTACGCGCCAGAGGCTCGCCGGCGACGGCCTGTCCATCACGCACGCGAAGGTCGTCCCCGGCGAGGCCGTGCTGACGGGCACCCTCGGCATCGGCCGGGCCGACGGCTCGTTCGACCCGCTGCTGCGCAAGGGCACCACGCTTCCGGCCGAGGTGACGAAGATCTACCGGACCACGATCCCGCTCCACCGCTCGGAGCCGGACGCGGTGATCCGCATCCCGCTGCTGGAGGGGGAACGGCCGCGCGCCGAACGCAACACGCGGGTGGGGCTGCTGGAGATCCGGCCGCGCGACGTCCGCATCGACCTGCCGGCGGAGAGCGAGGTCGAGGTGACGTTCGAGATCGAGGCGAGCAGCCGGGAAGCCCTGGTGACCGCCCATATCCCGCTGGTCCAGCAGCAGTTCGAGGCGACGATCAACCGCACCGAACTCCTCGCGCCGGCACAGCACGAGCTGGCGGACCGGCTGGGGCGCCTGCGGCAGCGCGTACGCAGCCTGAAGGACGCCGCGGAGTCCGAGCACGCCGAGCAGGCCAGGGCCCGGCTGGAGAAGCTGGAGGAGCACCGGCCCCTCACGCAGCTCGGCAGGGAAGTGGACGCCGCCGGCGTCGACACGGGCGCGGCGGTGACCAGCGACCGCCGGATGCGCGATCTGGAGGCCGAACTCGACGACATCGAGGCGGCCATCGAGATCCCGGGCCTGGAACGCCGGCTGTGGGACGTGCTCGGCGCCTGCGGGGAGATCATCGCGCAGGTCGGCGGCACCCCGTCCGACCGGCGGGAGCTGGAGAACCTGCGCGCCCGCGCGAGCGCGCCGGGCGCGGACGCGACGCCGGCGGACCTGGAGAAGCTGCTGAAGCGCGCCGAGGAGTTCCAGGTGGAGCTGCTGCGGCGGACGGACGAGTGGGACTTCGTGGTGTTCAACGCGCTGGTCGAGATGCGCGACCAGATGCACCCGCGCAGCCAGGCGGACGCGGCGATCCGCGACGGCAGGAGGGCCATGGCGGCGGGTGACCGGGGGGCGCTCCCGGGGGTGAACCAGCGGCTCCGGCGGCTGCTGCCGCCGGAGGTGGGGGACGGGATGGGGAGGAAGGAGGGCGGGGTCAGGTGAGCACGGACACAAGCCCGGCGGTGGGCGGCACGGGACGGGACGACACGGCAGCGGCAGGCGGCCCGGCACCGGCAGAAGCACCCGCACCGGCGGCGTCGGGCACGCTGCGGGCGGTGCTGCTGGTGGCGCGCGTCAGCGCGGCGGCGCGGGCGGGCGACCTGGACGAAGCGCTCCGCCTCCTGCGCGAGGCGGAGTCCCGCGACGCCCGGTCGGTGGACGAACACCGGGACGTCCTGGACCTGTTCGCCCGGATCCACGCCCAGCGCGGCGAACTGGACGCGGCGGCCACCTACTGGCGCCGCCTCCAGACCCGCCACCCCGACGACCCCGCCGCCACAGCCGGCCTCACCCGCATCACCCGCCTCACCGCAGACGGCCCCCGCGCGTCACTGGCCCGCCACCGGACCCGTACGGCGGTGGTGGCGGCGGTGTGCGCGGTTGCGGTGGCGGCGACGGGAGCGGTGGCGCTGACCGGCGACGACCCGCCGGCGCAGGCGCGTCCGGAGGCGCAGACGCCGACGGCGCAGCAGATCGAGGAGCGGGTGCGCAAAGAACTCGCGCAAGCCCGCGAGTCGGACCGCACCCGCGCGACCGCGACCCGCGAGGAAGCGGCCTCGCGGCTCGCGGCATCACTCCGCTCCCCGGGCGTACGCCCGCAGGTGCGGGGCCCGAGGGTGGAGGTCGCCTTCACGGACGGCGTCTTCTCCGAAGGCGCGGAGCTGACCCCGGAGGGCACCGAACGCCTGGCGGCCCTGGGCGAGAACCTCACCCCGGTGGAGGCCCGCATCGCCATCCACGGCCACGCCGCCACGGTCCCCGACGCCCCCCGCAGCGGCGGCTCGGTGGTCGCCCTCTGGCGCGCCCTGATCGCGGCCCGCGAACTCAGCACGGCCAGCGGCAAGCCGCTGACGGCGTTCACGACGGCGAGCGCGGACCAACGGAACGCCCCGTACGAGGAGCCGGCAAGGAACCGCACGGTGACGGTGGTGATCACCCCGAGGTAGGGAAGGCCCGGGGAAGCCGCACCCACGCGACTTCCCCGCGACTTCTACGGGATGTGACCGGGTTTCGTCGGGTCCACCTCGACCGAGGCGATCCGGTCCGCCTCGACCCGGATGAGCACGAAGTAGTCCTTGTGGCAGCACCGGCACTCGGCGTACCCCTCGTCGGCGTAGTTGCCGTTCGGGGGGCGGCTCCGGGGGTGGCGCAGGCCCTTCACGCCCCAGTCGACGGCGTCGCCGACCGCGTACCGGCGGAGGTCGAGCAGGCCGAACTTGAACTCGATCTCCGCCGTGCACTGCTCCCCGCACCGCGGGCACGTCATGTCCGCGTCCAGGTAGTTGTACATCCCCATCAGGTGACTCTCCGGATCACGTCGGGCACCTGGAGCGTCATGTTCACGAAGTTCGACAGACGCTTCTCCATGGTCACCGCTTCGAGCCCGCTGGCGCGCGCGAAGGCCACCAGCGCCGCGTCGCCACGCGAGTGGCCCGCCTTCATCACCTTGCCGAACATCTCCTTGAACTCGGGGCTCGACGCCCATCTGCGGGCGTCGGCGGGAGAGATGACGGAAATACTGTTGTCCCTGAGGAACGCCTTGCGCGCGTTCATGCCGTTGGTGACGTCGAGGAACTCGCGTAGCTGGTTCGGGGTGATCTTCACGACCTTGCTCTGAATCTCCGCGAGCGCGTTTGCGTGACCGCGCATGGCCTTCACCATGAGGTCCGTGTCCGCGAGGATCGTACAGGGCGCCAGGCCGTACGGATCGGACCACACGAGCGGGTTCGTGACGTACGCCGTCGGGTTCGGCGCCGGGTCGAGCCCGAGCGGATCCGGGGTGAGGTAGCGCGCCGTCCCCGGGTCGTAGTAGCGGAAGTAGTTGTAGTGCAGACCGCTTTCCGGGTCGGAGTACTGGCCGGGGAAGCGCAGCGGGCAGTACGCGGTCGACTCCTTGCTCCACGCGGTGTTTCCCCAGATCGTCGTGCGGGTGCGCCACGCGGTGCGCCCGGTCGTCGCGTCGAGGAGTTCCGTCGGGGTGCCGACGAGATCGGTGACGATGGCGAAGAACCGGGAATCGACGATCTCCTGGGGGGCGTCGGCGCCCGTGATCCGCTCGGACTGGGTGAGCGGCCGGTGCCGGTCGTGGTTCCAGGTCATGGTGACCGGATACGGCAGTTGCGCGCCCGTGCTGGTCTGCTCCACGAGGGTGCCGCCGTCCCAGACGAACACCGTCTGCTCGACGACGTCGCCGCCGTCGTCGATCCGCTGCTTCGCGGTGCGCCGGCCCAGCGGGTCGTACAGGTAGCGCCACCGTGTTCCGTCCGGGGTGGTCAGCCCCACGAGCCGGTCCTCGGCATCCCACTCGTACCGCCAGACGTCGGGCTTGCGGGACAGGCGCTTGTGGCGGCGGACGAGCGGCCGGCCCGCGCCGTCGTACTCGTACCGCACGCCGCCGGCGCGTTCGAGAAGCGTGCCGGAGTAGCTCCGGGCCCCGGCGACGCCCTCGTCGTGGGGCTGGCCCGACCAGTCGGCGGCGACCTGGTTGCCCGCCGCGTCGTAGGAATAGTTCTCCGTCCCTGCGTCGGAGACCGCCTCCGTGATCCGGCCCATCGCGTCCACGGCCATCTCGACGCGGCCCCGGTAGGGGTCGCGGATCTCCGTGGGCACGCCGTCGCGCCGGTAGCGGTAGGACCGTTTCGCCGGCCGGTCGCCGGCGCCGCCCGCCAGCGCCTGCTCGTGGAGCCGGCCGGCCGCGTCCCACTCGCTGGTGACGGCGACCGGGCCGCCCGCCATCCGCCGGGCGAGCTCGTGGCCGGCGGCGTCGTGGCGGAAGTCCAGGGTGTGGCCGTCCACCGTGAGCCGGGCCGGGTTCCCGGCCTCGTCGTACGACCAGGACGACGAGGAGCCCGCGGGGGTGAGCCGGTCGACCCGGCGGCCGGCCGCGTCGTACGAGAACCGCAACTGCCGCCCGTCGACCGTCTCCGTCAGAATGCGGCCGAGGAGGTCCCGCTCCCACCGGATGACGGCGTGCGGGCCGGCGGCCTCCACCATCTCCCCGGCGTCGTCATAGCGGAAGGCGGACTCGGCCCCGCCGGCCCGCTGGCCGGTCAGCCGCCCCATCGCGTCGTAGCGCAGCTCCAGCGTCTCGCCGACCGGGTTGACGCGCTTGGTGAGCTGGGCGGCCGCGTCGAACTCGCGCAGGTGCTCGCGGCCGTCGAAATCGGTCTCCGCAACGGTGCGGCCGGCCGCGTCGTACGTGTAGCGCCACACCTGGCCGAGCGGGTTGCGCACCTCGGTGAGGCGCAGCTCCGAGTCATGGGTGAACGTGTACCGCGCGCCGTCCGGGTCGGTCCGTTCCTCGACCACGTCGAAGGGGCCGATGCCGAACCGGGTCGTGCCGCCGATCGGATCGACGTGGCTGGTGCAGTTGCCCTCCCCGTCGTACGTCCAGGTCTCGGACGCGCCGTCCGGCCCCGTCTTCCCGGTCAGCAGCCCCTCTATCGACCAGCGCAGTTCGGTCCTGGCCCCGGTGGCGTCCGCGACCGCGGTCGGGCGGCCGAACGCGTCCCGCTCGTACGTGGTGGTCGTGCCGCCCGGGTCGATGATGCTCACCGGCAGGCCGGCCCGGTCGGAGACGACGCGCCGGACGCCGCCGACCGGATCGGAGACCGCGACCAGACTGCCCGCCGCGTCGTAGTCGTACCGGGTGGCCGCGCCGGTGGGATCGGTCGCGCGCACCATGTTCCCGGCGTCGTCGTAGACGTACTCCCACTGCCGCCGACCGGGCGTGCGCACCGCCACCGGCAGTCCCAGCTCGTTGTACTCCGCCGTCGAGACCGTGCCGTCGGGATGCGTGACGGAGGTGGTGTTGCCCTGCTCGTCGTAGGTGAAGCGGGTGGAGCGGCCGAGGGCGTCGGTGAGCGAGGCGAGCCGGTCGTAGCGGTCCCAGGTGCGGTGGGTGGTGTGGCCGAGGGGGTCGGTCTCGGCGACGGGCCGGTACGAGTCGTCGAACGCGTAACGGATGGTGGCGCCGAGCGAGTTGGTGGCCGTGGTGGTACGGGTCCGCTCGTCGTAGACGTACGAGTAGTCCAGCAGGCCGGCGGAGCCGTAGCTGTGGACGCAGCGCCCGGCGGCGTCGTACTCGTACCAGTACGAGGTCCGGTTGCGGTCCTCCCAGCTCGTGATGCGGTGGTCGTCGTCGTAGGTGAAGCGCAGCGGGAGACCGGAGGAGTTGACGACGTCGGCGAGGTTGCCGTGCTCGTCGTAGCCGAAGGAGACGAGGGTCGGCTCGTCCGGGTCGCTGAGCAGCCGGAAATCGGCGATCCGGCCCTGGGCGGCGACAACCCCCACGCGGTAGCCGCCGGAGTGGACGACCTCGGCGGGGAGTCCGTCGGCGTCGTACCGCACCGAGATACCGATACCGTTGCGGTCGGTGACGGCGGTGAGCGCCGACTCGGAGCCGGGCCGGCCGGGGACGGCCCGGAAATGGAAGCTCTCACCGGTCTCGGGACGGCGGACGACCAGCAGTCCACCGCCGGCGACGGAGTCCGCCGTACCTGCCGTATCTGCCGTATCTGATGCGACTGCTGCGACTGCCGTGCCCGACTTGGCCTCCGCCGCCTCCGCGACCTCCAGCGGCCAGCGGGGGCCCTCGACGGGGAACACGGGGTCTCCGCCCGCTCCGGGAGCGGGGTAGTACAGCACCATGCCGTCCTCGGTGTGGTACTGCACGCCCACCTCGTCGACCACGAGCTGCTGGTCGAGGGTGGAAGCCCAGGAGGGGCCGAAGAGCCGGCCGTGGCGGAAGCCGCTGCGGTGGTGGCGCTCCAGGGTGAGCGGCAGGGTGCCGGGCAGGCTGACGTCGTTCGCCGACATGACCAGTTCGCCGGTGGCGACGTCGACGGGGTCACCGCAGGTGAAGAGCTTCTTCATGGCGCGCCCGCCGGCCTTGGCAAGGCCCTTGGCGCCCAGGGCCATCCCCTTGAGGCCGCCCTTGAGCGCCGTGAGGCCCTTGCCCAGCTTCGCCAGTGAGGTCAGCCCCTTCATGCCGGGGATGCAGTCGAGGGCGGCCATCGCGACGTCGAAGAGGGAGGCTTGGCCGTTCATGTACTTGTAGAGGGTGTCGGCGAGGACGACGAGGGCGGCGGCCAGAACCACCCACGCCAGCGGCCCGCCGATGATCAGGACGACGATCCCCAGGACCGCGACGATCACCTTGCAGACGTTGACGATCGTGTCCCAGTTGTCCTTGACCCAGTCGACCGCCTTCTCCCACCACTTCCGGTTCTGAATACCGGCGTCGGACGCCTCCTCCAGCTTGTCCTTGGCCTCACCCGCGGCGTCCTCACGCATCTTCTTCGCGTCCGCCGCCATCTTCTTGGCCGCTTCGAGACCGGCCTCGGCGTTGTCCACGGCCGACTGCGCGGAGGACTGGGCGGACTTGGCGTCGGTGGCGTTACGGGTGGCGGCGCGCACCTCCGACTCGTCGGGCTTCTCCTTGCCCTCCTTCTCGTCGTACTCCTCGGTCTTCTTCGTCGCCCGGTCCACCCAGGAGTTCGCCGAGTCAAGACGCCCGTTGGCCGCGGTCAGGTCACTCTGCGCCTCCCGGCCCTTCGCCAGCGCCTTGTCCGCCAACGACTGCGCACGCTCCAGTTTCGGCCAGTACGCCGCGAGCGCATCGCCCGCCAGGTCGTAGGACCGCTGGAGCTTCTTCAGGTTCTTCGGGACCTCTTCGAACTCGTCCTGGAACGCCTTCGCGGTCTTCCCCGCCCACCGCAGCAGCGCGTCCTCGCCCGCCATGCCCTTGATCTGGCGCAGCGCATCCGCCACATCGTCGGCGAAGTCGTGCAGCTCACGGGCGAGTTGCTTGACCCGCTCCGGATCCCCCGGCGTCGGATCGCCATCCAGGTCGAGCACATGCCAATCCGTCGGACGACTTCCCACCGGTACCAGCCCCCCCGCGTCAGCCGGCGAACGACGTCACTCAACTACCGTCCAGGACGGAGACGTTGTGGGCGCATACGCGGTTCCACCGATGGCCGAGAAGGTGCGGCGCACCCGCACCGGCCGTACGCGACGAAGGGCCGCGGAGGATCTCGTCGGCTGTCTGGTCCAGGTGCAGGGCTGGGGGTTCTCGTTCCAGGTGTCGATCAGTCGCCTGACGCCGCCGTCTTCGTCACCGGCGATCCGCCGTCGGTTCTGCGGTTCCCGGGTCTGTCCGCGGGTGGGAGTTCGAGAGTCAGCAGGTAGTAGCCCAGCGTCTTGCCGTGTCCGTCGAGGGTGGTGGCGACGGTGACGCCGCCGGCCAGTACGCCGGTGAGGCGGAAGGTGAGGGCCGGGAGGGCGGGCAGGAGGTGGCGGTGCACTTCGCCGGTGGCGAGGGGCTGGAAGTGGTCCCGTACCGCCTGCGCGGTGAGCCGGTCGGCGAGGAGGCGGAAGGCGTCCGCGTCGCGCGGGAAAACCGCGAGGATGAGCGTGTCGCCTTTGTCGCCGGCGCGGACGTCCGCCAGGTCGTCGAGGATGGGTCCGGGCATCAGGGCTCCAGGAGCGTGGCCGTGGGCGTGACCAGGTCGCGGGGGATCAGGCAGGAGCGGACGGTGAGGACCTCGTGGGTGTCGCGGCGGGCTCCGCCGCCGCCGGCGGGCCCGTTGGTGTAGAGGGATTCCACTTCCCATCCCACCAGTTCGGCGTCGTCAGCCGTGGGCACGCGGGCCGTGACGCGCAGGCGCACCTCGGCCGGGTCGGGCACGTCGACCAGGCCGCGGAACGCGGCGGCCGCGCCGATGTGTTCGACGTGGACCGCCGCGGTATCCAGGCCGTGCACCGAGGCCAGACGCTCGCGCACGATGTCGCCGGCCAGCCGTGCCCGTTCCCGGCAGCGGGGGCCGGCGTAGCTGATCTGCCCTTCTCCCAGCCAGCCGCCGCGGAACCCGAGCGTGACCTTGAGCTGGTCGGGCCGTGGCCGTCCGATGGCTCCGCGGGCCTCGACCCGGTCGGCGGCGAGCTGGGTGAAGGTCACCCGGCTGAGGTCGGCGACGACGTCGGGGGTCACGTAGGCGGTCGGGTCGTCCACCTCGTACAGGAGCTGCTCGGCGCACGTCCTTTCGTCCAGGCGCCCGCCGGTTCCGGCGAGCTTGCCGAAGACCGCGGTACCGTCGGGGCCGACGTCCGCGTAGGGGAAGCCGAGGCGGGCCATGGCGGGGACGGGCTTGGTGACGGGGTCGGCGAAATAGCCGCCGGTGAGCTGGCCGGCGCACTCCAGGAGGTGTCCGACCATGGTTCCCCGGCCCAGCACCTCGTGCTGGGACGGCCGCCACCCGAAGGCGTGCATCAGCGGCCCGAGGTAGAGCGAGGGGTCCGCCACGCGACCAGCGACGACCAGGCCGGCGCCGAGCTCCAGCGCCTCGGTGACGGCCTCCGCCCCCAGGTAGGCGTTGGCGGAGATGAGCTCCTCGGCGGCGGCGGACACGGGGGCTCCCGTCTCCCAGACGAGGGGGTCCAGGCGGCGTACCGCGTCGAGGACGTCGTCTCCCGTGACGACCGCGACGCGGGGCCCGGGCAGCCCGAGGTCGCGTACGAGCCGGCGCGCCAGGTCGCCGGCCGCTTCGGGGTGGGCGGCCCCCGCGTTGGTCACCACGGCCGTCCCGCTGCGTTGGCAGTGCGGCAGCACCGCGGCCAGACGCGCGCCCAGCAGGGGGTCGTAGCCGGACGCCGGATCCCGCAGCCGCCGGAGCTGGCCGGCGGCGATCGTGCGCTCCCCCAGGCATTCGAAGACCAGGTAGTCCAGGTCGCCCCGGCGCGCCAGGTCCAGCGCCGGGTCGATGCGGTCGCCGGCGAAGCCGGCGCCGGCGCCCAGGCGTACCGTGCGCCGGGGCCCACGCCGCGTCACGACGCCCACAGCGGGATCGCGCCCGTGGCGACGGCCGCCGCCAGCATGACGACGCTGGCCAGCCAGGCCCAGCCGATCAGATGGCGGATGTGCCGGCCGATGTCGACCTCCGCCAGCCCGACCAGGAGGAAGAAGGAGCCGGTCAGCGGGCTGATGGGGAAGCCCATGGTCTCCTCGCCCAGCAGCGACGCCTGAGCGATGTCGGCCCCGCTGACGCCGAACTCCTCCCCCACCCCGATCAGCACCGGCAACACACCGAAGTAGTAGGCGTCGGGGCCGAACAGCAGGCTCAGCGGCACCCCGAGGATCCCGGCGATCAGGGGCAGCGCGGGCGCGGCCCCGTCGGGTATCAGTTCAGCCGCGTCCCGGGCCATGGCCTCGATCATGCCGGTACCCTCCAGGATTCCCAGGAACGCCCCCGCGGCCAGCAGGGTCGTCGCCATCAGCATGGCGCCGCGGGCATGCGCCTC
Organism: Streptomyces sp. WMMC500; assembly: GCF_027497195.1. Lineage (NCBI taxonomy): Bacteria > Bacillati > Actinomycetota > Actinomycetes > Kitasatosporales > Streptomycetaceae > Streptomyces > Streptomyces sp. WMMC500. The sequence goes on from NZ_CP114905.1 coordinate 3,968,671, forward strand.
GATGCGCTCCGTCTGGCGCTTCATCCCGGGGTAGTTCACGACCAGGGCCACGACCACGGCCGCCATGAACAGCGTCTCGGGGGGCGCGACCTCGGAGACCAGGCAGGCGATGAGGGCCACGGTGAGCGCCGCGTTGAACCAGAACAGGCGAGGTCGCTCCAGCCGGGACGCCGGCTCGTTCCCCGCGGCGCCGGAGGACGGCGGGGCGGCGGACGGCGGGGCGGAAGACGGCCGCCCTCCGCTCCGGTCGCCCTTCTCCCCGCCGGCGGGGACGGCCGTCTGCGCACGGTCCCGCCGGGGGACGCCGGCGAGTCGGCGCTGCTCCCGGTGGCCGAGCAGCCAGGCGATCAGGACGGCCGTCAGCAGGCCCACCGCCTGGGCCGGAATCAACGGCACCCACAGGTCGTTGGCCTCGGTCTCGGCGGTCGTGGCGGCGCGCGCGGCGGGACCGCCCCACGGGAGTACGTTCATCACGCCCGCCCCCAGACCGACGCAACTGGCCAGCACCAGCCTGCTCATGCCCAGCCGGTCGAAGAGGGGGAGCATGGCGGGGATCGTGATCAGGAACGTGGTGGCGCCCGCGCCGTCCAGGTGCGCCGCGACGGCCAGGACGGTCGTCGCGACGCAGATGGTGGTCGGCGCGTTCCCGGCGAAGGCGACGATCCTGGTGATGATCGGATCGAAAAGCCCGGCGTCCCGCATCACCCCGAAGTAGACGATGGCGAAGACGAACATCGCGGCCACCCCGGCGACACCGCCAAGCCCCTCGCCGACGTACGTGCCGATCTCGGAGGGCGTGAAGCCCGCGACGAGCGCGCCGAGGACCGGCACCCCGGCGAGTGCGACCACGGCGGTGACCCGGTTGGTCAGGAGCAACGCCAGGATCACGCCGATGGTCAGGAATCCCACTGCGCTCACCATGGCGGCCCCTCTCGTGGCGATGATGCCGGTCGGCCCCGAGTGTGGGGCGGCGTCATCGCGCACACCACTGTCCGGGCGTCATGAGTTCCGCATAGATTCATGTGCTATGAGCATGGATCTCTCTCTTCGCCAGCTCCGGGTCATCGTGGCGGTCGCCGACGCCGGCGGGTACAGCGCGGCGGCGCGTGCTCTGCACATCGCGCAGTCCTCGCTCAGCCGGACGGTGCTGGAGGTGGAACACCGCGTGGGCGTGGCGCTGTTCGAGCGGACCACTCGGAAGGTGGCGCCCACGCCCGACGGTGAGGAGCTGTTGGCCATCGCCCGCAGACTCCTGGCGGAGTTCGACGCGGGCATGAACCACTTCCAGGGATACCTGGACGGCACCCGCGGCGCGGTCTCCATCGCGACGCTGCCCTCGCTCGCCGCCAGCATGCTCCCGCCCGTCCTGTGGACCTTCCGGCAGGAACGCCCCCACGTGTCGGTGACGGTGCGCGACGGCCTGTCGGACGAGGTGCTGGACCACGTCGCCACCGGCGCGGTGGACCTGGCCGTCACGGTCGCTCCCACCGTGCCGCGCCCGCTGCGTGGCCACCGCATCGCCCAGGACCGGTTCGTCTGCGTCTTCCCGCCCGGTCACCCCTTCGGTGCGCAGCGGCGGCTGGGCTGGCAGGACCTCGCCGGAGAGGCGTTCGTCGCCTTCGACCGCCAGAGCAGCATCCGCGCGTACGTCGACCGCACCCTGCGCGAGGGCCGCATCGAGCTCGGGCCGGTGACCGAGGCCCGCACCATCGGCGGCGTGGCCGGGCTGGTCGCCGCCGGCATGGGAGTGTCGGTCGCTCCCGGCCTCACGCTGCCCCTGATGAGCTTCGCCGCGCTGCGCAACCGTGTGCTCCGCCACCCCGAGGTGGAGCGGGACATCCACCTGGTCCACGACCCCGGGCGGCCGCTGTCGCGCACCGCCCGGGATCTGATGGCGGCCCTCGGCCAGGCCGGTACCCGAGGGCTGGTCCTGCCCACCGGCGCCCGCTGGGCGCCGGGGTGACGGGAGGGGCGCCGGGCCCTAGCGGGGCCGCCGGCGCTGGTCGAAGAGCCAGTCGATGACCACGTCGTTCTCGTATGTCTGGGCCCAGCACAGGTGCGCGTTCCCCGGAGTGGTCCCTGCCGGGTAGCTGGTGAACAGCGTGTGGCTGCCGTTCGCCCGGGCCCGGCGCAGCAACGCGCGGGAGCGCGCCTGGAACTCCGCCTTCGGCAGGTCGTTGGGCCACTCGCCCCGGGTGACCCCGGCACCGGCGCGCTCCACGGCGTTGATCAGCGTCCATGTGCCGGGGTTGCCGAACCGTCCCTCGCGGTACGGCACGACGGGGTCGTCGACGGAGTGGTCGGCCCAGAGGGGGACGTGCGTGATCCGGTCCATGACGGACGGGTCGCCCCAGCCTGCGGTCGGCAAGGCGGCGGCGAACCTCGCGGGGTACCGGGGGAGCAGGTCGAAGATGCCGCGGCCGCCCGACGACAGGCCCACGAGGTAGATCCGGTCGGCGTCGACGGGATGGGAGGCCACGAAGGCGTCGAGGAGATCGACGGTCGCTGCCCGGACCCCGTCGTCGGTCCAGTCCGTACCGTCTTCGCCGTCCATGGGGCGCGGCAGCGGCACCTGGGGAGCGAGGACGAACGCCGGGTGCCTGCGCTGCCGTTCGGGCTTGGCGAAGGTGACCGCGATCCGGTTCCCGGTGAGCTGGGTCACGTTGTTGTCGGCCACCTCGCCGCCGCCGTGGAGGGTGACCACCAGCGGGTACCGGGTGGCGGCACCCGGGTCGCGTACGAATCCCTCGGGCAGGTGGAGCCGGAAGCGCACCCCGAAACCACGGGTGTCGGTGAACGATCCCGCGGTGAAGCCGTCGACCACGGGGGTGAGGACGCCGTCGTTGTGGACGGCGAGGGGACTCGCGGGGAGCACGACTCCGTCGCGGCGGTCCGTCACGTCGGCCACCTGGCGCACGGCGTAGGCGCCGTCGAGCGGATAGGGGTCTGTGTGGAGTCCGGGCGGGACGGCCGGCGCGTTCGGGTCGCCGGGGTCGAGCTCAATGATCAGGTGGTGGCCGGGCCGCCCGGGGCGTGCGCGGTCGTCGGTCCCGGCCACCGCGTTGGGGTAGACGCGGGTCACCGTTCGGGCCGCCGTCTCGCCCGCCACGGTCGCAGCAACGGTGAAGGCGGCGGGCGGGATGATGCCGCCGCGCACGTCGACGGGCTTCGCGTACCGGAGGGCGACGGCTGTCACGCGCCATCCTGCACGGGGCGTGACCCGGGCGAGGAGATCGCACCCCAGAACCGGATTCCGCCCGGACGCCGCCCCCCGGGACGACGACCTCGCCGCGGCGGCGACGTCCGCGCCGATGGCGGGAGTCGCGACCGCTCCCGCGGCCAGGGAGAGTGCGGAGCGTCTGCTGAGGGGTGTCATGGCGGTCTCGTCTCGTCGTCGCGCGCGGCGTATGGCCCACGAGTGTGGATGCGGCGCCGGACCCGGTCCACCAGCGGTGCCATACCAGCTTCGGATCCGCTGATGCGCCCCGCGCATGGATAGCCACTCGGGCAACCGACATGGAGACCTGACACCACTGTGTACCAAGGACGCGAAGAAGTTCCGCGCCTACGGCATGATCCTGCTCGCCCGGAACCCCGACGCCCCCTCACTGCCCACCGGTGTCTTCGTTTTCGGGCCCACGCGGAGGTAGCCGCCAACGGGCCCCACGGCGCCTTCCCTGCGACAACCCGGCGGCCGAACTCACCCCCAGCACAGGCCATCCCGCCAGACCGGGCCCTACGCTCCGCAGGATGACCAACCCCGACGAAGCGAAAGAGTCGATACGCATCGCGACCGAGTTCCTGAGCCTCTGGCTGAAGGACGACCGGGAGAAGGCCGTCAGGCACATCGCCAGGGTGGTCCACGGCGCAGACGACCACGGCCGCGACCGGATCATCACCGGGCTGCTCAACCTGAACATGCTCGTGATCCTCCAACTGGCGCAAGCACACGGAACCGAAGACGATGAGGACATGACAGCCTGGGCACACGAGCACCTGCGCAGGATCGCCGGTGAGCTGCCGGACTGGGACCCCGAACCAGAGGAGTAGCGCAGCATAGGCTCATCGAGAACCAGGACCTGCGCCCCGGCCGGTTCACCGCCCACCAGGCCGCCACCCTCCTCGACATCAGCCTCGGCGGCGTCCGCCAGCTCGTCCATCGCGGCCGACTCCACCGCGCCGGCGGCACCCCGCGCCCTGGAGACCCTGGCGGTGCGGCTGCAGTGGGAGCCGCTGCGCCTGGTCGCCGGCGCGCTGCTGGGCTGGGCCCGGCCGCCGGAGTACCCGTCCAAGGCGGACGGCGAGCCGGCCGCGCTCGCGCGCCGGACGGGGCCGTGACGACAGCGGAACAGGCCGCAATGGCGGTGGAGCTGGCGACGCTCCGCGGTGAGATCCGCACCGACATGGTCGACATCAAGGGCAGCCTCGCCGTGCTGGTGGAGCGCAGCAACCGCACCGAGCAGGACGTGCGGGACCTGGCGCGCAACACAGACGAGGACATCAAGGCCCTGCGCGCCGACGTCGAGGACGTCAAGCGGTGGCGGTGGATGGCCACCGGTGCCGCCGTCGCGGTCGGCACCGCCGCCGGCGTCGTCGCCAGCATCATCACCGGGTGAAGGAAACGGGGGAGCGCCCCGCCGTCTGGTCTTCGGGCCGGGCGGCGGGGCGCTTTCGTCGTGCCTGATGCAATCGGCGAGCCGCTTATTAAGAGGTCGTCTCAATTGGCGCGCCGTCTTCGTGACGTGCGCTTCATGGCGTGACTGGGGTCCAGTGAGAAGCCGAAGGCGTTGTAGAAGGGGGCGACATCGGCGCTGGCGATGAGCATGGTGGTGCGGGTGTCGTGGTCCTCGGTCCAGTCCAGGAGGGCGTTGACCATCCGCCGGCCGAGACCAGCGCCTTGGTGCTCTGGGGTGACGGCGATGTCGACGAGGAACAGGTACATGGTGACGTCGCCTACCAGCCGTGCCATGCCGACGGCCCGGTCCTGCTGGCGGGCTACGACTCCGAATGCCGAGCTGTCCAGGGCCTGGCGGCATGCCGTCGTCGACGGCGAGGTCCACCCGACAGCTGACCGAAGCGCCTGGTATTCCTCCGGACTCGGGAGTTCCTGCTCGATGCGGTACATGGCCGAAGAGATTAGCCACGGCGGTTCACGCTGGCCGTGGTCCTCCGGTAGCAGATGAGAGCGCTGGCGATGCCGACGAACGCGAGGAAATGCTCGGCCTTGCGCTCGTAGCGGCGGTGGAGTCGGCGGCACCCGCCCAGCCAGGACATGGTCCGCTCCACGACCCACCGGTGCCAGCCCAGCCGGTTGGTGGTTTCGAAGAGGACCCTCGCGTTCTGGCGCGATGAGAGCGACTTCGCCCTGCAGGCCGTTGACTACTGCCTCTGGGCAGTCTTCCGCAAGTGGGAGAGAGGCGACGACACCTGGTACAAGAAGATCGAACAGAAAGTGCAGAGAGAATTTGATCTATGGGGCACAGGCACGATCGAGTACTACTGATCGCGAAAAGCACGAACCCCCGATCAGCTAGGCTCGCGCCGAGCCCAGGGGCTCTTTCGCCGATCGGGGTCGTGTCTGTAGGGCATTCTTAGCGCTGTCTCACATAAGCCGACAGTGACGATTCGCCGTGTGGCATCACTTTGTGTAATCATCTGAGGTTGGTCGGCTGGCTGACCCTCGATGAGGGCGGGCGCCATCGTGCTTGCCTATCAGCCCAGCGCCTCGATCGCGCGCAGGACCAGGGCCCGCGCCTCCGCCCCGTACACCGCGAGCTGTGTGAACTTCGCGAATGCCTGCTCGTACAACTCGATCTCGCTGGGTGCGGTGACTCGCACGCGCGCGGCGAGCAGTTCGACGTTGACCTGCGAGTCATCGAAGATCGTGAACGCCTCCAGCGGCCACACGATCCCCTCCCGCGACGCAGCCGTGGGCACGATGCCGAGGGAGACCGCGGGCAGCGTCATACAGGCGAGCAGGTTGCCCAACTGGCCGGACATCACGCCTGCGTCACCGAGGTGGTGGTTCAGCACGTGCTCCTCGACGAGTACCGCGAATCGGTGGTCGCCTTCGCGGATGACCCGTGAGCGTCGCATGCGCGCGGCTACGGCCTCGCTCACATCGTCCGGGGTGCCGCGGAAGCGGGCGATGGTGCCCATCAGCGCGGCGGCGTAGGCCGGTGTTTGCAGGTAGCCGGGTACGACGTTCGAGGCGTAGGTGCGGAAAGCTCGCGTGCGTTCGTACAGCGGTGCGGCGGCTTCCTGCAGTCGGCGCAGTCCGGTGCGCTGGAGCCGGCGCCACTGGACGTACATCTGGTCCGCCTGCCGGTTGGCGGCGATGAGGTCCAGCGCCTGCCCCTCGACGTCGCACGCGGTGCACCAGGCGCGTATGTCGGCGTCAGACGGGGCAGTGTGAGCGTTCTCGATTCGCGACGGCTTCGCGACCGACCAGCCGCAGCGCGCGGCGAGTTCCTTGCTGGTGATCCCCGCGTCCAGGCGCAGCTCCCGCAGCCGGGCCGCGAGAGCCGCGCGCGCCTCATGAGCACTGGACGACGGGGAAAGGGGCATCGGGGCTACTGGATCTCGTACTCGTCGTGCGGGATCGCGCGCGCCCAGACCTTCTCGAACGCCGCGGCGCAGCGCTCTACGAGGGGTGCATCGTCCTGTAGTTCCTTGTCGACCCACTGTCCGTCACCGGAGAAGTGGTGGATGCGGATGAGCCGGTCGTCGAAGATCCAGAAGTCGCAGCCGGGGAGCAGCAGGTCCGCGGTGTGGCGCCGCGGTAGCCACCGCACCGACTCGCCGGCCTTGACGTTGGCGGTGGTGACGTAGTGCTCCCAGCGGATGTAGTCGGTCACCGGCTCGCTGACGACCCGGGCCCGGCGCATCGACACGCCGCGGGAGACGGCGGCTGCGACGTCGTCGTGGAACGGCCGCCACCAGGAGGCGCGGTCCTCCCAGTCGACGCGGTGACCACGCTGCCACCCCTCGAAGCGGGGGTTGGAGAAGTACCGATCGCGCATCTCCAGGTGGACAGCGGACTGCTTGGCGCTGGCGAGGAGTTCACCGAACTCCGGAATCGAGTTCATCGCACGCCCTCCTGAGTGCGGGGATCATCCTCTGCGGGATCCTGATGATGGTCTCCTCCGGCGGCTTCGGCGATCGCGCCGGTGATGTGCTGTCGCAGTCGGCAGTCGTCTCGTCGTCGGCGGTGTAGCTCTGGACGAGTAAGTCTCCCGCCTCCGGGTCGACCCACACTGTGGGGCATCCGTCTTCGTCCGTCTCCGGGTCGATCCCAACGAATCGAATGGTCATGGCAACCCTCCTGTCCCGCGAGCTGGTTACGGGGAATATCACCACCATCAGCCGGTGAGGTGACGCCGTCAAGGGCGCACTGTGGTGGCACACCAGCACACTTCAAGGCACGCGTAATTCTGTGTAACCCGTCTCCAATCCGCCGCCCTGCATCCCTACCTTCCTGGGCATGGCCGCCCAAGCAGAGGCGTCGTCGGCGCCTGAACGTCCGTTGCTGACCCTGCGCGTGTCCCGCGACAGCGGGCGCACCTACGAGCCCGAGAAGCGGTTCTACGCTCGCGACTGCGAGCCCTCTCTGCTCAACGGCACCTACCCGCCCTGCGAGTGCCCTCGCCACCGCGGAGGGCAGCGACCGTGAGCGCCGATGCCGGAGACGTGGCCGTCCCGCGGACCTACCCGTCGCCGCCCGTGTTCCTGCCCGTCCGCGAGGGCCAGGAGGCGCGGCCCGTTCTCGACTGCGCGGGATGCAGCTGGCTCGACCAGGAGCGCCGGGACGCGCGCAACCGCGGCGACCACTCCACCGCGAGCGACTGCTCCGTCCGTATCCGCCGGCACCCCACCCACTGAACTCCCGTCCCCTGGCCGCCTGTCCGACCGCTAGGGGCGGGCCAGAAGCCCCGCCCGCCGTTACGCCGGCTCCGGCGGGCGGGGCGCCGCACCACCGCCCCGGGCGTTCCGGGGCGCTGGAGAGGAGGCGCACCCGATGACCAAGAACCCGCTGACGATCGACCCCGCCGCCTGTGGAGACCCGGGCGACGAGGACGACAACACCGACATCGAGGACGGCGACGGAGGCGGCGGCAACCCGTCCCCTGGCCACCGCTGAGATACCCCGAAATGTCAGTTCCCGCGGCTACGGTGCCGCGGGGGCCGACCCGGATCGACAGGAGCACGATGGGCAGGGCACAGACCGGCACCGGCCGCGTCACCGTCTTCCCGCTCACCCACCACTGGCCCGACCGCCGCTGCCTGCTCGCCTACACCACCACCGGCGACTTCGGCACCACCGCGATCGTCGGCGTACTGCCTGTGCCCGAATTGGAGCACCCCGAACTGCTGGCAGTCGCTGCGGCCCATCACGCCCAGGGCCTGTACGGCTCCCGCGGCGGACACGAGAACGCCTGCGCCGGCTGGGTGATCTGTACCGGCTGGTCCGCCCGCATCGGCGGCTCCGGCCCCCGCCTCGACATCCCGCACGCCCGCTGGAGCCTGCGTCCCGACCGCAGCATCGCCCTGGCCCAGCAGATGTACGGCCACGACATGCTGCACACCGGCACCTTCGCGCTCGAAGACGGCGACCTCACGCAGCAGGCCCTCCAACTCGTCCGCAGAACGTCCGCCGCCAGCACGGCCGCGGCAGGGGGCGCTTCGTCGTGCCAGGACTCGGTGACGCCTACGCCTCCGGCGACCGGCTGTAGCTGTCGATGACGGACCTACTCGTCGAGGCGTCCTGAAAGACCAGTTCCCACGGGCCGGTGTTGACGTCCATCTCCTTGCCGAAGCCGACCCACTTGCCGGCCATGCGGCGGCCGGTGGGCTCGACGAGTAGCTGCAGCACACCGTGATAGCGGGCGCCCCGGTAGTAGCCGTCCGGGGCGGTCTGCTCCGTCCAGGTGCCGGTGACGACGCTCCCGTCGATCGTGAGGTCCAGAGTCAGCGGTGACTCGGGGTTCAGGGAGGCGTTCGGCAGGCTGCGTCCGTTGAGGACGTTGCCGTGCTGGATGAGCACGACGAAGTGCGCGCCGGTGAACGACTCTCCGCGGCCGGAGGAGAAGAACTCGTATCGGCTCAGCCAGACACCGGCGTAGCTCGTCGCCGGGGCCGTTCGCGGTGCGGTGGCCCCGCCTGCGGCTGGGATGCCGGTGGGTGAGTCTTCGAGGTCGTGACCGCCGTGGCCGTCGTCGGTGACGCGGGCTTGGGGGACGGTGAAGCCGAGCGCGGCCACTGGCAGGCCCGTCACGGCTTCCAGCGCGCGGGCGTAGGCCGGGTGGGGCGCGGTGACGGTGCCCGCCTCCCAGCGCTGAATCAGGCGCTTGTTCGCGCTGTTGGGCCGACCGATGCGGTCGCCGGCCGCGCGTACGGCGCGGGCCAGGTCGTCCTGCGACATCTGCAGCGACAGCCGGGCGGCCTGCAGGGCGCTGTTGGGTGTAGCCATACCGATCACCGTAGCCATGATCTTGCGGGGACGACACCTAAATGACGCCGCCCGTGTCGTCGGAATGTCGCCTGCACCGACGCCGCGGAGGGCGACGTTTCGGCGTCATTCTGTCTGGGTGGCAGAACGTATCAGTACCCAACTGACTCCGCAGCCCGAATCTCCCCGGCTGACGCTGCGCGTGTCCCGCGACAGCGGGCGCACCTTCGGACCCGAGCGGCGCTTCTACTCGCGCGACTGCGAGCCTCCTCCGCTCAACGGCGTCTATCCGCCGTGCGAGTGCCCGCGCTGCCGCGCGGGGCGATGACCGTGGACTCCGAAGCGCGGAACGCGCCAGACCGGCGGACCTACCCGTCACCGCCCGTGTTCCTACCCGTCCACGAGGGCGAAGAGGCGCAACCCGTCCGCGGCTGCGAGACCTGCAGTCGGCTCGACAACGAGCGCCGGGACGCACGCAACCACGGCGACCACTCGGCGGCCACGGACTGCTCCGTCCTCATACGCCGGCACCCCGACCACTGAACTTTCGTCCCCTGGCCGCCTGTTCGACTCGCCAGGGGGCGGGTCCCGGCCGGTCGACCGAGCAACGGACCGGCCGGGAGGCGACCCGGGCGACAACGGCGGAGACGGCGACCCGTCGCCCGGCTACCGCCGATATACCCCGATATGTCAGTTCCCGCGGTTATGGTGCCGCGGGGGCCGACCCAGAGCGACAGGAGCAGCATGGGCAGCGAGCAGACCGGCACCGGCCGCGTCACCGTCTTCCCGCTCACCCACCACTGGCCCGACCGCCGCTGCCTCCTCGCCTACACCACCACCGGCGACTTCGGCACCACCGCCATCGTCGCCGTACTGCCGGTGCCGGAACTGGAGCACCCCGAACTGCTGGCCGTCGCCGCGGCACATCACGCCCAGGGCCTGTACGGCTCCCGCCGCGGGCACGAGAACGCCTGCGCCGCCTGGGTGATCTGCACCGGCTGGTCCGCCCGCATCGGCGGCTCCGGCCCCCGCATCGACATCGAGAACACCGCTTGGAGCCTCCGCCCGGACCGCTGCATCCCACTGGCCGAGCAGATGTACGGCCACGACGTCCTGCACACCGGCGCCTTCGCCCTCGACGACGGCGACCTGATGCAGCAGGCCCTCCAACTCGTCCGATGAACGTCGCCCGCCGGCACGGCCGGGGGCCGGGGCAGATCAGATACCTTCTGACCTGGCCCTGAGCGGTAGGCCGCGTGGGACTCGAACCCACAACCAACGGATTGAAATCTCCAGAGCCCCAGTCCATCAGGTTCGGGGAATCCCGCGCAGTTCCACCGTGTGCCGATACTGATGTTTCCTACTGGTCAGAGCGCTCCTGCCGCGTGCCGGGTAGTCCGGCTACTTCCGAGACGTTCAGCCGAGCAGTGGCCGAGCAGAAAGGCCCTCGCCACCTGGGGTGATGAGGGCCCTGAACGTCCGAGGAGGACGCCGCCGCCCGCTCCGCGCTCCTGTCCGCGGCCGTCAAGCCGCACAAGGTGTGCCCACCAGGCAGCTCACCATCCGGGAGGGCTGCGGCGGCGCCAAGGGTGTGCGGTACGCCGACCTGCCCGGCGCAGACGGCGGAGACGAAGCCGCGTAGCGCCCCCACGGAGCCGGTTTCGGGAAGGCGAGCCGGTATCGCCTCTCTCGAAACCGATTTCGACCCCATCTCGCATCTGACCTGCGCCGATATCGGGTTTCGACCCCACGGGCCGGCAGCCGCAAAGCTGCCCCAGAGCGCCTTCCCAGCGACAGCCCGGCGGCCGAACTCACCCCCCTGCACTGGCCATCCGGCCCATGCCCAACGCGCCCATACCGCGCTACCGTCACCCCCCACCGCATGCGGGAGTGACAATGACGAGAGTGTGGATCACCGGCAAGGGCAGTTGTTGGCACGCGGACCGCGACTGCCACGGAATCAGAGCTGGACACGGCGCAGCCGAGTCGCGGCGCAGCCTGATGACGAACTCCAGGCGATCGTCAACGAGGGCACGTTCACGGTGCACCCGCTGGACGTTCAGGTCGCATCCGCTGAGTCCCCCAACGCCAAGATGCTGCGCAGGGAGGCCATCGAGGAAGTCATGCGTGAATCCGCGGAATGGGGTTGGAACCTCTCCCAGATGGGCTTCAAGAGGCCGCCTGTCCCCGAGATTCACTGGACTGATGATGACGGGAAGCCGCGCATCACGTACGGGCGCTCCGAGCGCCCCTCCGACGCGGAGAAGAGGCTCCTGAACCGCCTGTGGAGTGGGAGGCACAGAGGCGGGAGCAGGGCAGGTAGCGCACCGTGGTCACATGGCACCTCAGCCCGCCCTCGTCGACACCCCGCCGCCGCAGCCGGCCCCTTCCGCCTCAGCCTGCAGAAGGTCCAGCCCGCGACACACCGACGGGGCACAAGAGGTCCCCGGCAGACACGGGACCCAGCGGGCGGCCAAGACTAAGTCCCGGCACTACGCGACCCTGCACGGCCAGGACTCACCTCCTGCGGCGCTGACTCCCCGCCCGGGAGAGCCCCTGTCCTCGCCAGGTGCTCGGCCAAACGCTTCCGCAACCAGACAGCGGCAAAGGGCGTCAGCGGCCCCACGAACAACCGCACCGCAGGAACAAGCGCAACCCACACGATCCCGACCGTCAGGCCGGTCAAACACAGCTTCGCCGTCGCCTCCGGATCTCCCCGACCAGGGTCAGCCAGCGCCAGCAAGGCCAGAAACTCAATCACGCACAAGGTGCCCATGATGGAGAGCCAGAGCAGGCCCAGGCTGATAGGCCAGATCGAACGCCCAGCGCTGATAACCCAGTTGATCACCGCGGCCCGATGCCCCTCCTCGTCACTCGGCACATCACCACGCTCGACACGATCAAAGAAGTCACGCACCTCGCCCATCGCTGTACGCGCGAGCCGTTCGTAGACTGCCAGTTCGACAGCACCCACTAAGACGATCACGGGCGCTACGGCTGCCACCGTCGCCGCGAATGCCTCCGTCATCTCCATGGCGACAGTCTGAACCGGCACTCGAAGGCAGGTAAGGGGACATATGGCCCCTCGTGGCGAACTCACCAGCTACGGGTACCGCAAGGCCCGAGCTGCGTACCGGGATCCCAGCACGTGGCACCCGCCGACGGAGTCCGCGCCTGCGAGTACCTCGCGGACTGGGGCGCAACGAGGTCCCAGTGGGCCTGGCGATCGACGAGGCCGAGCAGAGCGGGCCCATGGCCCGAGCCGCCGACTGCCCGAGCTCAACCTCGAGCACGGCCGGGACAGGGGGCGTTTTCGCGTGCATGCGTCACGCCGGATTCATCCCGCCGCGGCTGCTGCCGCACCCAAGGCTCGATCCCAGGGAAAGCCCGCTGCATCACCGTGCCGCGGCGGATGAGGCTCGTACCCCTCCGCGCCATCCAGGTACACGACGCCCTGCGACCGCAGCGCTTCCACCGAGCGCGCGACCGCCGGCTGGGCACCTTGTGCCTGGTTGAAGTAGGGCATGGCCAGCACCGGGATGCCCATGTGCACGCCCTCCGACACGAGGCCGAGGGCCAGCGTGTCCGCGATCCCCGCACCCCACTTGCACAGCGACGTTGCCGAGAGGGGCGCCACCAGCATCGCGTCGCACTTCGGAAGGGCATCCCTCTCGCCCGGCAGCTTGTACTGAGACCGGACGGGATGGCCCGTCAGCTCCACAAGTTCGGCCAGTCGGGGCTCCCACCAACGAGCCGCCGACGGGGTCAGGATCAGGCAGGTGTCCCACCCCTGTGACTGGGCGGCGCGCACTCCGTCGTCCACACGTTCAGTCGGGCCGGCAGCACATGCGATCAGGTACAGGACGCGGGTCATGCCTGGAGTCCACAACGCCGCGCCAGCGCACGCAACTGCGCCCCCGGCTGGGGCGTCGCCCCCAGCACGTCTTTCACCAGACTCACCGGCTCCGGGCGGCTTTCCACTTCCTCAGGCGCCAGCTTGTCTGCCTCCAGCAACTCCTTCGCTGCATCCTCTTTCCGTCGTGTCAAAAGCGAAGCGTGTGCACGGGCGATGTGATGCCTGGCACGTCTTTCTCGGGACATGCCCGCGAGCGCCGCCTGCTCCACACCCGCCGCCGTGTCCAGTGCGGACCAGCCATCCTCGAACCTGACGAGCATGTCGACGCGGTGCAGCTCGACGTTCGTCGGCCCGAACATCGTGTAATCCTCGTCCAGGTCCGCACCCTGCCGCGCCGCCACATCCTCGGCGTGGTCGATCAGAGCGCCCGCCGACTCGCGGCCAGCGGCTGCCAGCGCAGCGTTCAGGTACAGCATCCCCAGGGTCGACAACCCCAGCGGCCCACGAGCGGAAAGGTCGGGCTCCAGCCGGCGGGCGGTCTCGAGGGCGTAGTCGACGGCGGCCTGCGGGCGTTGCTGGTACATCAGGCTCTTGGCCACGCGGCGCGACGCGGCACCAATCTGCACCGAATCGCCAGAACGCTCTGCGGCAGCCAGGGCCCGGTCGGCGACGACTGCGGCCTGCACCGCCGCCCCGGCCCCGTACTTGTGCAGGAACGACGTTGCGAGCTGCAGCGCACGCGACAACAGGCCATGGGCCTCACACACACGATCACGCGGTGCCGCGTGCGCTGCCTTCTGCGCTCCGGCCAGCAGCGGCGGCAGATCCCGGGAAAGCGCCCGGTAGTGGCACGCCTGGAACGCGGCGCAGCAGTACTCCAGCCGCCGGTGCAGTACTTCGAGCGCGGGCGGGTCACCGTCCGGCAGAGTGCCGGACACCGGGTACAAGGCGTCGACGACGGCCAGTACCTCAGCCGGTGGTGCGGCGCCTGCCTCGGTCGCAGGCGGCTGATCGGACAACAGTTGCTCCACGGGGACGTGCAGTACCTCGGCTGCACGCGCGAGGACGCTCAACCGCGGATCGGCCTGTCTCTGCCCGCCTTCAAGGGACTGCACCCACCGCCTCGACTGGCCCATGAGCCGAGCGAAGTCTTCCTGGGTGAAGCCGCGGCGGTCACGCCAGTACGCGATCCGGCGGCCGATACCCGCAGTGTCCATGTCGGCCCCTTGTCACGAGGCACACACTCTGTGTGTCCCCCTTCGGTATACCGCGTCCTACCTTCTGAGCACCCGAACTTGACGGAAAGGGTGAGACGATGCCCGAGGGTAAGGCCACGCCGCTGACGGCCGCTCCCGCCCGGCCCGCGCCGCCTGAGCGCCCGCTGATGACCCTGCGCGTGTCCCGCGACAGCGGGCGCACCTTCGGGACCGAGAAGCGCTTTTACTCCCGCGACGTCGAGCCTCCTCTGCTCAATGGCGTCTATCCGCCATGCGCGTGCCCCCGCTGCCGTAGAGGGCGATGACCGTGGACTCCGAAGCGGGGAACGCACCAGGCCGGCGGACCTCCCCCTCGCCGCCTGTGTTCCTGCCCGTCCGCGAGGGCCAGGAGGCGCAGCCCGTCCGCGGCTGCGAGACGTGCAGTCGGCTCGACAACGAGCGCCGGGACGCACGCAACCACGGTGACCACTCCGCCGCCACCGACTGCTCCGTCCGCATCGGTAGACACCCCCACCACTGAACTCCCGCGCCCTGGCCGCCGTCTGGATACCCGGCCAGGGGCGGGCCAAGACGCTCCGGCCGCGACGCCCCCCGGCGCGGCCGGGCACCTCCGCGAGCCGCCGACGGACCCTTGGAGGCCACAGCATGAGCAGTTCCCTGCCAACTGGCAGCCGGCGTACAGCACTGCCGCTCTTGACGTCCAAGGAGGCCGCCGGGCTGAAGGCGGACCTCGCTGACGTCATCGAGTACCGCAAGTCCGGGCTGTCCTTGAATCACGTGATCGGCTGCCCCTTGGACTGCGGGTACTGCATCCGCCACCTGGAGCGGTACGCCAATTTCGAGATGAAGACGCCGCGGGCGCTGATCAGCGACGAGGAAGCGGTCGAGCGCCTGGTGCGGCACCGCTACTTCCGGCCGCACATCACGCCCGTGCAGGTGTTCAACAAGGCCACCGACCCCATGCTGCCGCGGGTCAAGCAGCACACGCTCAACACGCTCCGGCTGCTCGACGAGCAGAGGCTGACCAACCACGTGCTCGTCATCACCCGATGGCGCGTGGAGCCCGAGGACTGCCAGGTACTCAACAGCTTCCGCAACCTGCGCGTCACGGTCCTGGTCACCCACTCCGGCATCCAGCACGAGGGCATCGAACCCGTCGACTCGGCCGTAGCCGTGCGGAGCCTGCGCACTCTCTACGAGCACGCCGAGACGTACCGCACCGTGCTGTACTGGCGCCCCGTCGTCCCGGGCCTCAACGACAGCGACGACGACATCGCCACCGCCCGCCAGCTCGCCGAGCACGCCCACGCCGCGGTGTTCACGGGCCTGTTCTTCCGCGACGAGATCGCCGCCTACTACCGCGACAACAACCTGCCCGAGCCCTACAGCACCACGGCGCGGCGGAAGATCCTGCCCGAGCAACTGGAGAGCCGCATCCTGGCCGCGTTCCGCCGGCCGGGCGACACCACGGCGCCGTTCGGCCCGCTGTTCCGCAAGACGTCCTGCGCCGTCGCCTACGCCCACGGCCTGCCCGACTACAACGGGCACTACGGCATCCGCGAACTGTGCGACATCTGCCCGAAGAAGCAGCTCAGCCTCTGTGCCGCCGCCCACCGCGCGCCCGACCCGGCCACCGCCGAGGCAGACGCCCGCGCTCTCGGTGCGACCGGGCCGGCGGAGGTCACCGATCGGGCCGTGCTGGTGCAGGGCCTGAGTGAGCAGCCGCGGTACTTCCTCCAGCATGGCTACGGCTACCAGTTCCACGCCCGCGAACACCCGCACAGCTACCGTAGGCACGGCCGCGCGGACATCGGATGGCGCGGGGAGGAAGGTGCACCGTGACGTTCACCGACTGGCCCCACCCGCTGTACGTGGTCGACGTCGAGGGCAACGGCGCCAACCCCCCGGACCTGGTCGAGGTCGCGGCCATCCCCATTACCGACGGCCGGCCCCGACCGGACGAGGCCCGCCAGTGGCTCATCCGCCCGCCGGTGCCGATCCCGACGCGCATCAGCCGCATCCACGGCATCACCAACCAGATGACCGCCGACGCCCCCGCCTGGCCCGAGATCGCCGACGAAGTCGGGCGCATCCTGGACGGCGCGTGGATCGCCGCGCACAGCGCGTCCGTGGAGTATCGCGTCCTCGGCCGCCACCTCCCGGACTGGCAGCCCGCCGGCGTCCTCGACACCCTCCGGCTGGCCAGGCACACCAACCCCGGCCAATCCGGCTACGGCCTCGACGCGCTCCTCGAACGGACCGGCATCGACCTGTCCGACGCCCCCGGCACCCGGCACCGCGCCGGCTACGACGCCCACGCCACCGCCCGGCTGCTCCTCCACCTCGCCGAGCGATACCCCACCTTCGCCGCGATGCAAGCCGCCGCGGTCCCACCGGGGATGCCCGGCGAGCCCAAGCAGCAGCCGGAGGAGACCCTGTGGTGATCCCGCCCGGACCCTGACCGCCGACCCTGCGCCACGGCGGCCCCGGGAGCGTGTGTCCGCTTCCGGGGCCGTTCCGTGCGCGCGGTTGGTGACTCCGGGCGAGAGGCTAGATCGCCTGCCCCTCGGGCCAGCAGCGGGCCAGCAACTGATAGCCAGCCAGTCAAATAAGCAGTAGAGCCCAGGACAGAGACGCTCTGACCTGGGCTCACGTTGTAGGCCGCGTGGGACTCGAACCCACAACCAACGGATTAAAAGTCCGGTGCTCTGCCAATTGAGCTAGCGGCCCGCCCGGCCAGCATAGCCCGGACCCCGGCGTGCCCCCGAGCGGATATCGCCTGGCGGGCGGGGCGCCGCCCCGGCGGGGGTGGGAGGGGCTCCGGGGTGGGTGCGGAGGTCGTTGGTTGTGGGGGTCAGAGGGTGGGCCGGCCGGTGGGAGCGCGGGCGGACGCGTGTGGGCCCCCTCTGGGAGAGGGGGCCCACGGGGGTGTTCGGTCAGCCCTTGCGGTTGTTGCGGTCCTGGCGCTTCCAGCGGGGCTTGTCCGTGCGGCGGTCGTCCGAGGTGCGGCGGTCGTGGCCGTACGACGGGCGGCCGTCGCGGCGCTCGCGGCCGGCCGGGCGGTCGCCGCCGAAGCGGGAGCGGTCGGTGTCGCGGCGCTCGTAGGGGCGGCGGTTGTCGCGGTCGTAGGGGCGGGCCGCGCCGCGGTCGTCGCGGCGGGGGTAGGAGCGGGTGCCGCGGTCGTACGGGCGGGTGCCGCGGTCGTCGCCGCGGGTGTCGCGCCGGTCGTACGAGCGGGGCTCCCGGGTGCCGTACGAGCGGTCGTCCCGGCGGTCGTCCCTGCGGGCGTCGCGGCGGTCGGACCGGTGGTCGCGGGTCTCCCGGTTGTCGCGGTAGTCGCGGCTCTCGCGGTTGTTCCGGTAGTCGCGGGTCTCCCGGTTGTCCCGGTAGTCCCGGCGGTTCGACTCCCCCGACCTGTCGAAGGCGCGGAAGCGCTGCTCCCGCCGGTCGTGCCGCGTCCCCGTGCGGTTGTACGGGCGGTCGGTGCGGTCCTCACGGTCCGTACGGGACTCGTACGTCCCCTCCTCCCGTCCGGACTCCGCCGGCCCGTCTGCCCGCTCCGCGGACTCCGCCGACGGCGGCTCCGACGGCTCCGGCGACTGCGGGGTCACCCCCGCGCGCGTCGCCAGCCGCGTCGCCTCCGCGCGCAGCTCCACCGCGTGCCTGCGGGCCCGCTCCAACTGGGCCTCCAACTGCGTCACGTCCCGCTCCGCGGCCGTCGCCGCCTGGGCCGCCGAGTCCGCCTGCACCTCGTCGATCGACCGCGCACCCGTGATCCGCGCCACGTCCGGGTCGAACGCGCCGCGCCCGCTGATGATGTGCCGCGAGGCGTCCACCGCCGCGTCCTCCAGCAGGCGGAAGACCGTGCGGCGCTGGTGCGGCAGGGCGAGGGAGACGACGGTGCCGGACTCGCCGGCGCGGGCCGTGCGGCCCGCGCGGTGCAGGTAGTCCTTGTGGTCGCCGGCCGGGTCGACGTTCAGCACCAGGTCGATGCCGTCGACGTGGATGCCCCGCGCGGCGACGTCCGTCGCCACCAGCGCGTGCACCCGGCCGTCCTTGAAGTCCGCCAGCGTGTGCGTCCGCGCGCCCTGCGTCATGCCGCCGTGCAGCGCGGCGGCGCGCACGCCGGTCTCGCGGAGCTGGTCGGCGACGCGGTCGGCGCCGAGCTGGGTGCGAACGAAGACGATCGTGCGGCCCCTGCGCGCCGCGATGGCGGCGGTGACCGGGGCCTTGTCGCGCGGCTTCACGACGAGCACGTGGTGGCTCATCGTCGTCACCGCGCCCGCCGACGGGTCCACCTCGTGGCTGACCGGGTCGACGAGGTAGCGGTCGACCAGCGTGCCGACACCCTTGTCCAGCGTCGCGGAGAACAGCATCCGCTGCCCGCCCGGCGGCACCTGGTCGAGGAGCTCGGTGACCTCGGGCAGGAAGCCCAGGTCGGCCATCTGGTCGGCCTCGTCCAGCACGGTGATCTGCACCCGGTCCAGCGAGCAGGCGCCGCGGTCGATGACGTCGCGCAGCCGGCCGGGGGTGGCGACGAGGATGTCGACGCCGCGCTCCAGCGCGCCGATCTGGCGGCCCATGGACGTACCGCCGCAGACGACCTTCATCGACAGCCGCAGCAGGTCGCCGTAGGGCTGGAGCGCGTCGGCGACCTGCATGGCCAGCTCGCGCGTCGGGGTGAGGATGAGGCCGCGGGGGCGCTTGGGGTCGGTATGGCCGCCCGCGAGGGTCGCGAGCAGCGGCAGGCCGAAGGAGAGGGTCTTGCCGGAGCCGGTACGGCCGCGGCCGAGGACGTCGCGGCCGGCGAGGGCGTCGGGGATGGTGGCGGCCTGGATCGGGAACGGAGTGGTGACGCCGTAGTCCGCGAGCTTGGCCACGACCCCGCGGGGCAGGCCGAGGTCGCCGAACGTCGGTTCGGGGGCGGTGGCACCGGTCTCCGGGGTCTCGGCCGTCTCGCCGGTCTCCGGGGTCTCCGCCGCTTCGAGGGCAGGGTCGAGCACAGGGGTTTCAGACATGAACGAGCTAAAGCCTTCCACAGTCGTCGGCACGCGCCACGACTCCGCGGCGGAATTACACGGACCGCCTCTTGCGGTCTGCCACGGCAGGGAAGGGAACGCGCCACACACGGCGCGCTTCGGTGGGGCGCCGGGCAAATGGGATCAAACGATCTACCAGAGTACGCACCCGAGGGCCCGGCTGGCAAATCAGTTCCGCGGGCAGGGCTCCGGGAGCGGTGCCCGCGGGCGCGCGCTTCGGGTACGCGCCGGTCGGTGCGCCCCGCGACGCGCCCCGTGTCCTCCGCGGGCGCCGGGGAGTTGAGCCTACGACACGTCCTGAAAGGGGCTCCCCATGCCTGAGCCGACAGCCCGTGCCGCCCTGCGGATCTCAGCCGCCACGATGGCGGTGCTGGCGCTCGGCGGGTGCATGACCGTCTCCGGCACCGGCCGGCCCGGCGGCGCCCCCGACCCCGGCTCGGGCCGCAGCGGCACCGAGCCCGACGGCGGCGTACGGGTCAACGACGTACCGTCCGCCGCGGCCGGCGGCACCGGCCCCGGCAGGGCGGGCGGCGCCGGGGGCGCAGCCGGCGGGCGGGACGGCGCCGGAAAGGACCCCTCGGCTACGGGCCGGCCGGGCGGCGGCGCGGCGGACCCGGCGCCGCCGTCCCCCGGCACCGGCGAGCCCGCCGACGCGGGCGGCGCCGGCGACTCCCCGGATCTCCCGCGGCCCACCACCCCGCGTCCCCGCCCCCGGCCGACGGTCCCCGCTCCGGACCCGACGGTCCCCGCCCCGACGCCGACACCCACGCCGACCCCGACGCCGACCCCCACCGACGATGCGGGCGGCGGAGGCAACGGGGGCAGCGAAGGCGGCACAGGCGGCGCCGGCGGCTCCTCGCCCCAACTCCCCTCCGCCTGACCCCGGCTCACCCCGGCTGACCCCGGCTCAGGTCGACCTCCGCCGGCAGCCGGCCCCCGGCCCCGGGCCCCCCTCAGCCGTACCCCAGCGCGTGCAGCCTCTCGTCGTCGATCCCGAAGTGGTGCGCGATCTCGTGCACCACCGTGATCTCCGTCTCCGCCACCACGTCCTCCCGCGACTCGCACATCCGCAGCGTCGGCCCGCGGTAGATCGTGATCCGGTCCGGCAGCACCCCCGCGTACCACTCGCCGCGCTCCGTCAGGGGCGTGCCCTCGTAGAGGCCGAGCAGGCCGGGGTCGTCGGGCGGCGGCTCGGGTTCGACGAAGACCGCGACGTTGTCCATCAGCCGGGTCAGCTCCGCCGGGATCCGGTCGAGCGCCTGCGCGACCAGTTCCTCGAACTCCTCGTTCGGCATGTCCAGCACATGGCCCATTCTGCGTCAGACCGCTGAATACCGGGGGGTCACACCGGGCATACGATGCGAATGGCCCGCGAAGTGCCTTTTGCGGTCTCCCCCGTCCGCGCCCTGTTCGAGCGGCTGCGCCGCGCCCCCGCCCGTGTCCGCCGTTTCCCCGCCGCCGTCCGCCGGCTGTCCGGCCGGGCCCGGCGGGCGGCGGGGCGGCGACGGGACCCCGGGGGCCGCCGGACCCGCGTCGAGTCGTCCCTCGTCCACCGCCCCCACCCCTACGCCCGTGCCCTCGGCTTCGCCGCCGTCACCGTCGTCGGGGCCGGGCTCGGGCTGCTCGTCGTCGGCGGGGTCGAGACGTCCGTCGGCCCCATGGACACCCGGATGGCGCTCACGCCGTCCGCGACCGGCGACACCCGGATCCGCGTCGCGCCGCTGGGCGCCATCGACATGGACAGCCACGACGCCCCCCTCCGCCTGGACGTCGAGGTCGAGCGGCTGGACCCCGACCGCTCCCGCGCGCTCGTCGCGCACCCCGAGGAGTTCTCGGGTCTGGAGGAGGAGGTGACCGCCGACATCCGCCGGAGCACCATCGACCTGGGCGTACGCACCGGCGGTGCCGCCCTCGTCGGAGCCACCGCGCTCGGGCTCGCCGTCTACCGCACGCCGCGCCGCGCGCTGGCCGCCGGCGGGCTGGCGCTCGCGCTGCTCGCCGCCTCCGGCGCCGCCGCCTTCGCGACGTGGAACCCGAAGTCCGTGCTGGAACCGAAGTACTCCGGGCTGCTGACCAGCGCGCCCAGCGTCATCGGCGACGCGCGCAGCATCGTCACCGAGTTCGACGTCTACCAGCAGGAGCTGGCCCGCCTGGTCACCAACGTCAGCAAGCTGTACGACGCCGCCTCCACCCTCCCCGCGTACCGGCCCGACCCCTCCACCGTCCGCTTCCTGCACGTCTCCGACATGCACCTCAACCCCGCCGCCTGGGGCATCATCCGCTCCCTCGTGGACCAGTACGAGCTGGACGCCGTCATCGACACCGGCGACACGATGGACCACGGCTCGGCCGCCGAGAACGTCTACCTCGACCCGATCGCCACCCTCGGCGTCCCGTACGTGTGGGTGCGCGGCAACCACGACTCGCTCACCACCCAGGCCGCCGTCGCCGGCCAGAAGAACGCGCGGGTCCTGGACGACGGCGAGTCGGTGGTCGTGGCGGGCGTGCGGATCGCGGGCATCGGCGATCCGCAGTTCACCCCGGACCGCTCCGTCGCCGCGGCCGGCGACCCGGCGGAGGTCGCGGCGGGCGAGCGGCTGGCCGCGGCGCTCGCCGGGCTGCGGGACCGGGGCCGGCCGGCGGATCTGGCGGTCGCGCACAACCCGGTGGCGCTGGAGCAGGTCGACGGCCTCGTGCCGCTGGCGCTCGGCGGCCACCGCCACCAGCGCAAGCAGCACGACCTGCCGGAGGGCACGCGGCTGATGGTCGAGGGCTCGGCGGGCGGCGGCGGGCTGCGGGCGGTGGAGGAGGACGTGCCGGAGAAGGTGTCGGCGTCCGTGCTCTATTTCGACCGGAGTACGCGCCGGCTGCAGGCGTGGGACGAGATCACGCTGGGCGGGCTGGGACTGACGTCGGCGGAGGTCAGCCGCCATCTGGTCGAGGAGAACCGGCCCGGTGGCGCCGAAGGGACGGACCCGCCGGCCGCCCCCGGCGAGGACTCTTGACAGCACTCCGTCACAAGAATTAACTCAACCAGACTCGAACAAACAGAGTGCAACACGCCAGTTCTCCCGGTTCCTCCTGCTCATCCGATGTGTAAGGAGTACCCGTGCCTCTCTTCGGCCCGCTCGGACGACGGCCGGCCGGCACCCTGCTGACCGCGTTCACCGTCCTGGCCACCGCCTGGCTGTCGCCCGCCGCGGCGACGACCGTCGCTGAGCCTCCGCCCCGTACGGCCACAACCTCCGATGTCTGGACCGTGGCCGCCCCACAAAACCAACACGATGCCCTCGCGGCCGACGTCGTACGCGACGAGGCCACCGGGGCGCTCACGCTCACCGTCCGCCGCGGCGCGGACACCGTGCTGCCCGACTCCCCGCTCGGCCTCCGCACCGAGGGCGCCGACCTGACCCGCGGGCTCGACGTCCTCGGCCGGGACGACCGCCGCGTCCACGAGCGGTACGAGATGACCACCGGCAAGCAGCGCCGCGTGCGCTCCGCCATGACGGAGTCCCGCTTCGCGCTGCGCGGCGACGGGGGCGTCCGCATGGACCTCGTCGTCCGCGTCGCCGACGACGGCGTCGCGTTCCGCTACGAGCTGCCGGACTCCGCGGGCACCGTCGTCACCGGCGAGGCCACCGGCTACACCCTCCCCGCCGACGCGCCCGCCTGGCTGCTGCCGCACACCGCCTGGTACGAGAACGTGCGCGGCGAGACCACGGCCGGCGGTGCCGCCGCCGACGAGTACGGCTACCCGGCCCTCTTCGAGGTCGACGACAGCTACGTGCTGCTGACGGAGTCCGGGATGGACTCCGGGTATCCCGGCAGCCGGCTCGACCATCCCGCCGGCGGCGGCGCGTACAACCTCGAACTCGCCGAGGCCGAGGTGGTCTCGGAGGGCGACCTGGCGACCCCGTGGCGTACCGCGATCGTCGGCGACCTCGCGACCGTCACCGAGTCGACGCTCGTCAGCGACCTCGCCCCTGACTCGGCGGTCGCCGACACCTCCTGGATCCGTCCCGGCACGGTCTCCTGGTCCTGGCTCGTCGAGCACAGCAGCCCGGCGGACTTCGAGCGGCAGAAGGACTTCGTCGACTACGCCGCCGCGCACGGCTGGGAGTACACGCTCGTCGACGAGGGCTGGAGCCGCGACTGGGTGCCGGAGCTGGTGCGGTACGCGCGCGCCAAGGGCGTCGACATCCTGCTGTGGTACCGCTGGTGGGAGGTCGACACCCCCGAGGAGATGGACACCGTCTTCGGCGAGCTCAACGACTGGGGCGTCAAGGGCGTCAAGGTCGACTTCATGAACCAGGGCGACGGCGACCCGGAGGGCGTCGGCCGGCACGCCTGGTACGAGGACGTCCTCGCCGCCACCGCCGAGCACGAGCTGCTCGTCAACTTCCACGGCGCGACGATCCCCAAGGGCATCCAGCGCACCTGGCCGCACCTGATGACGTACGAGGCGGTGCGCGGGCACGAGTACTACACGTTCAACCAGCCGCTCACGCCCACGTACAACACGATGCTGCCCTTCACCCGCAACGTCGTCGGCTCCGCGGACGTCACCCCGGCGACGTTCTCCATGACCAACAGGACCCACACCGACGCCCACGAGCTGGCCCTGCCCGTGGTCCACGAGTCCGGGCTCCAGCACCCCGCGGACAGCCCGGAGAGCTACGCGCAACTCCCCGAGGCCGAGCGGGTGCTCGACCAGCTCCCCACCGTCTGGGACGAGACCCGCTACCTCGGCGGGCGGCCCGGCGACGACGCGGTGCTGGCGCGGCGCGCGGGCGAGCGGTGGTTCGTCGGCGGCATCCACGCGGGCGCGGCCGGCGAGACCGAGGTGGACCTCGGCCGGCTGGGCGCGGACGACGACGACCGGCTGCTCGTCGAGCTGGTCACGGACGGCGCGGACGGGCTGGCGCGCGAGACCCGCAGGGTCGACGGCGACGCGGAGCTGACCGTGCCGGTGGCGGCGGACGGCGGGTTCGTGGCGCTCGTCTGCCCCGCCGAGCGCGGGCGTACGACGTGCGACGAGCCGGTGTCTCGAGCGCCGGCGACCGCGGTGACGATCACCCCGGAGACGGCCACCGCGGCGGCCGGTGACGAGATCGAGGTCTCCGGCCGCTTCGCGGCCACGGACGACGTGACCCTCAGGGACGTCACGCTGGGCGCCCGGCCGTGGGCCGGCTGGACCGCCGCGGGCGACGACGTCGAGCGGTCCGTGCTGCGGCCCGGCCGGTCGCTGGCGGGCACGTGGACGGTGCGGGTGCCCGAGAACGTGCGGCCCGGCTACGCCGACGTGCCCGTCGCCGCGGAGTTCCGCAGGCCCGGCGCGGCGCGCGGCGAGCCGCCCGTGCACGTCGAGCAGGCCGTCCGGGTGCTGATCGCCCCGCCGGTGCCGCAGGGCGAGGCGCACGTCGGCGACCTGCCGTTCCTGTCTGCGGCGAACGGCTGGGGCCCGGTCGAGACCGACACCAGCGTCGGCGACCAGCAGCCCGGCGACGGCGAGCCGCTGACCATCGGCGGCACGACGTACGCCAAGGGCCTCGGCGCCCACGCGCCGTCCCGCGTGACGGTCTACCTCGGCGGCGCCTGCACCTCCTTCACCGCCCAGGTGGGTGTGGACGACGAGGTCGGCGACCGCGGCTCGGTGAGCTTCCGGGTCCTCGGCGACGACACGGAGCTGGCGGCCACCGCCAACCTGCGCGGCACGGACGCCGCGCAGCCGGTGACGGCGGACGTGACCGGCGTCGACCTCCTCACCCTGGAGGTGGCGGACGGCGGCGACGGCATCAGCTACGACCACGCGGACTGGGCGGAGCCCGTGGTGTCCTGCGCCTGACGCACGCGCACGCGACGCGGAGAGCGCCGCGGTCGGCCGGTGGCCGCCGCGGCGCTCTTCCGTGTGTACGCCCCGGGCGCCTGCCCCGGGTGACCGCCCGTCATCTGTCGAGTTTCGCGAAGTCCGGAGCAATCCACTTCTTCACGGAGGAATACGGAACAAGGAGTCCATGACGGGCGCAGAGGTCGGAGGGCTTCAGAACACCGCGCTGGCGAGCGTCACATGGACGGCGGTGCCGCCGAGTATCGACAGCGGGACATTGCGCCGCCACAGGTGGACGGCCGCGGTGGCGGCCAGCGCCAGCAGCGTCGGCCACGCCGCCGCGGGGTCGCGCGGCGTGAGGTGGCGCAGCGTGTAGGCGGCGAGGATCACCATCACGCCCACCGGCATCGCCGCGGCGAGGTACGCCACGAGCGGGCTGGACCGCAGCGGCGCCAGCGCGGCGAACGGCAGGGCGCGCAGCGCCCAGGTGACGGCGACGGCGACCGCGACGGCGGCGAGGAGGTAGCCGGCGGCGGGGGTGTCAGGCACGGGCGCCCGCCTCCCGGCGCCGTACGAGCGCGTAGCGGGCGAGGAGCACGGCGCCGAACAGCAGGAACGCGGCGAAGAGTTGTCCTGACGGCACCGCGAGCCGCGCGGCCAGCGCGCAGCCCAGCGCCAGCGCGGGCACGGCGCGGCCGGGCCGGTCGCGGAGCGCGTCGAGGGCCAGCACGGTGAACAGGGCCGTGACGGCGAAGTCCAGGCCCTCGACGCCGGTGGGGACGGCGGCGCCGAGCAGCGCGCCGGCGGTGGCGCCGCCCGCCCAGTACAGGTGGATGAAGACCTGGAGCCACAGCACGCGGCGGCCCGGGTAGGACTGCGCGGCGGGGTGCGCGGTGACGGCGTACGCCTCGTCGGAGAGCGCGAAGGTGCTGTACGCCCTGGCCGCGCGGCCCCGGACGCGGTGCAGCGGGAAGGACAGCGCGTAGAAGACGTGCCGGAAGTTGACCGTGAACGCCGTCAGCGCGATCTGCCCGAGCGGCGCCGCGGCCAGCACCAGGCCGAGGAAGAGGAACTCCAGCGAACCGGCGTAGATGAGACCAGAGAAGACGCTCGCCCACCACCAGTCCAGGCCCGCGTGGGCGACGAGGACGCCGAAGGCCACGCCCATGGGGAAGGCGCCGAGCCCGACCGGTCCGGAGTCGGCGAGCGCCCGGGCGAGGTCGGCGCGCAGTTGGCGTGGCATGAGTCGATCCTAGAAACATCCACGCCTCATATGGTTGCAGATTATGGCAGTAAACTGATGGAGTGAGCAATGAAAAGAAACTCGATGACCTTGATCGCGAAATCTTGCGTCAGCTCCAGCACGATGGCCGGCTGACGAACGTCGAGCTGGCCCGCCGCGTCGGCCTGACCCCGCCGCCCTGCCTGCGGCGGGTGAAGCGGCTGGAGGAGGCCGGGATCATCACGGGCTACCGGGCCCGGGTGGACGAGGAGGCAGCGGGGCGCAGGCTCGAAGTGATCGTGTCCATCGAGGTGTCGGTGAGCGACCTCGACACCCTCGCCGGGTTGGAGGCGACGATCGGCGCGTACGACGAGGTGGTGGAGTTCCGGCGGGTGTTCGGTACGCCGGACTACTTCCTGCGGGTGCTGGTCGCGGACTACGCGGCGTACGAACAGTTCCAGACCGGGAAGATCATCGGCATTCCGGGCGTCGCCCGGGTGATCTCGCAGCCCACAATGAAGAAGATCAAGGTCGTGGACTGATTTCCCAGCACGCCCGCATTCGTCAAATAAATGGCCTGACACGTAAGTGAGTTGAGAAATCGAATTCAATTGGTCGGATCTCTTGCTACGCGACTGGTGCCCGACTACGTTACGGCTCGCGTCCCTTGGCGCGGCGCCTTTCGCCGCCGCCGGGAATTCCCCCACCGCAGGCCCGAACGTGAGGAAAACCCTCGTGACGATCTCCCGACGCAAGCTCATCGTCTCCGGCGCCGCCGCCTCCGCCGCGGCCGCCGCCGGCGGCGTGCTCTCCACGCAGTTCGCCGGCGCCGCCGAGGAGCCAGCGGCGGCGCCGCGGCCCGGCGCGAAGCCGGCCGCGAGCCCGATCGGCGACGTGGTCGGCAAGATCACCGTCGGCTACCAGGGCTGGTTCGCCTGCCCCGGCGACGGCGCGCCCATCAACGGGTGGTGGCACTGGAGCCGCGACATGAGCCGGCCGCCGTCCCCGGACAACACGACCATCGCGTCCTGGCCGGACATGCGCGAGTACGAGAACACGTACCCCACCGCCTATCCGGACCTCAACGGCGGCGGCCAGGCCACCCTCTTCTCCTCCTGGGACGACCAGACCGTCGACACGCACTTCCGCTGGATGGCCGAGAACGGCTGCGACACCGCCGCCCTCCAGCGCTTCAACCCCTTCGGCGGCGAAGGCGCCACGCGCGACGGCATGGCCGCCAAGGTGCGCGCGGCGGCCGAGAAGCACGGCCGCAAGTTCTACATCATGTACGACGTCACCTCCTGGACGCAGATGCAGTCGCAGATCAAGGAGGACTGGACGACGAAGATGAGCGCGTACACGTCGTCCGGCGCGTACGCCGTGCAGAACGGCAAGCCGGTGGTGTGCATCTGGGGCTTCGGCTTCAACGACGACGGCCGCCCCTTCGAGCCCGGGCCCTGCCTCGACGTCGTCAACTGGTTCAAGAACCAGGGCTGTTACGTCATCGGCGGCGTGCCCACGCACTGGCGCACCGGCCAGTCCGACTCCCGCCCCGGCTTCCTCGACGTCTACCACGCCTTCCACATGATCTCGCCGTGGATGGTGGGCCGGATCTCCGACGTCGGCGGCGCCGACCACTTCTACAACAACGTCAACGGGCCGGACAAGGCCGACTGCGACGCGCACGGCATCGACTACCAGCCCTGCGTCATCCCCGGCGACCTGCAGAGCGGCCACCGCGCACACGGCGACCTGATGTGGCGGCAGTTCTACAACCTGGTGCGGCTGGACGTCGCGGGCTTCTACATCTCCATGTTCGACGAGTACAACGAGGCCAACCAGATCGCCAAGACCGCGGAGACCGGCGCGCAGGTGCCGTCAGGCTCCGGGATCCGCGCGCTCGACGAGGACGGCACGTCGTGCTCCTCGGACTACTACCTGCGGCTGACCGCGGACGGCGGCCGGATGCTCAAGGGCGAACTCGCCCTCACCCCGGACCGGCCCACCCCGCCGCGGCCCTGATCGCGCCGCCGGGCCCGCGCGCAGGCGCCCCCGCGCGCGGGTCCGGCGGCGACCCGCGGCCCCAGGCGGCGCTCCCCGCGCCCGCCGGGCCGCACCCGCGCGCCCCGCGCGCCCCACCCCCGCACCACCCGAGTCTTCCGTCGCACGAACGATCTTCGAGGTGAGTGACATGTCCGGAGACATCACCCGCAGAGCCACCGTGAAGACCGCGCTCGCCGCCGCGGGCGCCCTGACGCTGGGCACCCCCGCCCTGGCGTACGCCGCCCGCCGGGCCGCCGCCGACCCCGGCGACGCCTGGCGCCTGTGGTACGACAAGCCCGCCGCCGACTGGGAGCGCGAGTCGCTGCCGCTGGGCAACGGCGCCTTGGGCGTCGGCGTGTTCGGCACGCTCGCCTCCGAGCGGCTGACGCTCAACGAGAAGACGCTGTGGACCGGCGGCCCCGGCTCCGGCGGCGGCTACGACTTCGGCAACTGGCGGGAGCCTCGGCCGGGGGCGCTGGAGGCCGTACAGGACCGGCTCGACGCCGAGGGCCGGCTCAGCCCCGAGACCGTCGCGCAGCAGCTCGGCCAGTCCAAGCACGGCTTCGGCGCGTACCAGATCCTCGGCGAGCTGCTGCTCGACCACCCGTCGGCGCCCGGCGGCCCCGACGGCTCGTACTGGCGCGACCTCGACATCGCCGAGGGCGTCGCGGCCGTGGCGTACGCGCACGAAGGGGCCGACCACCGCCGCGAGTACTTCGTCTCGCACCCGGACGCGGTGGCGGTGGGCCGGCTGACGGCGAGCCAGCCGGGGCGGGTGTCGTTCACCCTGCGCTACACCTCGCCGCGCAACGACTTCCAGGCCACCGCGAGCGGCGACCGGCTGACGATCCGCGGCGCGCTCCAGGACAACGGCATGGTCTTCGAGGCGCAGATACGGCTGCTGACCGAGGGCGGCAGCGTCTCCGCCGGCAACGGCACGCTGACGGTGAGCGGCGCGAACAGCGCCTGGTTCGTGCTGGCGGCCGGCACGAACTACGCCGACACCTACCCGGACTACCGCGGCGCCGACCCCCACGACCGCGTCACCGGCGCAGTCGACCGGGCCGTCCAGGCGGGCCACGGCACGCTGCGCGAGCGGCACGTCGCCGACCACCGCGGGCTGTTCGACCGCGTCGCGCTCGACATCGGCCAGCAGCAGCCCGCGCAGCCCACGGACCGGCACCTCGCCGGCTACGGGAGCGGCTCGGCGGCCGACCGGGCGCTGGAGGCGCTGTTCTTCCAGTACGGGCGCTACCTGCTGATCGCCTCCTCCCGGGCCGGGTCCACCCCGGCGAACCTCCAGGGCGTGTGGAACAACGTCACCAACCCGCCGTGGAGCGCCGACTACCACGTCAACATCAACCTGCAGATGAACTACTGGCCCGCCGAGGTCACCAACCTCGCCGACACCACCGGCCCGTACGACGACTTCGTCGAGGCCCTGCGCGCCCCCGGCCGCGTCTCGGCGCAGGAGCTCTACACCACCGGCGGCTGGGTCGTCCACAACGAGACCAACCCCTTCGGCTTCACGGGCGTGCACGACTGGGCGACGTCCTTCTGGTTCCCCGAGGCCGCCGCCTGGCTGACGCAGCAGATGTACGAGCACTACCGCTTCGACGGCTCGACGGACTACCTGCGCACCACCGCGTACCCGGTGATGAAGGAGGCCGCCGAGTTCTGGCTCGCGAACCTGCGCACCGACCCGCGCGACGGCAAGCTCGTCGTCACCCCCAGCTACTCGCCCGAGCAGGGCGACTTCACCGCGGGCTGCTCCATGTCGCAGCAGATCGTGTACGACCTGCTGACCAACACCCTGGAGGCGGCGCAGACCCTCGGCGACAGCCCTGACTTCCGCACCCGCCTGGAGCAGACGCTCGCCGACCTCGACCCGGGCCTGCGGATCGGCTCGTGGGGCCAGTTGCAGGAGTGGAAGGCGGACCTGGACGACCAGAACAACGACCACCGGCACGTCTCGCACCTCTTCGGCCTGCACCCCGGGCGGCAGATCGAGGTCGGCAGCCAGTGGGCGGAGGCGGCGAAGGTGTCCCTGACCGCCCGCGGCGACGGCGGTACGGGCTGGAGCAAGGCGTGGAAGATCAACTTCTGGGCCCGGCTCACCGACGGCGACCACGCGCACAAGATGCTCGGCGAGCAGCTCAAGTCCTCCACGCTGCCCAACCTCTGGGACACCCACCCGCCGTTCCAGATCGACGGCAACTTCGGCGCCACCTCCGGCATCGCCGAGATGCTGCTGCAGAGCCAGCACGGCCCCATCGAGGTCCTGCCCGCCCTGCCCGGCGCCTGGCCCGCCGGCTCCGTGACCGGGCTGCGCGCCCGCGGCGGCGCCACGCTCGACGTCACCTGGGCCGGCGGGCGCGCGACCCGGATCGCCCTGCACGCGAGCCGTACGCGCCAACTCACCCTGCGCAGCGACCTGCTCCCCGGCGGCGAGCAGGTCATCGACGCCGTGGCGGGGCAGACGTACACCTTCGGCGGCTGACCCCGCCCGCGTACCGCCCGGGCCCGCGACGTGCGCCGCGGGCCCGGGTCCGGGGCGCACCGGGCAGGCCCGTGCCCGTTTGTCAGGCAGTTGTTTTCCAGCCTTGCACACGGCGTCTTTTAATTCGCCTGACAATGCACCAGCGCCCTTTGCAGACCAGCAACTAAAAGGCGTTTTCAGGGCGTTGACTTAGTAACACACGTGGTTTTACATGTGCGACACGAGCCGCACAGGAGGCCACGCCATGCACCCCCACAAGCAGGCGACCGTGACCGCTGCCGCACCGCCCTCCGCCGAGGACACCGGTGTGCTGCGGCAGTGGGCGGCCGAGGGCGGGGCGCTCGAACTGCGGGCCCGGATCGTGCTGCTGGCCGGGCAGGGCATGCGGGACACCGACATCGCCCGCCGGCTCGGCGTCTCGCGGCAGACGGTCGGCACCTGGCGGCACAAGTGGGCGGACGAGGGCATCGCCGGGCTGCGGCACCGCGCCCGCCCCGGGCGGCCCCCGACCGTCGACGAGGCGGAGGTCCTGGCCCGTACTCTCCTCGCCAGCGACGGCGCCGCCGCCTCCCGGGCCGTGGGCCGCGAACTGGGCCTGTCACACGCCACCGTCGCCGCCATCCGGCGCCGCTGGTCCGACCACCCGCCCGCGGACCCGCCGCTGCCCGGCTCCGACCTCTGGATCGTCGGCCTGTACGCGGACGCCCACGGCGCGGTGCTCCTCGCCGGCGCCCGGCCCGGCTCCGCCGCCCAGCCGCGCCCCGCCGGCAACGCCGTGGGCGCCGACGTGCTCGCCGGGCTCGACCGCGCCTGCGACGCCCTGCCCGGCGCCGTCGCCGGCAGCCGCCCGCCGGCGCCGCACCGAGCGCTCGCCGCGTTCCTCACCAAGGCCCGCAGGCGGCATCCCCGCATCGAGTTGTCCGCGCTCACGCTCTGGACCGCGGACCCCGCGGCAGACCACCCGCACGCCTCCCCGCCCGCCGCACCCGTACCGGCACCCGGCCCCGTGCCCGGCCCCGTGCCCGCCGCCGCGCCCGGCCGGCCGACCGCCCGCCCCCCGCAGCCGCCGCCCGCCATCCGCCCCGAGGCCTCGCCCCCCGCCACCCTCCACCGCATCCCCGCCACCTGCACCTGGCGCAGCTACCTCCGCGCCCTCGTCGCCCTCGACAGCTCCCGCCACCCCGAGTCCTCCCGCCGCGTCTACCGCGACCTCACCGGCGCCGTCGAGGCGTACGCCCGGAAGCCCGCCGGCGAGCCGCTGCAGTGGCTGCGCGAGTCCATAGCCAGCCACGCCGCCCCGCCCCGCCCCCGTACCCGCCCCGGGGGCGGGGCCGGGACCGGGCGCCTGGACGCCGCCGGCGGCGCGAACCACATCGACCTCGGCTCGTTCAACGAGTGCGTCGTCATCGAGGCGGTCCGCCTCGCCGGCACCGTCACCCGCGGCGAGATCGCCCACCGCACCGGCCTGACCCAGCAGTCCGTGTCCCGGATCGCCCGCTCGCTGCTGGCCCGCGGCATCCTCGTCGAGGAGAACCGCCGCCAGGCGACCTCCGGCAAGCCGCGCACGCCCGTGCGGCTGCGCGGCGAGGCGGCGCACGCCGTCGGCATCCACATCGACCCGGAGGTCTTCACCGCCGTCGTCATCGACCTGGACGGCGCGATCGTCGCCGAGCGCACCCGGCCCGTACAGCCGACCTCCGACCCCGACGTGCTGGTCAGGCAGGTGGCCCAGCTCGGCCGCGGCGTGCTGGCCGACGCCCGCGGCGCGGTACGGCCCGGGGGGTTCCTCGGCATCGGCGTGGCCGTCCCCGGCCCTGTGGACACCGACTCCGGCACGGTGCTCGACCCGCCGCTCATGTCGGTGTGGACGGACCTGCCGCTGCTGTACCTCCTCAAGGACCACTTCCGGTGCCCGCTGATCATGGAGAAGGACGCGACCGCGGCGGCGGCGGGCGAGCGGTGGATCGGCCGCGACCGGCGGGCCCGCGACTTCGCGTACGTCTACCTCGGTACGGGCGTGGGCTCCGGCCTCTACCTCAACGGGGACCTGCACCGCGGCACCAGCGCGAACGCCGGCGAGTTCGGGCAGTTGTGCGCCGTCGCGCTCGGCCGCGCCGAGACCGGCGGCCGGCCGGAGGTGCTGCCCGAGTGCAACCCGCCGCTCGGCCTGTCCCGGCTCGCCGCCCGGCACGGCTACCCGCTCGACGGCGCGCTGGCCGGCACCACCGCCGGCTACCGCGCCGTCACCGAGGCCGCCGCGGCCGGCGACCCGGCCGCCACCGCCGCCGTACGGGACCTGGCGCGGGCCGTCGGGCAGGGCACCACGAGCCTGGTGGACCTGCTCGACATCGACCTCGTCGTGCTCGGCGGGCCGTTCTTCACCGACCCGGCCGCCCCGCTGTACCTGTCCCACATCGGCGAGATGGTCAACGACTTCCCCACCGCCCGCCGGCTGCGGCACGTCGACGTCGAGCGGTCGGTGCTCGGCCCCGAGGCCGCGGCGGTCGGCGCGGCCTCCACGATCTTCCACGCCGCCTTCACCCCGAGGCTGCGCGGCGGCACCGCCCTGCGGGCCCTGTGAACCGTACGGCCCGGGAACCCCGGGCACCCGCACGAACCGTCACCCCCGACGTACCAGGAAGGAAACCCATGAGACGCACCCCCCACCGGCGGTCCCGGCAGAGACGGACGGGCAGACCCGGCGGCGCCCTGCGCACGCTGGCCGCCCTCGCGCTGGTGCTCGGCGGCGGCACGCTGGCCGCCGGCGGCCCGGCCGCGGGCGACCCGGCCGACATACCCCCCGGCGACTACCAGCACGTCCAACTGGCCTCCGGCACGGCCGAGCTGGGCGAGCCGATGTCGCTCGCCGTGCTGCCGGACCGCTCGGTCGTGCACACCGCGCGCGACGGCACGGTCCGCTTCACCGACGCGGCGGGCAACACGAAGACCGCCGGGAAACTCGACGTCTACAGCCACGACGAAGAGGGGTTGCAGGGCGTCGCCGCCGACCCCGGTTTCGCCACCAACCGGCAGATCTACCTGTACTACTCGCCCACGCTGAACACCCCGCCCGGCGACGCGCCCGTCACCGGCGCCCCCGCCGACTTCGAGCCCTGGAAGGGCCACCTGAACCTCTCCCGGTTCACGCTCAACGCCGACGGCACCCTCGACATGGGCAGCGAGCAGGTCATCCTCGAAGTGCCCAACGACCGCGGCCAGTGCTGCCACGTCGGCGGCGACATCGACTTCGACGCCCAGGGCAACCTGTACCTGAGCACCGGCGACGACACCAACCCGTTCGCCTCGTCCGGCTACTCCCCCCTCGACGAGCGGGCCGACACCAACCCGCAGTTCGACGCCCAGCGCACCTCCGGCAACACCAACGACCTGCGCGGCAAGGTGCTGCGGATCAAGCCCACCGCCGACGGCTACACCGTTCCCGGCGGCAACCTCTTCGCGCCCGGCACCCCCGAGACCCGCCCCGAGATCTACGCGATGGGCTTCCGCAACCCGTTCCGGATGTCCGTCGACCGCGAGACCGGCGCCGTCTACCTCGGCGACTACGGCCCGGACGCCGGCACCACCGACCCCAACCGCGGGCCGAACGGCCAGGTCGAGTTCAACCGCATCACCGAGCCCGGCAACTTCGGCTGGCCGTACTGCACGGGCACGAACACCGCGGCGGAGACGTACAACGAGTACACCTTCCCCGGCGGCCCCTCGGGCGCGAAGTACGACTGCGCCGGCGGCCCCGTGAACAACTCCCCGCACAACACCGGCCAGGACAGGCTCCCCGCGGCCGAGGCCGCCTGGATCCACTACGGCGGCGACGCCGGCAGCCCGCCGGAGTTCGGCGGCGGCTCGGAGTCCCCGATGGGCGGCGAGGTCTACCGCTACGACCCGGACCTGGACTCGGACGTGAAGTTCCCCGCGTCGCTGGACGGCCGCTACTTCGCCGGCGAGCTGGGCCGGCAGTGGATCAAGGCCATCGAGGTCGGGTCGGACGGCTCCCCCGGGCTGATCGAGGACTTCCCCTGGGACGGCACGCAGGTCATGGACACCGACTTCGGCCCGGACGGCGCGCTGTACGTCCTCGACTACGGCACCGGCGGCGGCAACCAGGCGCTGTACCGCATCGAGTACCTCGCCGGCGCCAACCGGAACCCGGTCGCCGAGGCGACCGCGGACGTCACCTCGGGCGGCACGCCGCTGACCGTGGCGTTCAGCTCGGCGGGCAGCGCGGACCCGGAGGGCGGCGCGCTCACGTACCACTGGGACTTCGGTGACGGCGCCACCTCGAACGAGGCGAACCCCTCGCACACGTACACCGCGTCCGGCACCTTCACCCCGACCCTCACCGTCACCGACCCCGAGGGCCTCACGGGCACCGACAGCCTGGTCGTGACCGCCGGCAACACCGCGCCGACGGTGAACCTCCAGACGCCGGGCGACGGGCGGCTGTTCTCCTTCGGCGACGACGTGCCGTTCACGGTGGCGGCGAGCGACCCGGAGGACGGCGCGATCGACTGTTCCAAGGTCGAGGTCACGTACTCGCTCGGGCACGACAGCCACACCCACGAGATCACCTCGACGACCGGCTGCAGCGGGACCCTCGACGTGCCGGAGGACGGCGAACACGACAGCGCCGCGAACCTGTACGGGGTCTTCACCGCCGAGTACACCGACTCGGGCGGGCTGACGGGCACCAGCGCCCGCACCCTCCAGCCGCGGCACCGGCAGGCCGAGCACTTCGGCGCGATGTCCGGCATCCAGATCGCCGGGCACGGCGGCGCGGAGGGCGGCGCCACGGTCGGGTTCACGGACGACGGCGACTGGGTGTCGTTCGAGCCGTACGCGCTGGACGACGTGACCGGCGTCAGCGCGCGGGTCGCCTCCGGCGGTCCCGGCGGCACGATCGAGATCCGTACGGGCTCGCCGACCGGCGGCCTGCTCGGCACCCTGAACGTCCCGCCGACCGGCGGGTGGGACACGTACGTGGACGTCTCCGCCTCGCTGAACCCGGCGCCGGCCGGGACGACGACGCTCTACCTGCGGTTCGCGGGACCCACGGGGCAGGGGAACCTGCTCGACGTCGACGCCTTCACGTTCACGACGTCGTAGGGAGACGAACCGGCCGGAGAACCCGGTCCGTTGCGGCGGACCGGCCGAAGGACGGCCGGCACGGTGCGCCCGGCTGGGCGGAGCGCACCGTGCCGGTCTCTTCGACGCCGTCTCTCTTCGACGCCGTCCGCGTGACTCCCTCAGGTCACTCCGCCGCCGCCAGCGCCGCCAGCAGCTCCCGCTCCCGCGCCGGGCTCAGCCCCGCCCGCCGCGGCCGGTCGAGACCCTGCCCCCGTTCCCACGCCAGGGTGTCCGCCAGCATCTCCGCCCGCGGCCTGTGCGTCAGCCCCGCGGCCTGGGCCGCGGCGCCGCTGCGGGCCGCGAAGCCCTCCCAGCCCGGCTCCTCCAGCCACATCGCCAGCGACTCCGGCCCCATGAACGGCTCCACGCCCTGCCCGCGCAGCCACGTGGAACCGGCCTCGGCCACCGGCCCCGTGTGCCCGCCGACCTCCCGGGAGAGCCGGATCCACTCCTCCAGGGAGAGGACGGGCCCGACCGCGTTGTACGTCCCGGTGGTGCCGGACTCCGCGTTGTCGAGCATCCAGTCTGCGAGGTCCCGGACGTCCACGACCTGCGTCGACAGGTGCGGCCCGTGCGGGACGAGCATGGCGCCCAGGGGGTCGCGGGCGGCGCGGGCGACCCAGTAGCCCGTACGGTCCGTGTGGTCGCCGGGGCCGCCGATGAGCCCGGCGCGGGCGATGACGAGCCGGTCGCCGACCGCCTCCCGGGTCGCCTGCTCGCAGGCCGCCTTGGCCTCGCCGTACGTCTCGCGGTCGGCCTCGTCGCGGTCGGTGGGCTCCATCAGCGGCGCCGACTCGTCGGCGCCGGGCTCGTCGTGGGTGGCGTAGACGTTGCCGGAGGAGACGTACGTCCAGTGCCGGGCGCGGTCGGCGAGCGCGGCGAGGGCGCCGCGGACGAAGCCGGGCTGCCACGACACCTCGACCACGGCGTCCCAGGGGCGGTCGGCGCTGCGGGCGGGCAGCGCGTCGTACGCGCCGGGCTCGCGGCGGTCGGCGGCGACCAGCTCGGCGCCGTCCGCCACCCCGCCGCTCTCGCCGCGCGCGAGGCACGTCACGCGGTGCCCGCGGGCGAGCGCCAGCCGCGCCACTTCCCGGCCCAGCCAGGCCGTACCGCCCAGCACGAGAATGTCCATCCCCGCACCCAAGCACCGATTCCGGCCCGGCACAGCATCGCTACGCCGACAGCAGAAGCCGTCACCCGCGAACGGGCCGGGTGGGCGGTCCGGAGAGGCGGGCCTGAAGGCCGTCGAGGATGAAGTCCAGGCCGGCCGCGAAGGTGCCGTTCCAGTCGTCGTCGCGGAGGTAGTCGCTGGCGGCGAGCGTCGGGTAGCGGTCGGCCTCGGCGCGCACCCGCTCCTGGGCGAGGTCCCGCTCCTCGGCGCTGACGTCCAGCGCCGCCTGGGTGGAGGCGGAGCCGAGGACGTGGTTGTGCAGCGCCCAGGTGGCGGCGAGGAGGTCGCGGCCGGTGAAGCCGGCGCGTACGAGCGTGGCCTGGAGGACCTCCATCCAGGCGAGGAAGTGGGGGCCGAGGCCGGGCTTGCGGCGGGCCGGGACGGCGGCGGCCCAGGGGTGGCGCAGCAGCACGGCGCGCCAGCCGCCGAGGACGGCGGCGACGTCCTCGCGCCAGCCGCCGGCCGGGTCCGCGGCACCGGGCGCCGGCGGCTGCGTTTCGCCGAAGACCGCGTCGACCGCGAGGTCGATGACGTCGTCCTTGGTGTCGACGTGCCAGTAGAGGGAGGGCGCGACGACCGCGAGCCGGTCGGCGAGGCGGCGCATGGTGAGCCGGTCGATGCCGTCCTCGTCCAGCAGCGCGACTGCCGCCGTCCCGATCCGGGCCCGCGTCAGCGGCGGCTCGCCGCGGGTCGGCGTCCGCCCCGGGCGCAGCCAGATGCTCTGCGTACCGTCGCCCTTGCCGCGTTTCCGCTGGTCACCCTGCTTTTTCTCGCTACCCACCCGGCCGAGTGTAGTACGGTGTGCGACGCCCCCTAACACCGTTAGGGAGTCACATACACCGTTAGAGAAGGTGGGATACCGTGCCGGATGAGACGCACGCACGCGCCGGGGGCCGGCGCCGCTGGTGGACCCTGCTGGCCGTCAGCACCGCCCAGTTGCTCGTCGTGCTGGACAGCACGATCGTGAACATCGCCCTGCCGTCCGCGCAGCAGGCGCTCGGCATGACCGACGCGAACCGCCAGTGGGCCGTCACCGCCTACGCCCTCGCCTTCGGCGGCCTGCTGCTGATCGGCGGGCGCGTCAGCGGACTCCTCGGCCACCGCCGCGCGTTCGCCGCCGGCCTCGTGGGCTTCGCCGCCGCCTCCGCCCTCGGCGGCGCGGCGACCGGGCCGGAGACGCTGTTCGCCGCCCGGGCGCTGCAGGGCGTCTGCGCCGCGCTCCTCGCGCCCGCGGGGCTGTCGCTGCTGACGACGACGTACACCGGGAACCGCGAACGCGGGCGCGCCTTCGGGGTGTTCGCCGCCGTCGGCGCGGCGGGCGCGGCGGTCGGGCTGATCGCGGGCGGGCTGCTGACGCAGTACGCGGGCTGGCGCTGGTGCCTGTACGTCAACGTGCCCGTCGCGCTCCTCGCCGCCCTCGGCACCGCCTTCGTGCCGCACGCCCCGCGGCTGCGCGCCACGGGCCGGCTCGACCTGCCGGGCGCGCTGCTCGGCACCGCCGGCTTCGCCGCCGTCGTCTACGCGTTCAGCGAGGCCGAGCCGCGCGGCTGGGGCGACGCGAGGGTGCTCGCGCTGCTCGGCGGCGGGGTCGTGCTGCTGGCGGCGTTCGCCGCCGCGGAGCTGCGGGCGCCGCAGCCGCTGCTGCCGATGCGGGTGCTGCTGCACCGGGCGCGCGGCGCGGCGTTCCTGGCGATCACGCTGATGTTCGTCGCGGTGTTCGGCTTCTACCTGTTCATGAGCTACTACACGCAGGGCGTCCTCGGCTACTCACCCGTCGAGTCCGGGCTGACGCTCCTCGTCAACGCCGCGGCCGCCCTCGCCGGCTCGCTGCTCATCGCCGGCCGGCTGCACGGGCGGGTGGCGCCGGCGGCGCTGATCGTGCCGGGTCTTGTCGCCGCGGCGGCCGGGATGCTGCTCCTCACCCGGCTGACGGCGGACAGCTCGGCCGTGCTGGGCGCGTACCTCGTACCGGCACTGGTGCTCACCGGGCTGGGCCTCGGCTGCGTCATGCCGCCGACGGCGGCGCTGGCCACCGCGCACATGCGCCCGCACGAGATCGGCGCGGCGTCGGCGGCGTACAACGCGTCCCAGCAGTTGGGCGCCGCGCTGGGCACGGCGCTGCTCAACACCCTCGCCGCGAGCGCCGCCGCCGCCCACCTCTCGTCGGCGGCGGGCACCACGGCGACGGCGGCCACGGTGCACGGGTACACGACGGCGCTGACGGTGGGGGCGGCGGTGCTGCTGGGCGCGGCGTGCCTGACGTCGCTGCTCGCCACGCCGCGCCCGGAGCGGGAGCCCGCCGCGGCGCCGCCCGCGGAGCCGGAGGCGGCGGCGGCGGGGCAGGAGGCGGCGGCGGGGCAGGAGGCGGGCGTCGGGCCGGAGGCGGGCGTCGCTCAGCAGGTCTCGCGGACGTAGCCCGCGGCGCCCCGCGGGGACACCGCGACGTCGCGGCGGACGACGCTCAGGCGGTCGCCCCAGTCCCCGCAGGCCGCCGCGAGGCCGCCGGGCGTGTACTCGACGACCAGCACCCGGTCGTCGAACGCCCCGGCGTAGGCGGCGCACTCGTCGTACGCGCCGCACTCCTCCGCGACCGCGAAGTCCAGCCCGGTACGCGCCCGGTCGCCGGCCAGCTCCGGGGTGTTCTTCTGCGCGACGGCCAGCCCGCGGTCGTGCGCGCGGCGGGTGAGGAGCGCGGCGTACGACCGGGCGTGGGCGGCGGTCAGCAGGCGGGGGAAGCGGACGTACGTGTCGAGGTTGTCCGGCTCGACGGCCTGGAAGCCCCGCGCGGCGCAGCCGTCGATCCAGCGGCCGACCTTCGCGGCGATGCGCTCGCGCTTGCCCGCGGTGCGCAGGTCGAGCACGGCCTCGCCCCAGTCCTCGTCGTAGACGACCTCGCCGTCGGCGTCGCGCAGCAGCAGGTCGGGGTCCCACGCGTCCTCGGCGCCGGGCTGGGCCTGGAAGGCGTTGACGTAGCAGACGTTGTACGCGCCGGGGGCGGGGGCGTCGCCCCGGTCGCGGACGACGACGCCGACGCCGGGGGGCGGGTCGTACGCGCCGCCGATCTGGTAGTCGAGCCCGGCGCCCGGCGGGGGCAGCGCGGGCTCGCGCGGTTCGTCGCCGTCCCCCCGGGCGGCGAGGAGCAGGGCGGCGGCCACGACGGCGGCGCCGGCGAGGGCGGCGCCCACGAAGACGGCGCCGGCCGCGCGGTTTCGTACGCGGGTCACCCCCTCACTATCGCCTCCGCAGGAAGGCGCTCGTCGAGGCGACCCCCATCAGCTCGAACGCGGTGTCCCCGGCGAGGTACTCGTCCGCCGCCTCCTTCACCCCCGGCCAGGTGCGGTCCCCGTAGTCGTCCACGACCACCAGGCCGCCCGGCGCGACGATCTCCTCGACCCACTCCAGATCCGCGCGCACCCCCTCGGCGGAGTGGTCGCCGTCCACGATCACCGTCCCGTACGCGCGGTCGGAGACCGCGCGGCGGATGGCGGGGTCGCCGGAGAACCCCTGGTGCAGCCGGACCCGTTCGGCGGGCACGCCGGACAGCTCCAGGTTCGTCCGCACGACGGACTCGCTGACCGGAGTGCCGGAGGGGTCGGCGGTGTTGGCGGTGCCCGGCTGGAGCTGCACGTCGGCCAGCGGGTCCACGATCGTCAGCGAACAGTGCCGGCCGGCGCGCGCGAACTGCCGGGTGAGCGCGGAGGAGAACAGGCCGAAGAGGGTGCCGATCTCCAGCACGTCGTCGTTGGGCGGGCCGAGGAGCAGCGGGACGGTGAGCTTGCCGAGGATGTTGGGCGTGCCGCCCGCGATCCGGCCGACGCCGCGCAGCTCCACCTCGACCAGCGTGCGGAACGCGGCCACGACGTGGGCGCGGGCGTCCCGCTCCCCCGTCGCGGCCTCGACCTGCGTGACCAGGGTGTCGACGGACCCCTTGGTCGGCATGCGCGCCCCGCGTCCGTCGAGCCCGCCGAAGAGCAACTCCTGCGTGTAGCGGGCGACGCGGGCGTCCCGGAGCTCCTGTTCCATCGCGTCGACCCGCCCGCGGAGTTCGTCGACCTCGCTGACCCTGCGGTTCCTGCCGTTGGCCGGACCGGACTTCCGGACCGCGCGCTCCAGGCGGCGTCCGATGCGTTCGATGGTGCGGATATTCGACATGCACTGCACCCCATCAGAAACGGGGCGTACGGGACGAGGAAGAAACAGCCGCACAGG
Source organism: Streptomyces sp. WMMC500 (assembly GCF_027497195.1). Taxonomy (NCBI): domain Bacteria; kingdom Bacillati; phylum Actinomycetota; class Actinomycetes; order Kitasatosporales; family Streptomycetaceae; genus Streptomyces; species Streptomyces sp. WMMC500. Next base: position 4,010,345 of record NZ_CP114905.1, read on the forward strand.
CGCCCGACATGAAGAGTTAATCTCCCGCTCATACGACCGGGCGGAGTGTCGCGGCCAAGCGCACCGTGTCCGTACACACCCGGAACGAACCTAGAATCGGCCACATGCGCGGCGGGGGTGGAGGGAACGGCATGGCGCAGCAGCGACCGGGCGACGCCGGGGCGCCGACGATGCGTGACGTCGCCGACCGCGCCGGGGTCAGCACCATGACCGTCTCGCGCGTGCTGAAGGACGACAGCCGGGTGAGCGAGACCACCCGCCGACGCGTCCTGGCCGCCGTCGACGCCCTCGGCTACCGGCTCAACGCGACCGCCCGCAGCCTCCGCCTCGGCGGCAGCGGCATGATCGGGCTGATCGTCACCAACCTCGCCAACCCCTTCTACTCGCGGCTCGCGCTCGGCGTCCAGGAAGTCGCCGCGCGGCACGGGCTGAGCATGCTGCTCAGCAACACCGGCGAGGACCTGGACCGCGAGCGCGGACTGGTGGAGGACCTGGCGTCGCGGCAGGTCGCGGGCATGATCGTGGTGCCGGCCGGCGACAGCCACGGCCACCTCACGCCCGCGGCGCTACGCGACATGCCCGTGGTGCTGGCGTCCCGGCCGCCCTCGGGCATGGCGGCCGACTGCGTCCTCGTCGACGACTTCGGCGGCGCCCGCGACGCCACCGCCCGCCTCCTCGCCGCCGGCCACCGCCGGATCGGCTTCCTCGGCAACCCGCCGGCCATCCACACCGGCACCGAGCGCTACCGCGGCTACCGCGCCGCCCACGAGGCGGCGGGACGTGAGCCGGACGACCGGCTCGTACGGCGCGGGCTGACGGACGTGGCGACGGCGGAGCGGGCGGCGCGGGACCTGCTGGCCGGGGCCGGCAGCCCCTACCCCGCGCCCACGGCGCTGTTCTGCACCAACAACCGCCTCACCCAGGGCGCCATCCGCGCGGTCCGCGCCCTCGAACTGCCCGTCGCGCTCGCCGGGTTCGACGACTTCGACCTCGCCGACGTCCTCGGGATGCCGCTGACCGTCGTGTCGTACGACGCGGACGAGATGGGCCGGCAGGCGGCGCGCCTGCTCATCGACCGCATCAACGGCGGCCCCGCCGCGCCCCTGCCCCCGCAGCGCACCGTCCTGCCGACGCACGTCATCCGGTACGGGCCGGTGGTGTGAGGTTGTCGTCAGACCTCCGCGTCGTACGCGACGGCGAGGTCGGCGTTCCCGGTGACCCGCAGCGGCACGCGCACCGCCGGGTCGAGACTGTCGTTGACGGCCTCCAGGCTCGCCCGCAGGTCGGCGGGGGGCGACTGCGTGTAGAGGTCGAAGCCCTCGTCGAGCACCGCCCGGATGCCGGGCGCCGCGCAGGTGTAGTTCAACAGCCGGTCGTGGGCGGTGTGCTGGATGTGCAACTCGACGGTCTCGGTCGCGTACGCCGCCTCCAGGAACTCCTGGACGTTGCCCTCGCGGAGCAGCATCCCCGTGTCGAGTTCGGACGTCATCGCCGGCAGCGCGAGCGAGGCCCGCAGGAAACCCTCGTGCGCGTCGAGGTAGAGCACGGCGCCGTCGGCGACGATCGCCTCGCCCAGGTCGTACAGATCGGCGCGCAGCCGCGGCGTCATCCGCACGACCATCGCGGGGCGGCGGGCGAGGCCCATGACGACCACCTGGTCCTCCTCGGCGAACATGCTGTGCTGCATGATCACCGCCACCGGCCCCGTACCGGGCGGGTGGAGCCCGCGGGCGTGCGCCGTGAGCCGGTCGCTGAAACTGGAGACCGTGATCCCCGGCAGCCGCCGCTCGCCGAGCAGCAGCCCCGGCCGCTCGACCGGCCCGGGACGGCGGGGGTCGAACACGTTGACCGAGATGCTTCCGGCCGTCCTGCCCTGGGTCTTCCGTGCGCGGTTACGCCGCCAGAACGCCATGCGGTGAGGTTAGTGCGCCCGCGCCGGGACGGGTCCCGGCGCGGCGCGGCGCGTTGGATCAGGCGCGCGTGGGGACGTCGTCAGCAGGACATGCCGTTGGGCGCGTCGATCTCGACCGAGCTGAAGAAGTCCCGGAAGGACGAGAAGAAGTTGCCCTTGCCGCCGACGCCGGTGACGGCCATGCAGCCGGTGTAGTCGGCGTCCGACCACAGATTGATCCGGTAACCCGTCCGGTTCCAGTCCGACTTGGCGCGGTTGTCCATGCCGACGGCGGCCAGGTTCGGGGTGTCGTCCTGGAGGGCGACCATCTCCCCGGTGCCGTCGAGGCCGGAGAACAGGCAGTAGTGGTCGGCCGGACAGCGGTCGTACCCGTCGGCCACCGCCTGGGCGGACGCGCCCGGGGCGGCGAGCAGGGCGCCGGCCGCGGCGGCGGTGACGAGGGCGGCGTACAGCTTCTTGGTCATCTCTCTCCTCGGTGGGGGCAGCACCCGAACACCCCGCCGCCGACTGGCAACCCGGGGCGGCGGGGGAGCAAACAGGAGCGGCGACGAGCGCCGCTCGGTTCTCGGACGGTCTCCGTCCACGGACGCGGGCGCGGGCGCCGTGACCGGCTTCCGCTTGATGGTCCGTGATCTGGTAGTCCGCCCCGAGTTTGTAGCATTCCTCCTTGGGCGTCAACGTATGCCCGCAGACACCACTTCTGCTCGCCGAACACCTCGGGGCGCCCGTCGGGGGGGTGTCGGGGTAGGTCACCGACCGTGGCCGCCACCTGTTGCTCTGCCCCCCGGAGCATCGGGGGAGCGTACGGGGGCGGACTAGGGAACCGCTTGGGGCCGACTTGGCGGCCGGCTGGTTCGCTAGGGTTCGTCAGCCGGCCGGTGAAACGGGCGTGCGGGATGTGGGAATCCCAAGTCGGCCCCAATTCAATCTCCAGTGCCGCACAAGGCGTCTGTCCCATGCTGTCCGCATCGGAGCCGGAACGCTTTGCCGCGGAGGCTGGAAAACTGAACGCGAATGCAAGGAAAAACGCGAACACGAACGCGGACATGAACGCGGGCGCGGCCGCGGGCGCGGAAAGGCGAACCGGCGAACCGGCGATCCGGTGAACACGTGAACGGGTGAATCGGTGAAGACGGCCCACAAGGCACAGGAGAACGCCCCGCCGGCCCCGCGCCGGCGGCAACGACTGGGAGAGACGGCAGACCACGTCGCCTACGGCGACGGCTGACGCCGTCCTTCGCGGACACCGCGCCCTCGTCCCCGGGTCGGTCGGGGACGAGGGCGCGGGAGTGTCTCGGGCGACGCGGCGGGAGCAAGAGGCGGGGGCCGGCCGAACCCAGGAGGGCCGAACCTAGGAGGAGGGGAGGTGGCCGGTAAAGGCGGTCTGGAAGGACGCGTTCTTGGTGAAGTGTTCGAGATAGCGGGGGTCGCTCACCTCGAGAGTGAAGGACGCCGAGCCGCCCTCTTCATCGTCGATGCCATCCATGTTGTCCTTGTCCTCCTCGATCTCCCACGAGACGATGATCTCCTCGGTCCGGCGTGCGAACGCGCCCGGCTCCGGAGTCAGGGAGAGGTAGTGGACGCCGTCCGAGAAGCCCCGGCCGCCGTACGGGTCGAGCCGGCCCTTGTAGACCTCCTCGGCTTTGACGCGGGGTATGCGCACCTCGGTGGAGCCGTCTTCCAGCAGGTACCCCTCCTCGTCCACACGTGCCTTCGGCCCGAAGTAGAGCTCGAAGAGCTCCTCGAACTCGGCTTCCGTCTGGGCCGAAACGGGTCCGGCACCGAAGTCGCCGCCCTCCTGCCAGGCGGCCATGATGAGCTGCAGCCCGAACGCGGGCCCTTGGCTGAACCCGTAGTTGTCGGGGTCGCGGTACTGCACGGTGCCGGAGAGGGTGGTACCGCGGGCCGCTTCGGTGAAGACGTCGAAGATCATGGTCATGCAGCAGGAGCGTAGTGAGCAGGACTGACATCGTGTCGGCTACGGCAGAAGAGGCAGGTCAGCGACCCGGGTTGGCGCGCGGGACCGGGGAGAGGGCGGGCGAGGGGGGCGGTGCCCGGAACCCGAGAGCCGGCAGCCAGCACCCGTCGCCTGTCGCCTGTCGCCTGTCGCCTGTAACCCGTCAGCCGTCAGCCGTCAGCCGTCAGCCGGAATCCGCTCGGAGGGGGATGCCCGGGCAATGCCCGTTCTCAGTAATACCCCTTCGTCCCGTCGAGCAGTTCCCGGACGATATCCGCGTGGCCCGCGTGCCGCCCGGTCTCCTCGATGAGGTGGATGAGGATCCAGCGGAGGTTGCCGTGGTTCCGCGGGAAGTCGGGGTGGCGGGCGACGTCGTCCAGGGAGGCGGAGGCGACGATTTCGTCGCTTCGGACGCATTGGGCGTCGTAGTCCGCGAGGACCTGCGCGAGGGTGAGACCGTCGGTGAACCAGTCGGCGTCCTCGTCCGCGGACACGTCGAAAGACGGGTTCCGCGTGCTGTCCCCGCCGAGGAACAGGATCTCGAGCCAGGCGTGCTCGACCCAGCGCATGTGGACGATGAGCCCGGCCATGGTCATGAGCGGCGAGGTCGGGACGACGGAGCGGTGCGCGTCCGCCTCGCCGAGACCCTCGCACTTCCAACGGAGGATCTTGCGCTGGAGCTTGAGCCAGCCGGTGAGCGCGGTGCGCTCGTCGGCGAGAAGGGGAGGACGTTCGAAGACAGGTGACATGGATGCGGACGTTAGCGCGACCGGTCACGGGGTGTCGTCGGATTTTCGCTGGCCGCAGGAAGGTGCAGACGCGCACGGGGAGGGGAAGGCGGTAGTGCCGGAAGGCACGGGCGCGGGGAGGTGCGGGCGCCGGGTAGCGAGGCCGGGTGCCGGGGGGCGCGAACGACGGGCAGAGAGACGGGTCCGGGGGGATCGCCGCCGGGGGCACCGCTGTGCACCCGATTCCCGAGTCCGGAGTCCCGATTCCCCACTCCCCCTCACACCCACCCAGGGTATGCGCCCGCTCTGACAACGCACCGGGCCACCGGCGCTGCGGTTGGTGCGATGTGGGCGTTGACCTGGTACGGGGGTGCGCGTGGGCCCGGCGCGGGAGAGCGGTGCGAGGGCGGGCGCCGGTCCGCGGGGCGGGCGCCGGGTGCGAGGGCCCGGCGCGGGGATGCGGTCCGTGGACCCGGTGCGGGGATGCGGTGCGTGGGCCCAGGGCCGGTCCGCGGTGCGGGGCGCCGGGTCCGTGGGTGCGGTTCGTGGGTGCGGTTCGTGGGCCTGGTGTCGGTCCGCGGGGCGGGCGCCCGCACCCCACGCACCGCCCCCGTACCACGCCACGCCCACGCCCACGCCCACGCCCCCAACGTGCCTGCCCGCAGCGCCGGTAGCCCAGTGCCTTGTCAGAGCGGGCGCATACCCTGGGCGGGCGTGAGGGGGAATGGGGAATGGGGAATCGCGATTCGGGTGGACAGCGGTACCCCCGGCGTCGATCCTTCCTACCCCTCCGGCTTCTTCGCCATCACCACCACCCCCGGCCCCGTCTGCCCCTCCCCCGGCAGTCGCAGGTCGGCGACCACCTTCAGCCCCGCCCCCTCGATCACGGCCACGAACTCCTCCGGCCGCCACCTGTGCGTCGTCCAGCGCACGCCCTCGCTCCCGTACGCCTCCGTCCGCACCCGGTCCCCCTCCCCCACATGCGTCCCCGTGAGAAAGTGCCCGCCCGGCTTCAGCGCGCTCGCGAACAGCGCCACCACCTGGGGCAGTACCGCGCGCGGAAGGTTGAACAGCGACCACCACCCCAGCACTCCGCCCAGCGAACCCTCGTCGAGTGCGAGATCGGTCGCCGAGGAGACGCTGAAGCGGCACTGCGGGTGCAGGCGGCGGGCGTTCTCGATCATGCCGGGCGAGAGGTCCACGCCGGAGACGTCCAGGCCGCGTTCGGCCAGGTACGCGGTCACCTGGCCCGGTCCGCAGCCGACGTCCAGTACGGGACCGGAGTCCGCCACGGCGTCGGCGAAGACGTCCATCGCGGCCTTGAGCCACGGGTGGCGGCGGATGTCGCCCATGCCGGTCGTCTGGAGCAAGTGGACGTAGTTGTCGGCCACTTTGTCATAGGACTCGCGGACGGCATCAAGGTCGGCCGGGCGGTCGATACGAGGCGCGTGTGCGTGCATCCCGCCAAGCTAGGGCAGGGCTCTGACAGCCAAGCTGGAGCAGAGCTCTGACAGCGACGACGCGGCGATGCGACGACGCGGCGACGCCCCCCGCCCCTCAGTCCTTGCGGCCCACGCCCGCGTAGATGCCGATCTCGCCGTACCGCGCCGGCGGCGGCGTGTCCGGGCGCCAGAACGGGACCTGCACCAGGCCCGGTTCGACCAGGCTGAAGCCGGCGAAGAACGGCTCGATCTCCGCGTGCGGGCGCAGGTTCAGGCCCGCCGTGGCCTTGTTGTAGACGGCCTGGGCGTCCGTACGGTCGGCGAAGTCGCCGGTGGCGTGCGAGAGCACGAGGAAGCTGCCCGACGGCATCGCGTCGCGCAGGGTGGCGACCACCTCCCGGGGCCGTTCCGCCTCGGTGAGGAAGTGGAGTACGGCCACGAGGAACACCGCGACCGGCTCGTCGAAGTCGAGGACTCTGCGGACGTCGGGATGGTCCAGGATCGTCTGTACGTCCCGGACGTCGGCGAGCACGATGCTCGTCGAGCCGGCGTCGCTGAGCAGCGCGTCCGCGTGGGCGCGGACGATGGGGTCGTTGTCGACGTAGACGACGCGGGTGTCCGGCGCGGTCTCGTGGGCCGTCTCGTGCACGTTCGGGGCGGTGGGCAGGCCCGTACCGATGTCGAGGATCTGGCGGATGCCGCTGTCGACGACGTAGCGGACGGCCCGCTGGAGGAACGCGCGGTTGGCGCGCAGGCCGATCCGCGCTTCCGGGGCGGCGGCGACGAGTTGTTCGCCGGCCTCGCGGTCGACCCCGTAGTTGTCCTTGCCGCCCAGCAGATAGTCGTAGATCCGCGCGGGATGCGGTCTGGTGACGTCTATCTCCTCGAAACGGAAGCCATCCGGTGTCACAACTGCGCTCCTCTCGACATCGCCAGCGTAGTACGCCCCTCCTGCCCTGTGATCGCGGACGCGGCATCGCCCCTGTCAGACGCACAGCACTGGGAGGACCGATGTCGATCAGTCTCCGGCGTGCTCGGACGGCCGCCGCCGAGCACCCCACACGGAGTCGGCGTCCGGCCGGGGTACGGCGATGCCCCCGTAGCGGTCCCAGCCCTCGGAGGTGCGGGTGTGGTACGTGTCCGCTTCGGCGGCGTCGCGGAGCCAGTCCCACTCGCCGCTCGCCGCCCGGTCGGGGTGGTCCCTGACGGCGTCGGCGATCTGCCGGGCGTCGTCCAGGCCGGTCCAGATCAGCGCCTTGAGCTCGTCGGTCCGCTGCTCGGGCCCCTGGACGTAGATGCGGTAGCCGAAGTAGGCGGTGGCGACGGCGTGGTGCTGCCGGGCGGTGAGCACGGTCCGCTCGAAGTAGGCGTTCAACTGCCGGTAGTCGGCCTCGGACAGGTGCGCCCTGGCCTGCTGGATGTCGCGTAGAGCGGCGCGCGCGACGTTCACGCCGTGCTTCTTCTCCGGGACACGTACCGCAGGTACTCGTGGTTCATGGCGTTGCGGTCGGTGACCCAGCCGTTCTCCCACACGTACGGGGCCTCCTCCCGCAGGGTGTCGGAGGTCTTGCACGTGACCGGGCCGAGGTACTCCACGACGTCGCGCCAGAAGTGGAACGTCCGGTTCACCGTGTGCCGGACGCAGCGTGAGGGCTGGGTCTGGGGTGAGCCGCTAGAGATCCTATGTATACGACACGTGGCTCAGACCGCACTTCGCGATAGTGCGCATGCAACCGCTTGCCGTCGAGCGTCTACCACCGAGTAGGGATTGACTGATCGGATCTATAACGAGATTCTGCGGCCGAACGTCATGCACGCTACGAGCCGCAGAGCCACCGCGAGCCCCTTGCCGAACGGTCCAGGAGATGAGGTGGAAGGCATGGCGCGACGTACGGTCACCTTGCTGGCATCCGTGGGGCTGCTCGTCGGCTCAGCGGCGCTCCCCACCGCTGCCGGACCGGCGCTCGCCGCCGACGCGACGACCGCGACCGCGGGTCTCCCGGCAGGTGCGGGCGCCGGCGCCGGGCCGGCACCCGCACCTGCCCTGGACGACGGGCTGGCGCGCACGCCGCCGATGGGCTTCAACAACTGGAACGACACCGCGTGCGGGGCCGAGTTCGACGAGGCGTACGTCAAGGCCATGGCGGACCTCTTCGTCTCGACCGGACTGAAGGACGCGGGGTACGAGTACATCAACCTCGACGACTGCTGGGCACGCCCGCAGAGCAGCCCCGAGGGCTCACGCGACGCGGACGGCCACCTCGTACCCGACCCGGTGCGGTTCCCGAACGGCATCGGCGCGGTCGCCGACTACGTGCACGACAGGGGCCTGAAGTTCGGCATCTACCACGACCGCGGCACCCGCACCTGCAACGACCTGGGCTTCGACGGCACCCTGGGCGCCGACTGGACGCCGGGCGCCCGCACGTACGAGGAGATCGACGCCCGCGACTTCGCGGACTGGGGTGTCGACTACCTCAAGTACGACAACTGCAACAACGAGGGCCTCGACGCCGTCGAGCGCTACACGGCCATGCGCGACGCGCTGCGGGCCGCCACCGCCGAGACCGGCCGCCCGATCGTCCACAGCATCTGCGAGTGGGGCGAGAACCAGCCGTGGACCTGGGGCGCGGACATCGGCGAGCTGTGGCGGACCACCGGCGACATCGCGCCCAACTACCCCAGCATGTCGCGGATCGCCCGGTTCAACCTGACGCTCGCCGAGTACGCGGGCCCGGGGCACTGGAACGACCCCGACATGCTCCAGGTCGGCAACGGCACGTGGAGCGTCACCGAGCAGCGGACGCACTTCAGCCTGTGGTCGATCATGGCCGCGCCGCTGCTGATCGGGACCGACCTGCGGCGGGCCACGCCGCAGACCATGGAGATCCTGCTCAACCGGGACGTCATCGCCGTCGACCAGGACCCGCTCGGGATCCAGGGCAAGGTGGTCGGATCCGCCGCCGACGGCCATTACGTGATCGCCAAGCCGCTCGCGAACGGGGACGTCGCGGTCGCGCTCTGGAACGACACCCCGACCACCGCCCGGATCGGCACCTCGGCGGCGGAGATCGGGCTGCCGAAGGCGCCCGCGTACACGCTGCGGGATCTGTGGACGCACACCTCCACCTCGACCGCCGGGAAGATCGCCGCCTCCGTGCCGGCGCACGGCGCGGTGATGTACCGGGTCCGGCCCGGCACCCCCGGCGAGGCGCCGCCGTCCACCGCTCTGGGCGTGCGGACCAAGCAGCGCTATCTCCTCCCGGGCCGGCAGAGCAGGGTCACGGCGACCCTGGAGAACAACGCCCGGGTCGCCGTCGAGGACGCCTCGCTCTCGCTGAGCACTCCCGACGGGTGGACGGCAGAACCGGTCGCACCGACGGACTTCGGCGCGATCCGGCCCGGCGGATCGGTGACGGCACGGTGGGTGCTGACCGCGCCCGAAGGGGCGGTACCCGGCCGGCACCCGGTCTCGGCGCGCGCGGCGTACGTCTACGGTGCCGACTCCACGCCGGCGAGCCAGGAGGCGTCCGACTCCGTCGTCGTGCCGCCGCCCCCGCGGAAGCTCTCCGAGTCGTACGACAACAAGGGGATCAGCGACGACGGCAATACCGACGCCGCGGACTTCGACGGCAACGGCGCCAGCTTCTCGGCGCAGGCCCTCGCGGCGGCCGGAGCCGTGCCCGGCGCGGAGCTGACGCACGGCGGGACCACGTTCACCTGGCCGGACGTGCCGGCCGGTGAGCCGGACAACGTGGTGGCCTCCGGCGAGACCCTGGAGCTGTCGGGCTCCGGCCGGACGCTCGGCCTGCTCACCGCCTCGGCGTACGGCCAGACCTCGGCCACCGGAGCCGTGCTGTACGACGACGGCAGCGCGCGGGAGTTCACCGTGTCGGTGCCGGACTGGTACGCCGCTCCGCCCGCGGACGGCGACTCGGCGATCGTCACGCCGTACCGGAACCGCCCCGGCAACGTCCAGCAGCCGCGCGCGTCCGGGGTCCACGTCTACTTCGTGGGCGTTCCGCTGGATCCGGCCAGGACCGTGCGCGGGGTGGTGCTGCCGGAAGTGAGCGAAGGGGTCGCCGCGGGCCAGAACTCCCTGCACGTGTTCAGCGTGGGCATCGGCTGACCGGCGCGGCTCGCATGCCCTGACCGACTCGATCACACCAGCCCCGACCCGCTCAGAGGAGACCCCCATGATCCCCAGTCGCAGAGCCGTCCTGGGCACCGCCCTCGGCGGCGTGACGGCAGCGGCCGTCCCGTCGGCACCGGGTGTCCACGCCGCGACTCCGGCCGCCGCCCTCGACAGTTGGGAGCTGCGCTGGTCGCCGTCCGCGGCGGCCGACGCTCTGCGCGCCTTCGAGACCATCGAGGACGACCGCGCCGACTCGCACCCCTCGGGCCAGCCGCACATCCGCCCGTCGGGAGACGACTACCGCTTCACCATGCACATGGTCGACCGCGACACCAGCACCGACCGGCAGCGCCAGGAGGTGACGGGGATGCGCACCCCGGCCGGGGGCTCGCATCTGGTCTGGCGGCTCGGCGAGACCTGGCGGATGACGTACTCGATGTACATCCCCTCCTCGCTGAAGGCGACGACCACCTTCACCCACATCCACCAGACGAAGCAGCCGGGCACCGGCACCAGCCCCATCACGGTGATGTCGCTGCGCCGCGTCGACGGGGCGCAGACGATCGAGTACAAGATCTTCGACAGCGATGTGCTGGTCGGGCGGACGGCGCTCGCGCCGCTGCACGACTCCTGGGTCGACGTCGACATCCAGATGGAGATCGGCAACGGCACGGCAGGGTCCGTCCGCTGGATCCTCCGCAAGGGGGGCACCACCCTCATCGACGCGTCCAAGGGCGGTGTCGACACCTTCCTCGCCGACCGGGTGCGCCCGAAGTGGGGCATCTACCGCTCCCTCGGCGACACCTCCGGCTCGCTCCAGGACTGCTATCTGCTGCTCCGCAACATGCGCGGCTACCAACTCGTCCCCGGCGCCGGCGGCGCCTGAGCGCCCGGGAACCTCGCCGTCTCACCCCGTTCCGGCGGGGTGAGACGGCGGTGTCAGGAGGAATCGCGTACGACCGGGCGCGGCACGATGACGGTCCCGCCCGCCCGGGAGCCCGCCGGTCGGGCGGCGACCGGGGACCGGTGGTCGCAGGCGCCGGCTTCACGGGCCGGCGGGCCGGCGGACCGGCCGCCGCCGGCCGCGGGACCGCACACGCCGCACGTGCCCGCGCCGGGGCTGCTGTCCCTGCGCGTGGCGGAGGAGCGCGAACACCGCACCCGAGGATCCGAGGAGTGACACAGATGGCAGCACGGCTTTCGAACCGCACCCGGCGCAGAGCACCGGTCCCCCGGTGGCGCGCCCTGTGCGCGGCGCTCGTCCTGGCGCTGGCCGCCGGCCTCCTTGCCGCCCCCGCCGCCCAGGGCGAGGTCCGGCACCCGCGGCAGGAGTGGCTGCGCGACTCCACCGCGGGGCTCTTCCTGCACTGGGGCATGTTCACCGCGCCCAGGCACCTGGACTGCGCGGAGTGGGAGCGCGACGTCACCGAGGGCGGCTGGAGCGCCGACTACTGGGTGGACGAGGCGAAGAAGCTCGGCGCCTCCTATATCGTGCTGGCGACCTTCCACAGCCGGCTGGGCTACGCCCGTCCCTGGCCCTCACAGATACCCGGAAGCTGCGCCACCGAGCGCGACCTACTCGGCGAGCTGGTCGAGGCCGGCAAGGAGCAGGACGTCAAGATCATCATGTATATGACCGACGACCCGCAGTGGCACAACGAACAGGGCGTCGAGACCCTCGACTCGGCCGCCTACTCGGCCCACAGGGGCGAGGACGTCGACCTGACCACCCGCCGCGGCTTCGGCATGTACAGCTACGACCTGTTCTTCGAGCTGATGGAGAACTACCCGGATCTGTCGGGCTTCTGGATCGACAACGACAACGAGTACTGGGAGGAGAACGACCTCTACGAGCAGATCCGCGAGCGCCGGCCGGACTGGCTGCTGAGCAACAACAACGAGGACACGCCGATCATGGACACGGTCAGCAACGAGCAGAAGACCGGCATGACGCCCTCGTACGACTACCCGGCGGCCGTCACCGTGCCCATGCCCCGGCTGACCGAGGCCGACTACAAGCTGCCGACCACCGGCGACTGGTGGTACGACGGCGGCGACCACGAGGTCGACTACCGGTTGAACACCGGCCGCTACGTCACCAACGCCGGCTCCTCCATCAAGTCGCTGATGGCCGAGACGCCGATGGTGAACGGGAAGATGCCTGCCCAGCAGGAGGAGTTCAACGACTTCATGGGCCGGTGGGTCGAGCCCGTCCGGGAGTCGGTGTATGGCGTCGAGGGCGGCGGCTACATGCACGGCGGCATGCAGCCGGGCTTCTGGAACGACGGCGCCCACGGCGTGGTCACCGTCGGCCGCGGTGAGGACGGCGACCGCGCCCAGTACGTCCACGTGGTGACCCGGCCCCGCACCGACACCGTCCGGCTGCGCGACATCGGCTACACCGTCACGGGCGTGACCGACGTGCGCACGGGCGAAGAGATGCGCTTCAGCCAGTCCGGCGGCCACCTGTCGATCCTGGACATCCGCGACTGGGACCCGTACGACACCGTCTTCAAGGTCACCACCGACGGCCGCCGGCCCTTCTACGACGCCTCCGGAGTCGCCGCCACCGCCTCGTCCGCGCGGGCGGGCCACCCGGCCGCCGACCTCGCCGACGGCGACTTCGAGACGTACTGGGACAGCGACGCCGAGCTGCCCGTCTCCGTCACGCTGGACCTCGGCGCGCGCAAGCGCGCCACCTCGCTGGCGGTGAACCAGCGCGAGTGGTCCCCGACGCACGCCCGGTCCACTTTCGGCCGCCCCGAGGACTCCGCGCGCATCAAGGACTACCGCGTCTACGCCAGCGCCGACGGCAAGCGCTGGAAGGAGGTGCGCGCCGGCGCGATGCGCAGCGCCCGCGGGGTGCAGTCCATCGACATCGGCGACCAGCACGCCCGCTACCTGAAGCTGGAGGTGCGCAGCCTGTGGGGCGGCCCGCAGGCGCCGCAGTTCCACAACCAGTTGCGCATCGACGAGATCCAGGTCGCCTACGGCCGGCCCCGGCCCACCGGCACCCCGCTGCCGCTGGAGGCGGAGGCGCGGGACAACCGGCTGCGCGGCGGAGCGCGCGTCGTCGACTGCGGCGCCTGCTCCGGCGGCCACCGGGTCGTGGGCCTCGGTGGAGGGGCACGCAGCTCCGTGACCTACCGCGACGTCGAGGTCCCCGAGGACGGCGACTACCGCCTCCAGCTCGACCACGCCGCGCAGGCCGCCACCTCGCTTTCGGTGAGCGTCAACGGTGCGGCGCCGGTGGAGGTCCCGGTCGCCGGCAGCAATGCGGAGGTGCCGGAGAGCACCGCGGTCTCCGTGCCGCTGAAGGGCGGCGCCAACACGGTGAAGGTCTTCAGCACCGCCCGCTCGGGACCCGGCCTGGACCGGATCGCGGTCGCGCCGCTGCCCCCGGCCTCGTACACGCCGCAGACGAGGCTGACGGTGGAGCCCCACGGCCTGCAGTGGGTCGGGCCCGGGCAGCGCTCCATGACGGTGACCGCACAGCTCCGGCTCGACGACGACGAGCAGCTCGACGGCGTCGTCCTCGCCCCGCGGCTGCCGGACGGCTGGACCGCGGACGGCGGCCCCGCGACGGCCCGCTCGCTCCGCCTCGGCGAGAGGCTTGAGGCGAGTTGGACCGTGACCTCCCCGCCCGGCCAGGACGTCGGCCCGACCGACATCCCGGTCACGGCGGACTTCGAGGTGCTGGCCCGTGAGAAGAGCGTGTCGGACGAGGTGGCGGTGCGGCCGCTGCCCGCGGACCGGGTCTGGGCGCGCGAGGCCGAGGACTCGGCCAACGACCTCGGCAGCACCGGCATCACCGGCTGCGGGCCCTGCTCCGGCGACGAGAAGGTCCGCAACATCGGCGGCAGCCCCGAGGCCGCGGTGACCTTCCCCGACGTCACCGTGGACGAGGGCGGCGAGCGCACGCTGTACCTCGACTACACGGTCAACGGCACGCGCTCGTTCCACGTCTCCGTCAACGGCGGCCCGCCGGTGGAGGCGACGGTGACGGACGTCGGCAACAACACGCCGCGTACGACGTCGGTGCCGGTAACGCTCAAACCGGGCACCAACACGATCAAGGTCTCCAACGACGCGGAGTCCGCGCCCGACCTCGACCGGCTCTCCCTCGGCTAGCCGCGGCTTGCCGGCCGCTTCGCGAACGCGCCGGACGTACAAGGGCCGACCGCCTCGGCGAAGCAGTCGGCCCTTGTACGGAACCTGTACGTGCCCCCAACGGGATTCGAACCCGTGCTACCGCCTTGAAAGGGCGGCGTCCTGGGCCACTAGACGATGAGGGCCGACGGCCCGCCGGGGCGCTGGCTGAACGGCGCTCGGGGGCTCCAGCAGGATATGGGATGGCGGGGGAGATCGCCAAAACGATTCCTTCCGGAGCCCTCCGCGCGCACCCGGCGGGCCGTGGGGAGGGGGTGAGGGACGGGTGAGGGGACGAGCGGGGCCCGTCAGGCGATGACGAAGAGGAGTGAGGCCAGGCCGAAGGCCGAGAGGCCGATCGTCGTCTCCCTCACCGTCCACGTCTTCAGCGTCGTCTTCACGTCCATGTTGAAGAACCTCCCCACCAGCCAGAACCCCGAGTCGTTCACATGGCTGGCCGTGACCGACCCCGCCGCCGTGGCCAGCACGATCGCGGCGAGTTGCACCGCGTTGCAGTCCGCGTCCATCACGACCGGCTGGATCAGCCCCGCGGCCGTCGTCAGGGCGACGGTGGCCGGGCCCTGGGCGACGCGGAGAGCGGTGGCGACGACGTACGCGACGCCGCCGCCTTGATGTCGCCCCTTGCCAGAGGAACACCCGCAGGTAGTCGACGCTTTCCGGTGATGGCGCGTCCATCTGCGCGGCGTCCGGTCGGCCCGCCACAATCGAGCGCGGCAGTGCCGTGCGCCTTCCCTTCTCAGATCATGAGATGGACGCCGTCGTTACCGACCCCCCTACGACGACGTGATCGACTACAGCGACTCCAGTGACATCTTCTGTGTCTGGGCCAAGCGCGCGTTGATGACCGCCGATCGAGCCCTGTCGCTGTCGATACACCCGGCGGGGGTGCAGGAAAAGGACGAGGAAGTCATCATCAAGCGCGGAGGAGCACCGGCGCGTGATCACCGTGACAAGAAGCATTACGCCACCATGATCGGCCGTGCCTACGCCGAGATGGCCCGTGTCGTCGACGACGACGGCGTGGTGACGATCGTCTTCGGCCACGGTGACCCTGAGGTGTGACACCGGATGCTCAAAGCACTGTCGGAGGCGGAGCTGGTCCTCACCGGGTCTTGGCCGGCGAAGACGGAGTCCGGTGGTGGCAGCGCAGGCTCCGCCAACATCGTCACCACGCTGACGATGTCCTGCCGACGGGCTCCCGAAGACCGCCCCGAGGGGCGGATGGCCCAGGTGGAGAACCAGATCAAGGCGCAGATCCGAGAACGCATGAATCTGTGGAACGCATCCGGCCTGGCGATCACGGACATGCTGATGGCCTCGGCGGGGCCCGCTATGGAAGTGGCTGGGACGTACAGCAAGATCACGACCAGCATGGCCGAGGAGGTCGAACTGGACCGCTTCCTGGTGACCGCGCGGCGCGCCGTCCGCGAAATCTCAGCAATTCCCAAACTGCGACTGGAGGACTAACACGGATCCTGCTGCTAGAGTGCTCAACGCCCCCCGCGAACTCGCCGGTCGATTGCGGAAAGTGAGCCTCCGCATTCGTTCGGAATTGCAGATTCCGCCCGCTCACCGGGGCTTTTCAGCCGTACCTGCAAAGCCTGGCCGCGGCTGCCCCGGGCCGCGAAGCTTGTCGATGAACCCGTTCATCGACCAAACGGGGAGACAGACCATGGCTGCACGCAAGGCGGGCGCCGCGCTCACCGCGTTAATCATGCTCTCGGTCGGCCGCACGCTGACCGGCACCACCACCGCGAAGGCCGCAAAAAACTGCTACGACGGCTTTAAGAGCCCAACCAAGGCCGGGGGTCGCTCCTACTACCCGACCAACCGGGACGCGTACTGCCAGAGCAGATGGAAGATCATGCCCAAGGACAAGTGGAGGTCATCGCCACGAACGTCAAGGATGGCACCAAGTTCCGGTTCAGATTCAAGGGAGCACCATAGCCCGCGGCATCTGAGCCGCCTGAGCCCACCCACGTCCGGAACTCCGGCGGGGGCCGGCCGGCGGCGTGCGGTGGAGCGCGAACGCAGTGGACACGATCGGTGATCCGAACCGAAAACCTCAGAAGACCCTTCGTGGGTGGCCCTCCCATGACACCGATCACATTGATCTAGTGGACACGTGCCTTGCCACTTCCTCAAGTCCAGTTCCTCAAAGAAAGGGATGCACACTATGACGACCTCCGGACGTTCACCAATCTCAGGTTTCGCACCGCGGCGAAGATCACTTCTGCTCGGTGGGACCGGTGGTGCCGCGGCGCTGGCTCTGGGGTTAGGCGGCAGGGCTGCCGCCGGCCAGCGCGACGAGCCGCTCCAGGTCGATTTCGACCTCGAGAACGGCAACTACATCGAGTTCACCCGGCCCGCCGATGAGGCGGACGCCGCGAATGACGCCTTAGCGAATTTTTTCGGCCCCATGGACGTGACCGTGATCCTATGGGTCGCCCAGCACATCCTGTTCTCGTGGTTCGACGCGTTGGCGCCTTACCACCCGACCGCGGTAGGCGTGCATTCCCGGATCGGCCGCCGTCCCTCCAGCGAGTCTGCCACCAACGGGAATATGAACATCGCCTGCATTTACGCACAGCAGCAGGTGCTGAAGAGCCTGCTGCCGACGCGGGCGCAGGACGTCCGGGATCTGATGACCGCGCTCGGTTTGGATCCCGACGACGAGTCGGAGAACCCGACCAGCCCGGTCGGCATCGGCAACATCGCCGGCAAGGCCGTCGTCAGGGCCCGCGAGCGGGACGGCATGAACTTCCTCGGTGACGAGGGCCGCACGTACAATGGTCAGCCCTTTGAGGACTACACCGGCTACCGGCCCGTGAACACCTCCTACAACCTCGTCAACCCCTCGCGCTGGCAGCCGGCGTCGGGCCCGCACGCCGGCCGCCGCGTCGGCGGAGGGCATGGTGACGTAGGCGTATTCGTCGACCAGCGGTTCATCACCCCGCAGCTGCGGCTGGTCAAGCCCTACAGCTTCGACGACCCGAGCCGGTTCCATGTCCCCCCGCCCGAGCACATCGACCACACCAGGCCCCGCGATTTCAAGCGCTCGGTGGACGAAGTCCTGAAGGCGTCGGCTGCGCTCACGGACAAGCAGAAGATGTTCGCGGAGGTCATGGACAACAAGTTGTGGGGCCTCGGCTACTCGTCGGTGGTCATAGCTCGGAACCACAGCGCCGAGCTGGACATGCACGGCTGGCTTCACATCACGCTCACGCACACCTTGGCGACGTTCGATGCGCTGATGCCCGTCTGGGACCAGAAGGTCAAGTACGACTCCGCGCGGCCGTTCAGCGCGGTCCGGCACGTGTACGGCAGCACCCCGGTGACCGCCTGGGGCGGAGTCGGCAAGGGGACGGTCAACGACATCCCCGCCGATGAGTGGTCCAGCTATCTGCCCGTGGGGAACCATGCGGAGTACCCGTCCGGCTCCACGACGCTCTGCGCCGCCGCGGCGCAGGCATCACGGCGCTTCTTCGACTCCGACACCCTGGACTGGCGGTTCACCGTGCCTGCCGGCTCGGGGCTGACAGAGCCGGGGATCGCCCCCGCCAACGACGTCGAGCTGCACTTTCCCACCTGGACGGACTACGTGAAGATCTGTGGTGCGAGCCGGGTATGGGCCGGGGTGCACTTCAAGAAGACGATCGAGCGGTCCATCGCATTCGGTGAGCAGTTCGGCGACCTGGCCTACGAATTCGTGCAGCGCCACATCAACGGCGACGTCAGGGACTGATCCCGCCGCCGCGGCGGCGGGGTGACTGACCCCGCCGCCGCGGCGCCGGCCGCTTGAGGGCCTTCGACAGGTACGGGCGCCTGGCGGCCATGGCGGCGAGGAAGGTGTTTTGGTTTCTGAGTGTGGTCGCCCGAGCCCGCCCACGAGGCTCTGGTGGACCTGGAGGCCTTCGTGCTGGCCCAGCAGGTCGCCGAGCGCCGGGCGCGCTCGCGCACCGCCGCCGGCGCCAACCGGCACCCCGCCACCCGCCGCAGTTACCCGCTGCGCAGCTACCTCTTCCACGCCGGCTGCGGACGCCGCACGGGATTCGAACCCGTGCTACCGCCTTGAAAGGGCGGCGTCCTGGGCCACTAGACGATGAGGGCCGACGGCCCGCCGGAGCGCTGGTGATCGGCGTTCGGGGACCCCAGCAGGATATGGGGTGGCGGGGGGATCGCTAAAACGATTCCTTCCGGGGGCGGCTAGGCGGCGACGAAGAGGAGGCAGGACAGGCCGAAGGCGGAGAGGCCGATGGTCGTCTCCATCACCGTCCAGGTCTTCAGCGTCGTCTTCACGTCCATGTTGAAGAAGCGGCCGACCAGCCAGAACCCCGAGTCGTTCACGTGGCTGGCCGTGACCGAGCCCGCCGCCGTGGCCAGGACGATCGCGGCGAGCTGGACCGCGTTGTAGTCCGCGTCCATCACGACCGGCTGGATCAGCCCCGCCGCCGTCGTCAGGGCGACGGTCGCCGAGCCCTGGGCGATGCGCAGGGCGGTGGCAACGAAGTACGCGACGACGATGACCGGCAGGCCCAGGTCGCTCATCGCGTCGGCGAGGGCGTCGCCGATGCCGCTGGCGCGCAGGACGCCGCCGAACATGCCGCCCGCACCCGTGATGAGGATGATCGCGCAGACCGGGCCGAGCGCGGAGTCGACGAGCTTCTCGATCGTCTCCAGGCCCTTCCCCCGGCGGGTGCCCAGGACGTACGACGCGACGAAGACCGTCAGCAGCAGGGCCACCGGGGTGGAGCCCAGGGCGCGGGCGACGTTGTACCAGGACTCCGTGTCCTCCACCCAGCCCGCCGCGCGGGCGGTGTCGAGGCCGGTGTTGGCGAAGATCAGCACCAGCGGGAGCATGAGGAGCCCGATAACGGTCGACGCGCTCGGCGGGTCGGCCTCCTTCTCCTCCTGCGGGCCGCCGGTGAGGATGTCCGGAACCTCCAGGACGATCTTCTCGCCGATCCACAGGCCGTAGAGGTAGCTGGTGACGTACCAGATCGGGATGGCCATGACCACGCCGATCGCCACGACGAGCCCGACGTCCGCGCCCAGCAGTTCGGTGGCGGCGACGGGGCCGGGGTGCGGCGGGACGAAGACGTGCATGACGGAGAACGCGCCCGCGGCCGGCAGCCCGTAGCGCAGGACGCCGCCGCCGAGGCGGCGGGCGACGGTGAAGACGATCGGCAGCATCACGACGAGGCCGGCGTCGAAGAAGATCGGGAAGCCGAAGATCAGTGACGCGAGGCCGAGCGCGAAGGGGGCGCGGTCCTCGCCGAACTTCCGGATCATGGAGTCCGCGAGGCTCTGCGCGCCGCCGCTGACCTCCACCAGCCGGCCCAGCATCGCGCCGAGGCCGACGAGCAGCGCGACGCTGGCCAGCGTCGAGCCGAAGCCCTCGGTCGCCACCGGGACCACCTGGGCGGCCGGGATGCCGGCGGCGAAGGCGGTGAGGATGCTGACGGTGACCAGCGCGAGGAAGGCGTGGACGCGCAGGTAGATCACCATGAACAGGAGCACGGCCACGGCCGCGCCGGCTATCGCGAGCAGCGGGCCCGCGGACATCGTCTGGGTCCAGTCTTCGACCTCTTGGGCCAGATGCACCGTGGTCATCGGAAAAGCTCCATCGCTTCTCGGTTACGGGGACGGTTGTGGGGACGGTTACGGGGACGGGGTTGCGTCGGACGTTCGGGGACGTGTGGGGTGTGCGTCGCCAGAGGCGTTACGGGGCCGGTCGTTGGGGTCCGCCGTGCCGCCCCGCCGTGCGGTCGAGGTACAGGCCCTACGGCCTACCCGCCCGCCTCGCCCGCCGGCACCGCCGGTCCCAGGCGGCGCAGCGCCTCCTCCGCCACCTCCTCCGGCGTCCCCCCGATGTCCACCACCACCCCGTCCTCGTCCGGCCCCAGCGGCTCCAGGTCCGCCAACTGCGAGTCGAGCAGCGCGGGCGGCATGAAGTGGCCGGATCTGCCCTCAAGGCGGCGGGCCACGGTGTCGTGGTCGCCGTTCAGGTGGACGAAGCGGACGCGGGGGCCGGCGTCGCGGAGGACGTCGCGGTAGGTCCGCTTGAGTGCGGAGCAGGTGACGATCGCGTTCTCGCCGGCGTCCGCCCACGCGGCCAGCCACGCGGCGATGGCCCGCAGCCAGGGGCGGCGGTCGGCGTCGGTGAGGGGGGTGCCGGCGCGCATCTTCTCGATGTTCTTACGGGGGTGGAAGTCGTCGGCCTCCGCGAGCGCCCAGCCGAGCCGGTCGGCGAGGAGCCGGGCGACGGTGCTCTTGCCGGCGCCGGAGACGCCCATGACCACGAGCCCGGTCTGGGTGCCCGGGGTGATCAGCCGTCGCGGCGAGGGCGAGGACATGACGGCCTCCCTAGAATGGTGTTACCAATCGCTGGGAAAGGTAGCACCAATGACCGAGACCGGGGAAGGGTCGCGCCCGGGATACTCTGCAGCGGTGGAGCTACGGGGCATTGGCCATGGAAAGCGGAAGAACACGACGACGTCCCCGCCGCCCCCCGCCGTGGCCGCCGTCGTCCTCCACAGCTCCGTCCTCGACACCATCGGCGAGGAGATCACCGGCAACGCCCTGCCCGAGGGCCACGTGCTCACCCTGGAGCAGATCCGCGAGCGCTTCGGCGTCTCCCGCACCGTCGCGCGCGAGACCATGCGGATCCTGGAGTCGATGGGCCTGGTCCGCTCCCGCCGCCGCGTCGGCATCACCGTCCAGCCCCGCGCCTCCTGGAACGTCTACGACCCCCGCGTCATCTGGTGGCGCCTCTCCGGCCCCGGCCGCAACGCCCAGCTCCGCTCGCTGACCGAGCTGCGCATCGCCGTCGAGCCGCTCGCCGCCGGGGCCGCCGCCCGCAGCGCCTCCGCCGCAGAACGCGAACGGGCCACCGAGATCGCCGCCACCCTCCGCGCCCTCGGCGAGGCCGGCGACCTCGACCGCTTCCTGGAGGCGGACGTCGCCTTCCACACCCTGCTGCTCCAGGCCAGCGGCAACGAGATGTTCGGCGCGCTCGCGGACGTCGTGGCCGTCGTGCTCCAGGGCCGCACCCAGCTCGGGCTGATGCCGCACCACCCCGAGCCGGAGGCGCTCGACCTGCACGAGGCCGTCGCGGACGCCGTCGCGGGCGGGCGCGCGCGGGACGCGGAGACCGCGATGCGCGAGCTGCTGGCGGAAGTGCGCCACGCGATGCTCCCGCTCTGGGAGCCGCGCACCCGCGGGTGACCCTCCGTACGCGTACGGAAATCGGAAAACGAGAAGGGCCCCGCCGGCCGTCCTTCGACGGCTGGCGGGGCCGCCTCGCGGGGTTGTCCGCGTTGTCCGGCGCTCAAGGGCCGGACAACGCTCAGTGCTTCTCCAGCTCCACCTTCGGCAGGATCTTCGCCAGCGGCGCCGGCAGCCACCACGCGCGCCGGCCCATCAGCTCCATCGCGGCCGGCACCACCATGCACCTGAGGATGACCGCGTCGACGAAGATCGCCACCGCGAACGCCAGTCCCGACTGTTGCAACAGCCGTGTCGGGCTGAGGATGAAGGCCGCGAAGATCACGATCATGATCGAGCCCGCCGCCGTGATCACCGTGCCGGTGCGGGCCAGGCCCTCCCGGACGGCGCGCGACGGGTCGCCGTCCTTGGAGGTGACCCATTCCTCGTGCATCCGGGAGATCAGGAAGATCTCGTAGTCCATCGAGAGGCCGAAGACGATCGCGAAGACCATCACCGGCACGAACGCCTCGATGGGTCCGCCCTCGAACCCGAACCTGCCGTCCTGGAAGACCAGCTTCATCACGCCGAGTGCGGCGCCGATGCTGAGGACGTTCAGGAACGCGGCCTTCAGCGGGATGAGGACCGACCGGAACACCGCCATCAGCAGGATGATCGCGAGCCCCACCACGATGATCATGAACAGTGGCATGCGGTCGGCGAGCTTGCCGGCGTAGTCCTCGGACCCGGCCGTGGGCCCGCCGACGAGGTACTCCGCGCCGTTGTCCTGCGTCAGCCCCGGCAGCACGTCGTCGCGCAGGGTGCCGACCAGCTCCGTGGTCTCCTCGTCCTGCGGCGAGGAGGCGGGGTAGACGATGAGCGTCGCGGCCTCGCCGTCCGGCGTGGGGATCGGGGGCGCGGTGGCCGCGACGCCCTCGGTCTCGCCGAGCGTCTGCGCCGCCGCCGCGGCGGCGTCCTCGGCGTTGCCGTCGCCGCCCTCGGTCACGATCAGCAGCGGGCCGTTGAACCCGGGGCCGAAGGCCTCGGTGAGCAGGTCGTACGACTGCCGGCTGGTGGAGTCGCTCGGGTCGTTGCCCGCGTCGTTGAAGCCGAGGCGGATGTTCAGCGCCGGGAAGGCGAGGGCGCCGAGGATCACCGCGGCGGCCAGCAGGGCGGCCAGCGGGCGCTTCTGCACCCCCGTGGCCAGCTTCCGCCAGCCGTCACCCTCCTCGCCCTTGCCCTTGGCCCTGCGCTTCTCGGCGCGCGCGAGGAACTGGCGGGCGAAGCGCTTGCCGAAGATGCTGAGCAGCGCGGGCAGCAGGGTCAGCGAGGCGATCATCGTCATCAGCACGGTCAGCGCCACGGACAGCGCCATGCCCTGGATCGAGCCGAGGCCGAGGGCGGTGAGGCCGAAGAGCGCCAGGATGACGGTGCAGCCGGCGAAGAAGACCGAGCGGCCCGCGGCGTCCATGGCCGTGATGGTGGCCTTCTCCGGTTCGACGCCGCGCACGAGTTCTGTTCGGTAGCGGGCGAAGATCAGCAGCGCGTAGTCGATGCCCACGCCGAGGCCGACGAGGAACATGGTCGGTGGCGTCCAGGACGCGATGGTGAAGAGGTGCGACGCCAGGAGGATGATGCCGACCGTCGAGCCGACCGCGAAGAGGGCGATCATGATGGGCAGGCCGGCGGCGATGAACGTGCCGAACATGATCACCAGGATCACCAGCGCGGCGACCAGACCCACCATCTCGCCGACGCCGGTCTCGCCCTCGGACAGCGTCCGGATGGCCTCACCGCCCAGTTCGACCCGGAGTCCCTCGCCCTCGATGTCCTGCGCGACTTCCTGGATGCGTTCTGTGTCCTCGACCGGGATGTCCGCCGACGCCACTTCCAGCTGCGCGGTGGCGTAGCCGATCGTGCCGTCCTCGGAGACCGCCGTCGGGTTGTCGTAGACGCTCTGGACGTCGCCGACGTTGGGCAGCTTCGCGACCTCCGCGAGCATCGGCTCGACGCGGTCCCTTACGCTGGCGAGCCCGCCCTCGTTCTGGAAGACGATGTCGATGGTGTCCCCGGCGTTGCCCGCGCCGTGCTCTTCCAGGAGGTCGGCGGCGGCCTGCGACTCGGTGCCGGGGAGTGAGATGTCGTCCTTGTACGCGTCGCCCGCGGCGGTGGCAATGGCCCACACGCCGGCCAGGACCGCCACCCACAGGGTCACGGCGAGCCATTTGCGGCGATAGGCGAAGCCCCCGACCCGGACGAACACCCCCTTCTGGAGGGGCGGTTCTGAGCTTTGTTCTCGGTTCTCGGTAATCGTCATGATCTCTTCCCCGGAGGGTCGTCAAGGGTCCCCGGGGTGGGCCCCGGGCTTCCGTAGCCTGTTGACGACGTAGCCTTCCGAGGTGTGACATGGACACTCGTCGGAGCGGGTCCGTGCCACAACGTGACCGTTTTTCGCCCAGTACGGGACAGGGGAATGATGAAGCGGGACGTACGGGACACCAGACGAAACACCCCACAAGACACCGCCCGGGACACCGAGGAGCTGCTCGCGCGGTCCTTCGAGGCCAACCGCCCCCGGCTGCTGCGCGTGGCGTACACCATGACCGGCTCCCTGGTGGAGGCCGAGGACTGCGTGCAGGAGGCGTGGCTGCGGCTGCGCCGGCTCGACGACCCAGGCACCGTACGGGACCTGGGCGCCTGGCTGACGACGACGGTCAGCCGGCTGGCGCTGGACGCCCTGAGCAGCGCGCGGGCGCGGCGCGAGCAGTACGTCGGCACGTGGCTGCCGGAGCCGCTGGTCGCGGACCGCTCATACGACCCGGTCGACCGGGTGACGCTGGACGAGTCGGTGAGCATGGCGCTGCTGGTGGTGCTGGAGCGGCTGTCGCCGGCCGAGCGCACCGCGTTCGTGCTGCACGACGTGTTCAGCGTCCCGTTCCCCGAGATCGCCGACGTCGTCGGCCGCTCGCCTGCGGCCGTACGGCAGTTGGCGTCGCGGGCGCGGAAGCAGGTGGAGGACGGCCGGCCGCGGACACCGGCGACGGAGGCCCAGCAGCGGGAGCTGGTGGACGCGTTCGCGGCGGCGTGCCAGAACGGCGACCTGCCGGGGCTGATCGCGCTGCTCGACCCGGACGTGGTGATGCGCGGCGACGGCGGCGGCAAGGTCGCCACGCTGCAGCACATCGAGCGCGAGGCGGCGCGGGTGGCGCCGATGATCCTGGGGCACGCCGACGCCGTGGGGCCGCTGGACATCCGCCCGATCGAGGTCAACGGCACGGCGGGGCTGGTGACCCGCGAGGCCGACGGGCAGATTGCTGTCACGTCGTTCACGGTGGACGCGGGGCGGATCAGCGCGATCAACATCATGCGCAACCCCGACAAGCTCGCGATGGTCCCGGACCTGGACTGAGCGGGCCGCTCACCTGCGCGGGACCGGGAAGGCCACCGGGCTGCGGCGGCCCTCCCGGTCCACCGCGCGGACGCCGAAGAAGAGGTTGTCCTTCGACTCCGGCACGGTGTGCCGGGTCACGTCGCCGACCGGCTCCACGTGCGTCCACTCCGGCGCCGTCGTCTCCCGCCACACCACCTCGTAGCCCGCGAGGTCCGGCTCCGTGCCGCGGTCCCAGACCAGTTCGGTGTCGTTGGTCAGCGCGGAGGTGACGATCCCGGCGCCCGTCGGCGTGCCCGGGGCCTGCGCGAGGGTCCAGACGGCGGCGAGGTTGACCCGCGCGACGCGCGCGATGTAGCCGAAGTCACAGAACTCGGGCAGGTCGCCGTACTGCTTGCCGTCCTCCACGCGGACGTCCTGGTGCTGGTGCGCGTAGTCCTCGGCGGGTTCGGTGAAGCGGGCGGCGGGGAAGCGGCGTTCGAGGAACGGGATGTGGTCGCCGCCGCGCAGATAGCGGTCGCGGCGGTAGATGACGCGGACGTCCATGCCCGTCGCGTCGCCCGCGGCCACGTCGCGTACGAAGCGGGCGAGCTGGCGCGCCGGGGAGTCGTTCTCGCCGCCGACCGAGCGGCGGGTGTTCGCCTCGTCGGGGGTCTCGGCGGTGGGGACGCCCTCGGCGAAGAGCCGCACGGTGTGCGGGTCGCGGGTGCCGTCGTCGGCGGTGGAGCTGCCCACGATGTCGTTGGTGAACATGCCCTGGACGCGGGTGCCGCGGACCCGGAACTGCTCCGCCATGTGCGCGGCCCCGTACAGCCCCTGCTCCTCCCCCGCCACCGCGGCCAGCACGATCGTCGCGGCGGTGCGGCGGGTGGCCAGGATGCGCGCCAGCTCCATGGCGATCGCGACGCCGGAGGCGTCGTCGTCGGCGCCGGGGGCGTCGGAGGTGGCGTCCATGACGTCGCTGGCGCGGGAGTCGTAGTGGCCGGAGACGACGTAGACGCGGTCGGGGTCGGTGTCGCCGCGCAGGGTGGCGACGACGTTGGTGATGCGGGTGGGGACGGGGATGCGGTTGGCGGGCTGCTGGACGTACGACTGCAGCTCGACGGTCATCCGGCCGCCGGACGCGGCGGCGTGCCGGCGCAGCCGGCGGTGGATCCAGTCGCGGGCGGCACCGATGCCGCGCTCGGGGTCGTCCTGGGCGGAGAGGGTGTGCCGGGTGCCGAAGGCGGCGAGGCGGCGGACGTCGGCCTCGATGCGGTCGGGGTCGATCTCGGCGAGCAGGGCGCGCAGTTCGCGGCCGGGGCGCTGGGCCGTGGCGGGTGGCCCGTCGAGGGCGCCGTCCGCGCCGGCGCCCCGGGCACCGGACTCGGGGGCGCCGGACTCCGGGGCGGTGGGCTCGGTGGCGGCGGGGCCGGCCGCGGGGGCGGCCGAGGCGGGCGGGCCCGCGGCGACTCCGGCGGTGGCGGCGGCGCCGGCCGCCAGGACCGTTCTCCGGTTCGTCCCTCTCGTACCCCTGGAACCTCGCGGTTGCGGTGACACGGGGATCTCCCCTCCACGGCGGCGGCTGTGGTCATGTCGGTCGGGTCAACGACGGGCGCTGTCATGCTCGTTGACGCCGGAGCGACTGACAACCCCCGCGGCCGGGAACAAGACGCCCCCACACCGGTGGTGGGCCGGGTGGGGGCGTCGGGCCCGGACACGGGGGTCCGGGGTGGGCGGGCGGGGGAGGGTCCGCCCGGCCCGTCAGGGGGCGGTGCCCCAGGTGAGCGCGCCGGAGGTGTAGACGCCGACGCGCGGGTTGTCCGCCCAGGCGGTGTGCGTCGCGCGGCTGTAGTCGTCGGACTCGTCGAAGCCCGACCAGTCGCTCTTCGCCAGCCGCACCTGGATCTCGCCGGTCGACGCGCCCGGCGCCAGCGTGCCGGAGGCGAAGCCGACCGCCAGGTACCGGTCCGCGCCGGGCGCCGCCGAGCCGGAGGCGCGTACGCCGTGCGTGACGGCGCCGCAGCCGGCGGCGGCCCAGTCGCACCATGTCGCGAACGACGTCGCGCCGGTGTCGCCGCTGAACCAGTAGCGGGCCTCGACCGTCGCCAGGTCGACGGGCGTGCCGCCGGTGTTGACGAGTCGGAGGCCCATCCGGATCTGGTTGTCGCTCATCGCCGTGTCGGTGTTCACGTACTGCACCTTCACCGGCCCGCCTCCGCCGCCGCCGTCGCCGGTGGTGGCGGTCACGGGTGCCGTACGCGCGGAGGCGTTGCCCGCCGCGTCGCGCGCGCGGACGGCGTAGGCGTACGAGGTGGCCGCCGTGAGCCCGCCGTCCGTGAACGCGGTGCCGGCCGTCGAGCCGACCTGCGTGCCGTCGCGGAAGACGTCGTACGCGGTGACACCGACGTCGTCGCTCGACGCCGTCCACGACAGGGAGACGCTCGCGCCCGTCGTCCCGGTCACCGCAAGACCGGCGGGCACGGTCGGCGCCTCGGTGTCGTCGCCGGGGCCGGAGCCGCCGACCGGCGGGTGGGCGTTGGCGACCAGCTCGCGGAACTGCGCGGGGAACCAGTGGCCGGCCAGCGGCGAGTCGGGCAGCGCGCCGGGCGGGTTGTTGCCGTTGCGCGGGTTGCCCTCGTACGTGGGGTCGCACATCCGGTCGAAGCCCTTGCCCTCGTCGTTGTCGATGGGCTCGCTGGAGCCGTCGGACTCGCCCGGCGGCTTGGCCCACACGTAGGCGTCGATGCCCGGCTCGGGCGCGGCGACCGGGCGCTCGCCGAGGCCGGCGCCTGACTGGTTGCACCAGTTGCCGGCGTGGATGCGCCGGTCGACGCGGCCGCCGTCGACGAAGGCGTCGACGGAGGTGGTGGGCCCGGGGCCGGTGGGCCGGGCGGCGCCGCCCCAGCCGTTGCGGGAGGTGTCGACCAGCATGCCGAGGCCGGGGTCGAAGCCGCCGCGGGAGACGAGCAGGTCGCGCAGCGCCTGCGCGTAGGTCAGCTCGTCCACGTACTGGTTCCAGTCGATCCACTTCGCCTGCCGCACGGGGGTGCCGCCGACGTTGCCGCCGACCTCGAAGTGCGGCTCCTTCAGGGCGGAGTAGTTGGCGGTGTTGACGATGAAGCCGTGCACGTCGTCGACGGTGGCGCCCTCGGAGGTGGCGGCATTCTTGAACTCGTCCACGGCCGGGGCGAGGTTGGAGTCCCAGCCGAGCCAGCCGTGGTGGGCGGCGTCGACGTAGGTGTAGACGTGCGGGATGGCGGCCAGGGTGTCCAGCGCGTAGCCGACGCCCTTCTCGTAGTTGCCGAGTTCCTTCATCCGTACGCAGGCGTCGGTGGAGCCGGCCGTGCCGCCGGCGTTGGTGACCATGTTGGGCAGCGAGTCGGGCTCGATGAGCGTGACGATGCGCAGGCTCGCGTACTTGGGGTCGGCGAGGATGTCGGCGATCGGGTCGATGTACTGGGACTTGTAGACGTCGAGTTCCTCGGGCTTCAGCTCGCCGTTGGAGGCGAGCGCGGCGCAGTCGCGGCCCGGCAGGTTGTAGATGACGACCTGGAAGAGGTCGGCGTCCTGCGCCAGCGCCTCGTCCAGGTGCCGCTTGAGGCCCCACGCCTCGCCGACGCCGCCGATGGCGGCCCGGCGGTCCATCCAGACGAAGGTGGGCTGGTCGGCGATGGCGGCGCCGCCGTCGGCCGCGGCCTTCGCGGACCACTGGGGGTTCACGTACGGGGTGGCGCCGGCGTACGGGTTGTCCACGCGGGCGGCGGCGCCGGCGGCGGGCGCCGCGGTGCCGGTGAGGACCAGGGCGGCGCCGACGGCGAGTGCGGCGAGGATCGCCGCGGGGCGCAGGGGTCTGCGTCCGGGTCTGTGCCGGGTACGGGCCGGGGTGCCGGTGCGTCGTCGTCGGCTGCCGCCGCGGCCGGGGCTGCTTCCACCGGTGCTTGTTCGCGCTGTCATCGCGGTTCTCGTGCTCCTCTCGGATAGCGGGACCGGTGGCGGGATGCAGCGGGAAGGCTCTCCCGCCACCGGGGCTTCGCGTGCGTGCGCGGCACGTGGGGGAGTGCCCTCGACGCTCTTGGGGCACATGTCCGGTATGGGCATGCGCCTCGTCACGTCCGTGCAAGGTGCGTACTGCGTCCAAGGCTTGAAGCTATGGGAGCGCTCCCACCATCTGGCAAGCCCGCGGGGCCGTCAACCCCCCGCGCACGACCCGTTCCCGCGCCCCCCGCCCCACCGGCGCCGTTCCTCGTACGGAGATCTGAAGAATCCGCCGGGGCGCAACCCTTTGCCCGCCGCGTCGTTTTCCGGGCCGGAAACACCTCTCGCATGGACGGGCGGACAATGCTGCGGCTACTGAACAGAGCACTCGGCCGATGGACCGGCCTCCAGATCCGGCGCGCCCCCCGGCCGCAAAAAAAGAAGACCAAGGCCGCAGCCCTCGCCGTACGCGCCGGCCGCCTGCCGGACTACCGCCCGCCCACGAACCCGCAGGTCGACCGGCTGGTACGGGAGCCCGTCTTCCTCATCACCCCGGTACGTTCCGGCGCCACCCTGCTGCGCATGCTCCTCGGCGGCCACTCCCGCCTGCACGCCCCGCACGAGCTGCACGTGCGCCGACTGGAGGTCACGGCCGGCACCGATCTCGCCGTCGAGGCGATGAGCGAACTCGACCTCCAGCGGACCGACCTGGAGCACCTGCTCTGGGACCGCGTGCTCCACCGCGAGCTCGTCCGCTCCGGCAAGGACGTCCTGGTCGAGAAGACGCCGAACAACGCCTTCGCGTTCCAGCGCATCGCCACCTGCTGGCCCGACGCGCGCTTCGTCTTCCTGCTGCGCCACCCCGTCTCCATCGCGCAGTCCTGGTACGAGGCCGACCCCTCCAGCCGCACCCCGGAGGAGGCCGCGGTCCAGACCCTGCACTACACGCGGGCCACCGAGCGCGCCCGCCGCGAGCTGCCCGGGCACGTCGTGCGCTACGAGGACCTGACCACCGACCCCGAGGGCGTGCTCCGCAGCATCTGCGGCTTCCTCGGCATCGAGTACGAGCCGGAGATGCTCGACTACGGCACCCGGGAGGAGGGCGAGCTGCCGAAGGGCCTCGGCGACTGGAAGGAGAAGATCCGCAGCGGGCGCGTCCAGCAGGGGCGCGCGCTGCCCGAGCCCGCCGAGGTCCCCGAGGCGCTGCGCGAGATCAGCATCGCCTGGGGCTATCTCAGCGACCCCGCTACCCCGGCCGGCACCCTCAGCGCCGAGGTCACCGGGGTCTGGCCGCGCGACGGCCTCATCCGCATCGCCGGCCGCTTCCTGGGCGCCCCGCCGGCCCCGGACCTGACCGCGGGCCTGACCTCGGACCCGACCGCAGACCCGGCTGCGGACCCGGCCGGAGACCCCGCCGTCCGGTGGCGGCTGGCCGTCTCGATGACCGGCGCGCCCGAGCACCACCTCGACTACCCGGCGACGCTCCACGGCGCGACCTTCGAGGTGAGCGTGCCCGTCGCCGATCTGGCGCCCCCGGGCATCGCGCTGCCCGCGAAGTGGGATCTCCACCTCACCGCGGACACGGACGGGGACGTCCGCCGCGTACGGCTCCAGGCCCCGCGGACGCTGCACGACATCGAGCAGAAGAAGAACATCGTGGTCTTCCCCGCGCAGTCCGTGTCGTCCGACGCCGACACGATCCAGGTGAAGCCCTACTACACGGTCCGGAACAACCTCTCCATCACGTGCCAGCTCCGCGACGACCTCTCCCGGACGGCCTCATGAAGATCCGTTATCTGCTCCTCAACGCGTACGGCAAGGGCGGCACCATCCGCACCGTGTTCAACCAGGCCGGCTCCATGGCGGCGGCCGGGCACGACGTCGAGGTCGTCAGCGTCGTACGCCGCCGCAAGTCGCCCCGGTTCCCGCTGGACCGCCGGGTGCGCGTGACCGCCATCGTCGACTCCTACGGCGCGCCGCCCGCCCCCGAGCCGTCCGCGTGGGCCGCCCGGTTCAGCGGCCGCGGCCGGGCCTCCCGGTTCGTACCGAACGGCGAGGTCGCGCGCGAGCACTTCACCCGGGACGTGGAGTCGCGGGTGATCCGCTGGATGGCCCGGCTGCGCGGCGGGGTGCTCGTCACCACCCGCCCCGCGCTCAACATCCTGGCCGCCCAGCACGCCAGCACGGACGTCGTCCGGGTCGGCCAGGAGCACATGAACCTCGCCACCCACCCGCTGGACGTGGGCACCGCCATCGTCCGCCTCTACCCGCGCTTCGACGCGGTCGCCGTGCTCACCGAGCGCGACCGCGAGGAGTACGCGCGGCTGCTCCCCGGCACCCGCGTCGTGTGCATCCCCAACGCCGTCCACACCGGGCGCAAGCGGCAGTCGTCGTACGCGAACCCCGTCGCCGTCGCCGCCGGCCGGCTGAAGGGCCAGAAGGGCTTCGACATGCTCATTCCGGCGTTCGCGAAGGCGGTCGCCGAGCGCCCCGAGTGGCAGTTGCGGATCTTCGGCAACGGCGACAGGGAAGCGCATCTGCGCAAGCTCATCGACAAGCACCACGTCTACAACCACGTCTTCCTCATGGGCTTCACGCCGCACCTCGACGACGAGCTGGCCAAGGCGTCGATGTTCGTGCTCAGTTCGCGCTTCGAGGGCCTGCCGATGGTGATGATCGAGTCCATGACGCACGGGCTGCCCGTGGTCAGCTTCGACTGCCCGACGGGCCCCGCGGACGTCCTCACCGACGGCCGGGAGGGGCTGCTCGTACCGCCGCGGGACATCGACGGGCTCGCGGTGGCCATGGGCGAGTTGATGGACGACGAGGGCATGCGCGTGGACATGGGCACGGCGGCGCTCGCCAAGTCGCGGATGTACGCGCCGGAGGCGGTGCACCCGCGGTGGGAGGAGCTCTTCGCGGAGCTGGCGGCGGAGCGGGCCGGGCTGCGGCGCAAGCTCGTACGGACGGCCGCCTGAGGGTCCGTACGGCGAACGGCCCCCGATCCGTCGCCGGATCGGGGGCCGTCCTCATCACTGCCGTACGGCGGTGCCGCACCTGTTCATCTGCGGTGCGGGCCGCCCGCGGTCACCGCGCCCGGTAGGCGTCGAAGATCCGCATCTGGACGCTGTTGCCCTGCTGGTCCACCGCCTTCGCCTTGAACGACACGCTCTTGCCCGCGGCCGGGTTGACCACGGTCACCTTGCCGTCCCGCACGGGCAGTACCTTCCAGGTCGCGCCGGCGTCGGTGGAGGACCACACGCTCAGCGACCTGAGGTTGTCCCCCGCCGCCGCGCCCAGCACCTTGACCGGCACCTTCTTCGCCGCCCCCGCGTTGGAGCTGCTCGCCGCCGACAGCGTCGGCGAGAAGCGCACCACGGACAGCGGCAGCTTCTTCGCGCTGTCGGTCCTGGCGGAGGCGAAGGTCCAGGTGGCGGTCACCTTCGTGGACGTCCGCGCGACGGTGGCCGGGCGGGTGGAGGAGGTGGTGAGCTTGTAGTCGGCGCTGCCCGCCGGCACCGTGAACCGGGTGCCGATCGGGATGTCGGCCACCGACTCCAGCTTCTCGCCGTTGCGGTACAGGGTGGTGTCCGCGTTCTCGTACGCCGAGTAGCCGAAGTGCGCGGTGCTGTCGAGATAGATCGGCACGAGGGTGTCGATCGTGTTGCCGTCGCGGTAGACGCCGGTGTCCCGGGTCAGAATCGGGCCGACCACGGCGGCGTTGAAGGACTCCTTGTACGTGCTGCCGCCGGCGTAGGTGCGCGGCTGCGTAATGTACGCGATGTCCTCCCACTCGTCGCCGAGCTGCCAGTACTCCAGCTCCCAGTTGATGCGGTCCCCGCCGCGTACGTACAGCGTGCCCTCGTACGGCAGGTCCCGCGCGGTGGCCGTGGCGCCCGTGCTGCCGCCGATGTACGGCACCGCCCACACCCAGCCCTGCCGGTCGTCCGCCGAGGAGCCGAGCGTGAGGTCCAGTTCGGCCAGCTCGCTCTGCGGGGTGGCCCGCGTGATGCCGGTCCACGCGGTGGTGCGGTTGGCGTCGCTGTAGACGGTCTGGTACTCGGTGCGCTCGTCGCCCGCGAAGTTCACCTGCACCTGCTGGTACAGCTCGCCGGCCGCGGTCGCCGGGCCGAGGTGCGCGGTGCGGGCGTCGACGTCGCCGTCGACGAAGGTGCCCATTCCCGCGCCCAGGTCACCCGCGTCGACTTCCAGGCTGATGTCGACGTTCGTCCGTACCGCGGCCTCGTCCGGCACGGTGACGTTGATCGGCTTCGCCGTCCTGGCGTCCAGGGTGACGGTGGTGTCCCCGGTGACGTCCAGGCGCGGCTGGTTGATCCAGTCGTACTCGGTCAGCTTCTCGCCCGCGTACGTCGCGACATCGCCGCTGACCAGGTAACGGCCCTTCGGGACGCGCACGGTGGCGGTGCTCTGGCCCTCGGTCCCCTCCCAGACCTCCCAGTTGCCCTCTTCCATGCCCGTCAGCAGCGCGGAGCCGCCCGTGGTCGGCTGCCCGTCGCGGCCCAGGAACGTGAGGGTGACGTCGTACGCCTCGCCCTCACGCTCCACGCCGCCCGGGGTGACGACACGCTGTCCGCCGCCGGTCGCCGTGACGTACACGGAGTACACGCCGTCGGTGCTCCCGAGGCGGGTGTCCGCGGTCACCGGCACCTCGGCGGTGCCGCCGGCCGGGACGGTGACCTCGTCGGCGCCCAGGGTGAACATCCCCGCGGGCGCGGCGGCGCCGCCGGGCTGCACGGTGGACGACGACAGTGCCAGCGTCACGTCCTCCTCGCCCAGGTTCCGGTACGTGATCGACTTCGTCACCGGCTCGTCGTCCTGGTGCGGCCACTCCTGCCTGCCGAAGCTCAGCGACGCCGGCTCGCTCACCACCGACTGCCCGAGCGCCTGGTCCGAGGCGATGAGCCCGGCGCCCTGGCCGAACGCGCCGCGCTTGGCGGCGGGCTTGGCGGACGCGGACAGCGCCGCCTTGAGCTGCGCGCCGGTCCAGTCGGGGTGCTGCTGCGCCAGGAGCGCGGCGGCGCCCGCGACGTGCGGTGTCGCCATGGACGTACCGTCGATCGTCAGATACCCCTCGGGGTTCTGGCCGACCTCCTGGTCGATGACGCTGCCGGGCGCGGCGGCCGCGGTGATCGCCACGCCGGGGGCGGTGACGTCGGGCTTGACGGCGCTGTCGCCGATCCGCGGGCCGCGGGACGAGAAGCCCGCCAGGCCGCCGTTCGGGCCCACGGCGCCCACGGTGAGCGCGGCGTCGGCGGAGCCCGGCGAGGAGATGGTGTGGCTGCCCGACCCCTCGTTGCCGGCGGCCACCGCGAACAGCACGCCCTCCTCGGCGGAGATCCGGTTGACGGCCTCCTCCAGCGGGTCGACCTCGGGGGTGTCGCCGCCGCCGAGGCTGAGGTTGACGATGTCGGCGTCCTGGGCGACCGCCCACTCGAAGCCGGCGAGGATGCCGGAGTCGTCGCCGAAGCCGTCGTCGTCGAGCACCTTGCCCGCGAGGAGCTTCGCGCCGGGTGCCACGCCGGTGAGCTTGCCGTCCGACTTCGCACCCGTACCGGCCGCGATGGAGGCGACGTGGGTGCCGTGGCCGTAGCGGTCCTCGGCGTCGGCGGCGGGGGTGAAGTTCTCGGTGCCGACGACCTGGCCCGCGAGGTCCGGGTGGGTCTCGTCGACGCCGGTGTCGAGTACGGCGATCTTCACGCCGTCGCCGTCGTAGCCGGCGTCCCAGGCGGCCGGGGCGCCGATCTGCGGCACGCTGACGTCCAGGCTGGCGCGGCGCACGCCGTCCAGCCAGACGCGCCTGACGCCGGACTCGGCGGCCAGCGGCGCGGCGGCGGCGGCGTCTCGTTCGACGCGGGTCAGCGCCTTCCAGACCGCGGCGGCCTCGCCCTTCTCGGTGGTGACGGCCTCGGCGTTGAGCCGCGGGAAGCGGTGCTCGACGTCGGTGCCGTCGGCGGCGTGCAGCCGGTTCTGCGCCGGAGGGCTCTCGCCGCGGTAGTCGACGATGAGCTTCAGGCCCGCGCGCTGCTGGCGTACGTACTCGGGGCGGGCCTGCAGCGTGACGTCGAACAGGCGGCGGTCCAGCGTGCCGTCGGCGACGAGCGCGGTGGCGTCGCGCGGGACGACGTAGGTGTGGCCCTCCGACTCGAAGGTGCGGATGGGTATCTCCGCGCGGCCCGGCCCGCGGGCGATCGCCGCGGCCTTGCCGTCGGCGTCGACCCGTACCCGGTCGCCGGTGATCAGCGTCACCCAGGTGCCGCCCTGCTTCGCGAACTGCGCCTGGCCGTTCCCCCCGGCTGAGCCGGCCGATCCCGCTGATCCGGCTGAAGGCGAAGCGGACGCCGCGGGCGCGGCCGTGAGGCCCGCCGTGAGCGCCGCCGCCGCGGCGGCCGCTAAGGCGGCGGAACCCGCCCTCTTGATGTGTCTGCGCACTGAACCCCTCCCTGTGCCTCAAGGGGTCAGGAGTCACTGGCGCCCCCACCCCTCCGTCACGCAATAATCCGCCAAACTTCACGGATTGGTTCCCTCCGTTTTGCGGCTCCCTCGGGCGGGGCGGGCGAAAGCGCAGGTCAGGGAGGAACAGGCGGGATTGTTCAGAGCGCTTTTTTGTTCAGCGGCGACAAGTACCGGCGTGCGTACGGCTGCTGCGTCCCGTACCGCTCACCGCACGTCGTCCTCGCGGAACTCGGCCCAGATCGCCTTGCCGTCCCCGCGCGGCTCCACGCCCCAGCCGTCGCACAACTCCTGCAGCAGCAGCACCCCGCGGCCCGACGACGCCATCTCGCCCGGGTGCCGGCGGTGCGGGAGGTTTCCGTCCGCGTCGGCGATCGTCATGCGCAGCAGGCGCCGTCCCGGCGGTCCCGTCACGTCGGCCATGACGTTGGCGGTGCTGTCCGTGTGCATCATGACGTTCGCGATCATCTCCGAGAGCGCCAGCTCCGCCGCGTCGATCTGGTCCGCCGTGGCCCAGTCGTAGAGCATGCCGCGCAGTTGGTGCCGGGCGTCCGAGATGCGCTGCTGCTCGGTCTGCGGCACCGCCAGGTACATGTGCCGCTCCGACTCCGGGTGCGCGAGCCGCGTCGCGCCCGCGGTGCGGAGCAGGACGAAGGCGATGTCGTCCTGGCTGCGCCCGGAGTGCGGTCCGCGGGTGACGTACGCGCCGGGCCCCGCGACCGCGTCCACGATCGCGTCCGCCACCGTCTCCAGGCCCGCGCCGAGCGTCGCCGCGAACGCGGCGCCGAGCCGGGCCTGCCCGCTGTAGAGGTCGTGGCCGCCGGTCTCGACCAGGCCGTCGGTGCACAGGAGCATGGTCTCGTCCGGGTCGATCTTGTGCTCGGAGACGGGGTACACCGGATCGTCCTCGATCCCGAGGGGCAGGCCGCCGTCGCTGGGGTGGATGATCATCGTGCCGTCGGGCAGCGCCACCGCGGGGTCGAGGTGGCCGGCGCGGGCCACGGTCAGGGTGCCGGCCGCCGGGTTGGCCTGGAGGTACAGGCAGGTGGCGAAGCGGGCGTCGGCGGGGTCCTCGAACTGCCGCTCGTTGAGCCGGGTGAGGAAGGCGGACGCGCGGGTCAGCACGGCGTCCGGGCGGTGGCCCTCCGAGGCGTACGCGCGGATCGCGATGCGGAGCTGGCTCATCAGCCCCGCCGCCCGTACGTCGTGCCCCTGGACGTCCCCGATGACCAGGGCCGTCTGACCGGAGGGCAGCGCGAAGACGTCGTACCAGTCGCCGCCGATCTGGAGCCCGCCGCCGGAGGGGACGTACCGCGCCGCCACGTCGAAGCCGGGGACGAGCGCGACCGCCGGCTTCATGCTGCGCTGCAGCCCCTCCGCCAGTTCCCGCTCCGACTCGTGCACGTGCACGTCCGACAGCGCCTGCCCCAGCATCCGCGCCACCGTGGTCAGCACCGACCGCTCGTCCGGCGTGAACGACACGACCTCCTCGAACGCCGCCATCCAGGCCCCGACCGTCCGCCCCTCCGCCATCAGCGGCAGGAACGCCCACGACCGGTGCGGCACGCCCTCGGCGCGCCGCCACGCCTCGGGGTAGCGGCGCGCGTACTCCTCGCGGCCGGCGATGTACACGGCGCGGCCGGTGCGCGCGGCCTCCGGGGCGGGGAACGGGAAGTCCATCGGGGTGGTGCGGAAGGGCTCGGCGTTCTCGGCGCGGTGGCCCTGCTGGCCGATGAGGACGAGGTCGTCGCCCTCGACGGCGAAGACCGCCATGCCGTCCGGCGAGAAGCCCGGCATCGACAGCGACGCCGCCACCCGCAGCACCTGGTCGGTCGAGCGCGCCTCCGCGAGCGAGCGGCCGGCGGAGAGCAGGAACGCCTCGCGGGACAGCCGCCAGTCGCTGGTCCCCCGCGGCCCCTCGCCCCGCCCGGAGGGCTCCTCGCTGAGGTCCTCGATGGTCCCGACGACGTCGATCTGCTCCGCCGCCGACTCCTGCGCCCGCATCCGCCAGCGCACCACCCGTACGACGTCGCCGCCGGTGTCGACGACGCGCAGCCGGCCCTCGGCGAGGGTGCCCTCGGCGAGGGCGAGGTCGAGGATGCCGTTGAGCTCGATGAAGTCGACGCCGTGCACCCGGGCGCGTACCGCGGAGCCGTGGACGTTGACCCGCACGGGCGGCAGCCCGAGCAGCCGGGCGGCCTGCGCATCCAGCACCACCCGGTCGGTGTGCGCCGCCCAGCGCCAGACGCCCGTACCCAGCCCGGAGAGGACCTCTTCGGTACGCATTGTCCACATTTTATGTCTCCGTGCGCGGAGTGGGGCGCTTTGGGCCGTGCGTCCGGCGCGGGCGGGGCGGGCGGAGGAGCCGGGGGCCCGGAAACGGCTTACGCGCGACGTCCCGCCTGGTGGACGATCGAGACGGGCACGTCGTCGCCTCACGTGGGCCGAACGGGAAGACGGGTACTGTGACCAGCACTGATGCCGAACGGGACCGGATCGCGGCGTTCCGCCGCGCGCTGGGCCTCGACCACCTGATCGACGTGCACACCCACTTCATGCCGCAGCGGGTGCTGGCGAAGGTGTGGGCGTACTTCGACGCCGTCGGCCCGCTGGTCGGCCGCTCGTGGCCGATCACGTACCGGCAGGAGGAGGCCGAGCGGGTGGCGCTGCTGCGCGGCTTCGGGGTGCGCGCGTTCACGTCGATGCTGTACCCGCACAAGCCGGGCATGGCGCGGTGGCTCAACGACTGGTCCGCCGACTTCGCCGCCCGCACGCCGGACTGCCTCCACACGGCGACGTTCTTCGCGGAGCCGGGCGCGGCGGACGACGTGCGGCGGGCGGTGGCGCAGGGGGCACGGGTGTTCAAGTGCCACCTCCAGGTCGGCGCGTACGACCCGAACGACCCCGTCCTCGACGAGGTCTGGGCCCTCCTCGCGGACGCCGCCCTCCCGGTCGTCACCCACTGCGGCTCCGGCCCCGTCCCCGGCCGCCACACGGGCCCGGCGCCGATCGCGGCGCTGCTGAAGCGGCACCCGCGGCTGCGGCTGATCGTGGCACACCTGGGCATGCCGGAGTACGAGGACTTCCTGACCCTGGCGGAGCGCCACGAGGACGTCATGCTCGACACGACGATGGCCTTCACGACCTTCGCCGAATCCGCGGCCCCCTTCCCGCCCCACGCCCGCCCCCGCCTGTCGGCCCTCCGGGACCGCGTCCTCCTCGGCACGGACTTCCCGAACACCCCGTACACGTACGCGGACGCCCTGGACGCGCTCAC
The DNA here is from genome assembly GCF_027497195.1 of Streptomyces sp. WMMC500. NCBI lineage: Bacteria > Bacillati > Actinomycetota > Actinomycetes > Kitasatosporales > Streptomycetaceae > Streptomyces > Streptomyces sp. WMMC500. The sequence goes on from NZ_CP114905.1 coordinate 4,048,988, forward strand.
GACGCAGGACCTCGGCGAGGACTGGCTCCGCGCGGTCTGCCACGACAACGCGGCCCGCCTCTTCGGGCTGTAGGGCCCCGCCGCTTCGTTTAGGGGCCGGGGCGGGGGTTCTGCTACGCTGATCCAGCGACGTCACGGCCCGTAGCCGACGATGGAGAATCCCGGTAGGGATCACGCGTCACACTGTGCGAGACTGGCTCTCGTGCAAGCCTGGTCCTGTGGAGCAGTTTGGAGTGCTCGCCACCCTGTCAAGGTGGAGGCCGCGGGTTCAAATCCCGTCAGGACCGCCACCCTCAGGCACGCCTGAGGGCCACCCGACTGGGGACCCCGGTCCCCAGCCACCGGGCTGGGTAGCTCAGTTGGTACGAGCGTCCGCCTGAAAAGCGGAAGGTCGCCGGTTCGACCCCGGCCCCAGCCACATAGTGTGAGCAGCACAAAGACCCGGACAGTGATCTTGTCCGGGTCTCTTCTTGTGCCGGTGACATCACCAGCCGACATCAGTGGGTCAGGTAAGCCAACGCCGGCACGCCTACGTCTCGTAGTCCCAGTCGATCTCCCACACCAGCGCATCGCCGTCCGCCATCCCGGTGATCGCATGGTGGGCGTCGGGGGTCATGGCGGCGGAGGCGATGTAGCCGAGTTCGCGCTGGTGCAGGCACTGTCCCGTGGCCAGGTCCCAGAGGCGTAGCGTGCCGTCCTCGCTCACGGACAGGGCGTGGCGCCCGTCTGTGCTGATCGCCACCGCATTGATCTGCGCGGTGTGACCGGTGAGCGTGCGCAGGTGGCCGGGCGCCGCCAGATCCCAGGCGTGGAGCGTGCCTTCGGCGTCACCGGAGACGGCCCGCCGCCCGGTGGGGGTTGCCGCGACCGCGGTCACATGGGCGGTGTGCTCGGTGAACTCGTGCACCAGCCGGCCGGTGTTCAGGTTCCACCACCGAAGGCCGGTGCCGGGACCGCTGGACAGCGCCCGGAGGCCGTTCGCGAGGACGGCCACGGGGCTGAATCCGCCCTCGATCGCCTTGAGGCAGCGGCCTGCGGGCAGGTCCCACCACCGCAGCACCCCGTCGGCCCCGGCGGACAGCGCGCGGCGGCCGTCGGGGGTCATGGCCGCCGCGAACACCGGCTTGTCGGTCGGTACGGTGATCTCGCGCTGGCAGGTGCGGCGTGTCAGCTCCCACCACCGGAGGGTTTCGGTCGCCGTGAGGGCACGTCGTGCGTCCGGCGTCACGGCGAGGGAGAGGAAGCCGTTGTGGCTGGGGAACGTGGCCACGCACTCGTCGGTCTTCAGATCCCACCACCGCAGCACGCAGTCGCCGGCGGCGGTGAAGGCATACCGTGCGTCCGGAGTGATCGCCACCGACTGCGCCAGGTGCGCGGGGGAGGGTAGCCGCCGTAGCAGGCGGGTGCCGAGCACCGTGGTGCGCCGCCCGCCGTGACCGGCTTGGCGCCAGAGCGTCGCGAGCGTCGTGTCGTTCTCGAACCCGGGTACGGCGCGCGCCCGGCGCAACTCGGCGATGGCGGAGCGGGCGTCACCGTGGGCGAGCCGGGACCGGGCGGTGTCCAGCCTGCGTTCGAAGTCGTCGGCGTCCGCGTGGAGGTCGACGGCGGTACGCGGGCGGCTGTAGGCCCACGCGGCCGGTTCACCAGGGGTGAGGTCCCTCCGGTGCACGGTTCCGTCGATGCCGGCGGACAGCGCGGCGCGGCCGTCCGCGACGAACCGCACCGAGCGCACCGCTCCGCGGTGCCCGTGGAACGAGCGGAGACATCGACCGACGGCCAGGTCCCACCACGTCACCAGGCCCTCGCTGTCAGCGGCGAGCGCGTGACGTCCGTCCGGGCCGACCGACAGCGCGACCTGATTCGGCGCGAGCATCTCCACGATCGGGTGCGGGTAGGCCCGCACCCACAGGCACCCACCGCCGGGTATCTCCCAGAGCCGGATGCTGCCGTCCTCCCCGCACGAGAGGAACCTCTCCTCGCCGGGGACGGGCTCGACCACGTTGACCTCGTCACGGTGGCCCGTGAACACGCGGACGCACGTGCCCGTGCCCAGGTCCCACAGCCGCACGGTGCCGTCCGCACCTGCCGACAGCGCCCGCGTTCCCGTCACCCCTGCCACGTGATTGACCACACCGTCGTGGCCGGTCAGGGTCCGCAGGCAGCGACCGGTGCCGAGATCCCACCACCGGACGGTGCCGTCGGCGCCACCGGAGAGTCCCCGGCCGTCGTCGGTGCACGCCACCGCGGAAACCCGTCCGTCGTGGCCGGTCAGCGTGGTCACGCAGGCGCCGGTGCCGGAATCCCACCGGCGGATACGGCCGTCCTCGCCGCCCGACAGCGCGCTGCCCCCGTCGGCGGAGAGTGCGACCGAGGACACCTCGCCCACGTGCCCCGCGGCGGTGCGCAGGCACGCGCCGGTACGAAGGTCCCACCAGCCCACCGTGCCGTCCGCGCCGCCGCATACGCCCTGACGGCCGTCCCCGGACAGCGCGAACGTACCGGCCGGGCCACCGGCGGCACTGCCGGCGGCAAGACTCACCGGGCTGTGGTCGACGGTCTTCCGCCCGGCCAGCGCGTCCTGTACCGCCACGACTTCCGGATCGGCCGGCAGAGCCCGCGCCGCCCGTCCCACCAGGTCGGCTGCGGCAGGGATGTCGTTGCGTTCCAGGTGCACGGTGCCGATCAGGAAGTCCATCCGGTGCCGGCCGGGATCGGTGCCGGGCAGGGCGGACCGAAACCGTTCGAGCCGTTGGACCAGCTCGCCGTCCGCGATCTGACCGGTCCGCCACCGCGCGAGGTACCGGTTGAAGGTCGAGTACACGTGATGCGGGTCGACTTCCAGCGCCTGGCGCCAGGACGTCTCGGCCTGGTCGGCGCGGCCCAGGTCCATCAGGGACAGAGCGGCGTTGTTCCGCCCGTCGGCCAGCCAGGTGGTGGCATCGGCCGCGGTGCGCGGATAGGGGACGCCGACCTCGGCGTGGTACACGGCGATCAGGCGCTCGGCCAGCGGACCGAGGTCGGCGGGACGCCCGGCCGGATCGGGGACGAGGCACTCCCGCAGCAGGTCGACGACGCTCCGGGGCATCGCCGCGTCACTCAGCGCCTCGGCGGCGAGCGCGCCCCACCGCCACGTCACCTGCCCGGCGAACAGCTCCAGTACCGACACCGCCCACGACCAGACGTCGCTGCGCCGCCCCACGCGCTGCCCGGCGGTCTGCTCGGGCGAGGCGTACGCCGGGGTGAGCCCGCGACGCGTGGCGAGAATCGACTCGCCGACGGCGACGTCGCCGGTTCCACCCGTACGCTGCTGGGCACTGGCCAGCCCGAAGTCCGTGATCTTCACCAGGCCGTCCGCCGTGATGAGCGCGTTGGACGGCTTGACGTCCTGATGTACCACCCCGGCCTGATGGGCGGCACGCAGGCCCCAGGCCATCTGGATGGCCACGTCGAGGATGTCCGCCACCGTGCGCAGCCGCCCGGCCCGCAACGCCTGCGCCACGGTGCCGCCCTCGACGAGCTCGGCGAAGATCCGCGGCACACCGCCGATCACACGCACGTAGTGACACGTGCACACGTGCGGGTGCGGCGGCAGTCCCACCCAGACCCCGGCCTCGTCGATGAACGCGTCGGCCCCCTGGCTCCACAACGTCGGCCGGGGACTCTTCACGGCGAGGTCCACCTGCCAGCCGAGGTGCCGCACCCGGTGCACCTCACCCATGCCGCCCTGCCCGAGCAACTCCCCGATCTGATACGTCCCGAGCAGCACCTCCCCGGTCCGCCAGGCCACGGGCCGCGGTACGACGCCCCCCGCTTCCGGGTCCAGGGTCGTGTCCTGCGGACGGGCGTCGTGTGTCATCGCGGTCCCCTCAGCCGGCGAAGTCGTAGGCCCAGTCCAGCGCCCACCGCACGATCGAGCCGTCCCGGCCGGCCGACAGCGCGTGCTGGCCGTCCGGGGTGAGCGCGAGGGCGGAGACTTCGTCGGCGTGCGCGACCACCGAACGCAGCCGCTCGCCGGAGCGCAGGTCCCAGCAGCACAACGTGCGGTCGTGGCTCGCCGACAGCGCGTGCGTGACGTCGGCGGTCGCCGCCTGCGCGATGACGCTGCCCTGGTGCCCGTGGTACTCGTCCGCGTGGCGTCCGCCGGGCAGCCGCCACATGACCAGGTTGCCGCACTCCTCACCCAGGAACGCCCGGTCGCCCTCGGGTGAGACCGCGACGGAACGCACCCCGCAGTGGTGGCTCCGGCGCAGCGCCTTGTGCTCCCCGGTGCCGAGGTCCCACAACCGGACGGTGCCGTCGGCGCCACCCGACACGGCCTTGCGTCCGTCCGGCGTCAGGGCCACGGCGACGACCTCGTCCTCGTGCCCGGACAGGACGCGCAGGCACTCCCCCGTGGCCAGGTCCCACCAGCGCACGGTGTGGTCGGCGCTGCCGGACACGGCGCGGTCGGCGGCGGGCGAGAGCGCCACGGAGGTGACCGCACCGCCGTGGCCGACGAGCACCCGGCGGCACGTCCCGGGCGCGAGATCCCACCAGCGCAGTGTCTGGTCGGTGCCGCCGGACAGCGCGCCGCGCCCGTCCGGCACGACGGCCACCGCGGCAACGGCGTCGTCGTGGCCGTACAACTCGCGCACGCACTCGCCTTCTGCCAGGTCCCACACCCGCACCGCCGTGTCCCAGGCCCCCGACACCGCACGGGCCCCGTCCGCCGTGACGGCCACACCCGTGGCTCCCGACGGATCCTCCACCGTCCACACGGGACGGATGTCGAGGAACGCCGTACGCCGCCCGTGCGCACCGAGCTGACGCACGGTCTCCAGCAGCTCCGGCCGACGGGCGTGCCCCGGCACGGCCCGCGCCCGCCGCAACCGGTCGGCCGCCGCCACGACCTCCCCGTCACGCGCCAACCGCCGGGCGGCCGCCAGGTGGGAGCCGAACTCCCGGGCCGAGGTCTCAAGGTCGACGGCCGGGCGCCGCGCCCACGGCGCGGCCGTCCGGTCGGCGAGACGCCAGGCGCGCACGTCCCCGTTGCTGAAGGTGGCGACCGCCTGACGCCCGTCCGGTGTCAGCGCGACACCGAGCACCATGATCTCGTGCTCGATCGTGCGCAGGCACCTGCCGGTTGCCAGATCCCAGAACCGCACGGACCGGTCCGAGCTGCCCGACACGGCGAGCCGCCCGTCCGGCGTGACGGCCACCGTGCTCGCCATGGTGGTGTGCCCGACGAGCGTACGCAGGCACTCGCCGCCGGCGACGTCCCACCACCGCACCTCACCGTCGGCACCCGTGGACAGGGCATGGCGTCCGTCCGGTACCAGGGCGACCGTGTAGACCGCGTCCGTATGCCCGGTGAAGGTCCGCAGGCACTCCCCGGTGCGCAGGTCCCAGTACCGCACCATCCCGCGGTTCTCCCCGGACAGCGCATGCCGCCCGTCAGGCGCCAGCGCAGCGCTGTAGATCGCGAGTTCGCCGGCGGCTCGGCCGAGCTGCCCGCCGGTGTTCAGGTCCCAGAGGATGATCTGACCGTCCGTCCCCGCGGACAGGGCCGACCTGCCGTCCGGGGTGAACCGGACGGAGCGCACCGACCGGCTGTGACCGGTCAGCGTGCGCAGACAGGAGCCGGACGTGAGATCCCAGTGGCGGATGGTGCCGTCGTCGGCCGCGGACAGCCCGAACCGGCCGTCGGGAGTCATGTCCACGCGGCGGACACCGTCGGTGTGACCGGTGAGCTTCCGGGGTCTCCTGCCCTTCTTGCCGGGAGACCACAGGCGCAGCGCCCCGTCCTCGGCGCCCCACAGCGCCCTCGTGCCGTCCGGGGTGACGGCGACCGACCAGATCCAGCCGGACTCGCACCGGAGCTTGACGGGATCCGGCCCCTCGGCGCCGTGCGCGTGCGCGAGCGCCGCGGCGATGTCCGGGTCGTTCGGCGCACGCGCGGCGGCCTCCCTCAGGTGGGTGACCGCAGCGCCGGGATCCCCGCGTTCCAGGTGGACGAGCCCGGTGAGGTACCGGGTACGCACCTCGGCGCCGTCCAGCGCACGGTTCGCCTGGCGCACCGCCGTCAGGCGCCGCAGCACCTCGTCGTCGGTGACCTCCCCGCCCCGCCAGTGGAGCAGGCCGAGGTTGTACGTGGCGTCCGGGTCGCGCGGGTCGAGTTCCAGCGCCCGCGCCCAGGCCGCCTCGTCCGGCCCGGCCGCCTTCTCCCCGCCCGGCCACGGCACGGCGTCGGTCCACGGTCCGGCGTCGGTCCACGGTCCGGTCTGCCCGGCGGCACCGTCGCGCGACCTGCGCCTGAAGAGCGCCCAGTTCCGGCTCACCCGACAACCTCCACAGCCACCGTCGACGTGGGTCCAAGATTTCACACCGGCACGGGAGGGGTCCCTGACTTCGAGTTGCTTGCCCGGTCACACCAACGGGCGGTCCGGAGGGCGGGTGTTCAGGTGTCGGCTGTCAGGAGGCGGTAGCCGGCGTCGAGGCTGTCGCGGGGGAGCAGGCCGGCGTGGCGGTGCTGCCAGCGGCCGGTCGACAGGTCGGCGGCGAGTGCGGCCAGGCCGGGGGCCAGGGCGGCCTCGCCGGTCTGGGCGAGGAGGGAGATGGCGGCGCGTACGCGGGGGTCGAGGTACGCGTGGGGGCGGCGCCAGTAGGCCGCGGCGAACCCGTCCGTGCAGTCGTGCGGGACGGGGACCGGCTCCACGCGGGCGCCGCCGAGGAGCGCGGCCAGGCGGTCGACCGGGGTGGCGCGGGTGTCGTCGAAGTCGGCGGCCTCGGGGAGGTACTCGCGTACCAGCCAGAACCGCTCGCGGAAGACCCGCTGGTCCCAGGTCAGGATGACGACGCGGCGGCGGGCGACCCGGCGCAGCTCGGCGATGCCGGCCGCCGGGTCGGTCCAGTGGTGGAGGGTCAGCACCGCGAGCGCGGCGTCCGCGGCGTCGTCGCGCAGCGGCAGGCGCTCGGCGACCCCGCGCACCGCGGGCGCGGATCCGGGTGGGCGCTGGGCGAGCATGACCGGGCTGGGCTCGACGGCGAGCACCGTGTGCGCCGGTTCGTACGAGCCGGTGCCCGCCCCGACGTTGACCACGTCCGCGGCGTCGCCGAGCGCGGCGTGGAGCCGGGCGGCGATCCGCGGGTCGGGCCGGCGGGTCGTGGCGTACGTGGTGCCGATCGTGTCGTAGACGGCCATGCTCTAGTGATCCCCCACCGGCTCCTGGAAGAAGCGCATCCGGTGGGCGATCGCCGCCGCTTCTCCGCGGCTGGCGGCGCCGAGCTTGGCCATCATGTGGGAGACGTGCACGCTCGCCGTCTTCGGCGAGATGAACAGGTCCTCCGCGATCTGCCGGTTGCTGCGTCCCGCCGCGACCAGCCGCAACACCTCGCGCTCGCGCGCGGTCAGGCCGAACCCGTCCAGCGGGTCGCGCGCCGCGGGGGCGTCGGCGCAGGTGGTGGTCAGGGCGATACGGGCGCGGCCGGCGAGGAGTTCGGTGTCCTCCCGCAGCGGCTTGGCGCCGAGGCGTACGGCCTCCGCGTGCGCCTGCGCCAGCAGCTCCGCCGCCTGCTCGCGGGGCCCGGCCGCGGCGTCGGCCCCGGTCCCGGCCGCGGCCCCCGGACCGGACCCGATCCCCGCCACGCCGGCGGCCAGGAGCGCCTCCGCCCACCGGCACCGGATACGCGCCAGGACGTGCGGGCACCCGCTCGGCTCGACGGCGTGGGCCGCCCGGGCCCACAGGGCGGGGTCGTCCTCCTCCCGGGCGCGGGCGAGTTCGGCGGCCAGCCACGGCAGGAGCGCCGGCCAGCCGGGAGCCAGGCCCGCCGCCGCGCCGGACAGCCGGTCGACCACGTCCCGTCGCTCCGCGGCGTCGAACCCGGGCAGGCCCGCGGTGTCCCCCGCCAGTTGGGCGCCGGAGATCAGCAACTGCGTCACGTACCAGTCCTGGCCGGCCAGCGGCAGCGACGCGAGCGAGGTCCGCAGCACCTCGAACGCCTCGGCGTACCGGCCCCGGCCGGCGGCGGTGTCCAGTTCCACCACCGCGACGGGCAGCTCGAACTGCGGCTCCCCCAGCCGGCTCACCTGCTGCCGGGCAGCGGCCAGCAGCGCGGGAACCGCGTCGTACGCGCCGCGGGCGGCGGCGGTGCGCGCGGCGACCAGGTGCAAGGACGCGTAGCCCCGGGAGGTCGAGCCGTCGCGCCACTTCTCGACCAGCGTCTCCGCCGCGTCCCACTCGCCCAGATGGAACAGCGACTCGGCGACGTTCGCGGCGGTGAACGAGGCGGCCCCGTACAGCCGCCGGCGGCTCAGCTCCTCGACCCCGGCCCGGCCGGCCTCGACGGCCTCGGCCGCCCTGCCGAGCTTGTGCAGCGCGTCGGTCAGGTTGATGTTCACCCGGCCGAGCAGCCGGGGCGCGTCGGCCCGGGTGGCCGCTTCGCGCAGCTCGTACAGCTCGGCGATGGCCGTCTCGGTGTCGCCCAGTTGTGCGCGCACGTGCGCCAGCGTGGCGCGCGCGTTCAGCTCCAGCTCGCCGGCCCCGGTGGCCCGGGCCAGCTCCACGGCGCGGGCGGCGAGCGCGACGGTGTTCTCGTCGGCGTCGTGCAGCCGTTGCCGGGAGGCGAGGTAGTGCAGGACGTCCGCGTGGGTGGGCGACGGGGGCGTGTCGCGTACGAGGTCGTAGGCGTGGTCCAGCTCCGCCCCACCGTCGCCGCGGTCCGAGAAGGCGGTCAGCCGCGAGCGCTCCATCCAGAACCAGGCCGCCCGCAGCGGGTCCGCGCGCTCGTCGACCAGCCGCTCCGCCTGCCGGACGAAGGTCAGTCCGCGCTCCGGGGCCCAGCTCAGGAGGGCCGCGCGGGCGGCCTCCGCGAGCAGGTCGATCAGGTGCAGGCCGGGCTCTCCCTGCCGTTCCTCCCGCGGCGGGTACGACTCCAGCGAGGACCGCCACACGAGGTCGCGGCGCTGCTCCTCCGGCACCCGGTCCCACAGTTCGATCGCCCGCTCCAGCAGCTCCAGGTGGGCGTCGTAGACGTGGCGCTCGCGCGTCTCCGCGAGCGCGTCGAGCAGCGCGGGCAGCGCCCGGGCCGGCTCGCGGGCGTGGTACCAGTACCCGGCCAGCCGGACCGCCCGCTCGTCGCTGCCGACGAGCGTGGCGTCCGCCGTGAGCGCCTCCGCGTAGCGGCGGCCGAGCCGGCGGCGGTCGCCCGGCAGCAGGTCGTCGAGCACGGCCTCGCGCAGGAGGGCGTGCCGGAAGCCGTAGCCGTCGGCTCCCAGGGCGCGGACCGGCATGAGGATGCGGGCGCCGACCGCTTCCCGCAGGCCGTCCAGCAGTTCGTCCTCGTCGAGGCCGGCGACGGCGGCCAGCAGCTCGTGCTCGACGACGGCGTCGAGGGCGGCCGTACGCACCACCTCGATCGCGGGCTGCGCCAGCGACTCCACCCTGATCAGCAGCAGCTCCCGCAGCGAGTCGCTCATCCCGTGCCCCGCCGCCTCGCTGAGGCTCAGCTCCTCGACGAAGAAGGGGTTGCCCTCGGACCGCCGGTAGACCTCGTGCGCGGCGGGCCCGGGCGCGGTGCCGCCGCGGATGCCGGCGAGCTGGGCGAGCACCTCGTCCCGGCCGAGCGGGGCGAGGTCGACGTGCCGTACGGTGCCGCGGAGCCGGTCCAGCTCGCCGAGGAAGGCCCGGAGCGGGTGCGTGCGGTGCAGCGCGTCGGAGCGGAACGTCGCCAGCGCCAGCAGCCGGGCGGGCGGCATGGCCCGTACGAGATAGCCGAGCAGCTCGCGCGTGGACCGGTCCGCCCAGTGCAGATCCTCCAGCACGACGACGACGGTGCGGTCGGTGGCGAGCCGCTCCAGCAGCCGGACCGTCGTCTCGAACAGGCGGGTACGGCCCTCGGAAGCGACGTCGCCCAGCTCGGGCAGCAGCCGGGCCAGGTCGCCCTCCATGCCCGCGGCGTGCTCCGCAAGCGCGGGGCCGAACTCGCGGTGCAGGGCGCGCAGTACGGCGACGAAGGGGGCGAACGGCAGCCCGGCCGCGCCCTGGTCCAGGCAGGCGCCCACGGCGACGACGGCGCCGCCCTGCTCCGCGTCCCGCTGGAACTCCTGCACCAGGCGGGTCTTGCCGATCCCGGCCTCACCGCCCACGAGGCGCACCTGCGACTCGCCCGCGCCGGCCTGCCGGAGCGCCGACCGCAGTGCGTCGAGCTGCTCTTCCCGGCCGACGAACACGGGACTGACGAACCGGGTCTTCACCCGACCGAGGATGGCACACGCGCCGCCCGGCGGCCCGGACGCGCTCTTCTAAGGCGGTAACCGGGGAACTCTCCCGATGTCTGGCCGCCCCGCCCCCGACAGGCTGTCACCGACAACCGCCGCTGCCTTGGGGAGCAGACCATGACCGCACCGACAGACGCCGATCCGCGGCGCTGGGTTGCGTTGGCCTTCATCGGGCTGGCGCAGTTGATGATCGTCCTGGACGTCACGATCGTGAACATCGCGCTGCCGTCCGCGCAGGCGGATCTGGACATCTCCGACGGGGACCGGCAGTGGGTGATCACCGCGTACACCCTGGCCTTCGGCGGCCTGCTGCTCCTGGGCGGCCGGATCGCCGACTACACCGGCCGCCGCCGCGCGTTCCTGACCGGGCTGCTCGGCTTCGCCGCCGCCTCCGCGGTGGGCGGCGCGGCACCGAACTTCGCCGCCCTCCTCAGCGCCCGCGCCGCACAGGGAGCCTTCGCCGCCCTCCTCGCCCCGGCGGCGCTGTCGCTGCTCACCACGAGCTTCACCGAGCGGCGCGAACGCGCCCGCGCGTTCGGGATCTTCGGCGCGATCGCCGCCGGCGGCGGCGCGATCGGCCTGGTCACGGGCGGAGCGCTGACCGAGTACCTGGACTGGCGCTGGTGCCTGTACGTGAACGTGCCCATCGCGGTGGTGGCCGCGGCCGGCTGGTGGGCCCTGCCCGCCGACACCCGCACGGCCCCCCGCCCGAAGATCGACGTCCCCGGCGCGCTGCTCGCGGTGACCGGCCTGGTCGCCCTCGTCTACGGCTGCAGCGAGGCGGAGTCCGAGGGCTGGGACTCGGCGCTCGTCCTCGGCCTGCTCTTCCTCGGCACCGCCCTGCTGACGGGCTTCGTGCTGCACGAGCGCATCGCCGCCGAGCCGCTGCTGCCCCTGCGGATCCTGATCAGCCGCACCCGCGGCTCCGCCTTCCTGAGCATCGCCCTGGCCACCGTGGGCATGTTCGCTATGTTCCTGTTCCTGACGTACTACATGCAGGTCGTCATGGGCTACTCCGCCCTGAAGACCGGCGTGGGCTTCCTGCCGCTGACCGCCGGCGTCCTGGCCGGTGCCGGCGGCCTGGCCACCCGCCTGCTGCCCAGGGTGCCCCCGCGCGCACTCATCGCCCCCGGACTGCTGTTCGCCGCGGCCGGCACCGGCTGGCTGGCCACGCTGGAGATCGACACCTCCTACGCGGCCGGGATCCTGCCCGCCGAACTGGTCATGGGCCTCGGGATGGGCATGGTCATGGCCCCCGCCATCAACTACGCCACCCACGGCGTGGGCGAGGACGAAGCCGGCATCGCCTCGGCCACCGTCAACACCTCCCAGCAGATCGGCGGCTCGATCGGCACCGCCCTGCTCAACACCGTCGCCACCAGCACCACCACCGACCACCTCACCGACCGCCTGCCCGGCCCCGGCGCACTCGAAGAACGACGCGCCGCCGGCGGGCCCCTCCCCGACGTCGTCAAGGCCGGCCTCGTCGAAGGCTTCGCCTCCGCGTACGCCGTGGCCTCCGCCCTCATGCTCGCCGCCGCCCTGGTGGTCGCCGCGCTCATGAACACCCCCCGCCCCGACCGCACCAAGCCCCCCGCGACCGAACTCACCCGGTCCGACTTCGTCCACCTCGTCTGACGGCCCCCGGGGGCGCCGGCGCGCTACGGCGCCGGTGCCCCCTCCCCCGGTACCGGCTCCCGGCCGCCCGGGTGGCGGTGGCGCCAGGTCCAGAAGACCGCCGTGCCGGCGATCGCCCACCCCGCCAGCACCAGGTACGGGAACGGGTGCTGGTGGCCCGCGAAGTACACCGCCGTGTGCTGGGCGTTGACCGACGCGCCCGGCGGCAGCCAGCGGCCGATCTCGCCCAGCGGCGACGGCAGCAGCGGCCACGAGACCGCCCCGCCGGACGACGGGTTGCCGACCACCACCATCACCAGCCACGTCGGCAGGACCGCCCACCTCCCCAGCAGGGTGTTGAACATGGTGAAGACCATGCCCGACGTGAACATCGTCAGCGCCAGCGTCAGCCACGACTGCGGGAAGGGCAGCCGCACCACTTCCAGTTGCCAGTCCACCACCGCGTAGATCGCGAAGCCCCCGAGCAGCGCGTACGCGACCGTGAACCCGACCCGCTCCGCCGGGTTCAGCGAGGGCGCGTGCACGCTCAACTGGAGGGCGCCCATGAAGCCGATGATCACCGCCGCGAGCGTGATGTAGAAGAGCGCGAGCCCCTGCGGGTCCCCGGACTGCATCGGCTTGATGTCCCGTACGGTCAGCGCCACCCCCGCCCGCTTCGCCACCCTCGGCGCCTCGTCGGTCAGCAGCCGCGCCACCGACGCGCCGGCTGCGCCCGAGAGGTCCATCCGGACCCGGTCCTGCCCGACCCGCAGGATGGCGAAGACCCGCTGCTCCTCGACCGCGTTCCTGGCCTGCGCGTACGTGGCGTACGGGCGCAGCTCCACGGACGCGCCCGTGGCGTCCTCCAGGCCCCGCACGAACGCCCGCGCCCCCGGTTCCGCGGCCACGTCGCCGACCACCGCGACCGGCAGGTCGCGCGGTGTCGGGTTCGCCATCGCGGCGGTGTACGAACCGGCGAAGAGCCCCGCGACGGCGGCCAGGAGCAGCACCAGCACCACCGGCGTCAGGAAAGGCCCGGCGCGGAAGGCGCGGATCTGCTCGGGTACGGGCCGCGGGGGCGGCCGGCGGCGCGTACCGCGGGAACGGCCCCCGGTGTCGTCCTCGCGCCGCCCGTCGTCCTCCGTCACGAATGACCAGCTTAGTGTGATATACGCCTTTTACCCGTCTCAGACCCTCCGCCGAAATGGTTCGCCGCCGCCCCCGCCCGGGTGAGATCCTTGAGTCCGTATGTCCACTTCCGCCATCCCCAGCTTCGCCGACCTCGGCGCCCGCCTGTCCGCCCTCACGCTCCGCGACGAGCAGCGGCTCGGCCGCCGCCTCGACGGCGCCCGCCGCCTCCGCAAGCCGGAGGCGCGGGCCGGCGTGCTCGCCGAGATCGCCGCCGCGGTCGACGCCGCGGAGCTGACCGCCGAGCGCCGCCGCGCCGCGGTGCCGCCCGTGTCGTATCCGCACGAGCTGCCCGTCAGCCAGAAGAAGGACGACATCCTCGCGGCCATCCGCGACCACCAGGTCGTGATCGTCGCGGGCGAGACCGGGTCCGGGAAGACGACCCAGATCCCCAAGATCTGCCTGGAGCTGGGCCGCGGCGTGCGGGGCCTCATCGGCCACACGCAGCCGCGCCGCATCGCCGCCCGTACGGTGGCCGAGCGCGTCGCCGAGGAGCTGCGCACCCCGCTCGGCGAGGCCGTCGGGTGGAAGGTGCGGTTCACCGACCAGGTCGGCGGCGACACGCTCGTCAAGCTGATGACCGACGGCATCCTGCTCGCCGAGATCCAGACGGACCGCGAGCTGCGGCAGTACGACACGATCATCATCGACGAGGCGCACGAGCGCAGCCTGAACATCGACTTCCTGCTCGGCTACCTCGCCCGCCTCCTCCCCCGCCGCCCCGACCTCAAGGTCGTCATCACCTCCGCGACGATCGACCCGGAGCGCTTCTCCCGGCACTTCGGCGATGCTCCGATCGTCGAGGTCAGCGGCCGTACGTACCCGGTCGAGGTGCGCTACCGCCCGCTCCTCGAAGAGGGTGCGGAAGACGCGGACCGGGACCAGATCACCGCCATCTGCGACGCCGTCGACGAGCTGCAGGCCGAGGGCGACGGCTCCGGCGACATCCTCGTCTTCCTCTCCGGCGAGCGCGAGATCCGCGACACCGCGGACGCGCTCGCAAAGCAGAAGCTCCGCGACACCGAGGTCCTGCCCCTCTACGCGCGCCTCTCGCACGCCGAGCAGCACCGCGTCTTCCAGAGACACGGCGGCCGCCGCGTCGTGCTGGCCACGAACGTCGCGGAGACCTCCCTGACCGTCCCCGGCATCCGGTACGTCATCGACACCGGCTTCGCCCGCATCTCCCGCTACAGCCACCGCACCAAGGTCCAGCGCCTGCCCATCGAGCCCATCTCGCAGGCCAGCGCCAACCAGCGCAAGGGCCGCTGCGGCCGGCTCGCCGACGGCATCTGCGTCCGGCTGTACGCGGAGGAGGACTTCCTCGCCCGCCCCGAGTTCACCGACGCCGAGATCCTGCGGACGAACCTGGCGTCCGTCATCCTCCAGATGACCGCCGCCGGCCTCGGCGAGATCGAGAAGTTCCCCTTCATCGACCCGCCGGACAGCCGCAACATCAAGGCCGGCGTCCAGCTACTCGAAGAGCTGCACGCGCTCGACACGGACCAGAAGGATCCGAAGAAGCGGCTGACCCAGACCGGCCGCAGGCTCGCCCAGTTGCCCGTCGACCCGCGGCTGGCGCGCATGGTGCTGGAGGCCGAGCGCAACGGATGCGTGCGCGAGGTCATGGTCATCGCCTCCGCGCTGTCCATCCAGGACCCGCGCGAGCGCCCCGCCGACAAGCAGCAGCAGGCCGACCAGCACCACGCCCGCTTCCGCGACGAGTCCAGCGACTTCGTCACGTTCCTCAACCTGTGGACGTACGTGCGCGAGCAGCAGAAGGCGCTGTCCTCGTCCGCGTTCCGCCGCATGTGCAAGCGCGAGTTCCTCAACTACCTGCGCATACGCGAGTGGCAGGACATCTACTCCCAACTGCGCACCATCGCCCGCGGCATGGACATCCACCCGGCGGACCAGGACGCGGCGCCCGAGCTTGTCCACCGGTCGCTGCTGGCGGGGCTCCTGAGCCACATCGGGCTGAAGGACACGGACGCGAAGAACGAGTATCTGGGCGCGCGCAGCGCCAAGTTCGCCGTGTTTCCGGGCTCCGCGCTCTTCAAGAAGCCGCCGCGCTGGATCATGTCGGCCGAGCTGGTCGAGACCTCCCGGCTGTGGGCGCGGGTCAACGCGAAGGTCGAGCCCGAGTGGGTCGAGCCGCTGGCGCAGCACCTGGTCAAGCGCACGTACAGCGAGCCGCACTGGGAGAAGGACCAGGCCGCGGTCATGGCGTACGAGCGCGTCACGCTGTACGGCGTGCCGCTGGTGGCCCGGCGCAAGGTCAACTACGGCCGCATCGACGCCGAGACGTGCCGCGACCTGTTCATCCGGCACGCGCTGGTCGAGGGCGACTGGCGTACGCACCACAAGTTCTTCGCCGCCAACCGCCGCCTCCTCACCGAGGTCGAGGAGCTGGAGCACCGGGCGCGCCGCCGCGACATCCTGGTGGACGACGAGACCCTCTTCGACTTCTACGACCAGCGCGTCCCCGCGGACGTCGTGTCCGGGGCGCACTTCGACTCCTGGTGGAAGAAGAAGCAGCGCGAAGAGCCGGAGCTGCTCAACTTCGAGAAGTCGATGCTCATCAACGAGCGGGCGGAGGGCGTCACCAAGGACGACTACCCGGACTCGTGGCGGCAGGGGAAGCTGAAGCTGCGCGTGACGTACCAGTTCGAGCCGGGGACGGACGCGGACGGCGTCACCGTGCACGTACCGCTGCAGATCCTCAACCAGGTGGTCCCGGACGGCTTCGACTGGCAGATCCCGGGGCTGCGCGAGGACGTGGTCACCGAGCTGATCCGCTCGCTGCCGAAGCCGATCCGGCGCAACTACGTGCCGGCGCCGAACTACGCCAAGGCGTTCCTGGAGCGTGCCGTGCCGGTGCAGGAGCCGCTGACGACGGCGCTGGCGCGGGAGCTGCAGCGGATGGTGGGGGTGCCGGTCGCGGCGGAGGACTTCGACTGGGCGAAGGTGCCGGAGCATCTGAAGGTCACGTTCCGGGTGACCGACGAGCGGCGGCGGCAGCTCGCGGAGTCGAAGGACCTGGAGGAGCTGCGGCTGAGGCTGAAGCCGAAGACGCAGGCGGCGATCACGCGCGCCTTCGACGAGGCGTCGGGCACGTCGGGCGGCGGGAAGGGGTCCCGCGGCGCCGAGTCGGCGGGCGACGGCGGCGGACCCGCGCTCGACCGGCGCACCGGCCTCACCTCCTGGACCGTCGGCGCCCTCCCCCGCACCTTCGAGACCCGGCGCGGCGGCCACACCGTCAAGGCGTACCCGGCGCTGGTGGACGAGGGCGAGACCGTCGCCGTGCGGCTGTACGACACGGAGGCGGAGCAGGCCGCGGCCATGTGGGCCGGCACCCGCCGCCTGATCCTGCTCCAACTCCCCTCCAACCCCGCGAAGTTCGCCAACAGCACGCTGTCCAACCAGGCGAAGCTGGCCCTCTCCCGCACCCCCCACGGCGGCGTACAGGCCCTCTTCGAGGACTGCGTCACCGCCTCCGCGGACCGGCTCATCGCCGCCCGCGGCGGCCCCGCGTGGGACGAGGAGGGCTTCCGCAAGCTCTTCGACTCCGTACGGGCCGACATCGTGGACGCCACGATGCAGACCATCCGGCAGGTGCAGGAGGTGCTGGCGGCCTGGCACGCCTGCGAGGGACGGCTGCGGGGCGTCACGAGCCCGGTGCTGGCCGAGTCCGCGGCGGACGTGCGCGAGCAGTTGGCGTGGCTGGTGAAGCCGGGCTTCGTCACCGAGCACGGCGCGGGCCGGCTGCCGGACCTGCTGCGGTACCTCGTCGCGGCGGACCGCCGGCTGCAGCAGCTCCCCACGAACGCGGAGCGGGACCGGGCGCGGATGGCGAAGGTCAAGGAGATGCAGGACGAGTACGCGTGGCTGCTGGAGCAGCAGCCGCGGGGGCGGCCGGTGCCGCGGGCGGTGCGGGACGTGCGGTGGATGATCGAGGAGCTGCGGGTGAGCTACTTCGCGCACGCGCTGGGGACGGCGTATCCGGTCTCCGACAAGCGGATCGTGAAGGCGGTCGACGCGCTGGTACCGCCGGCGCGGTGAGTCGCAGGGAAGTGGTTCGACCGGGGGCCTGAGCTGCTGTAGAGTCGGGCACGCGCGTTCGCGCCAGCAAGGTCCTGTGGAGCAGTTTGGAGTGCTCGCCACCCTGTCAAGGTGGAGGCCGCGGGTTCAAATCCCGTCAGGACCGCCTAGTTCTCGCAGGCCCTGTCTGAGGCCGCGCCCGCGGCGAAGCCGCAGACGGATGCAGCAAATCCCGTCAGGACCGCCTAGTTCTCGCAGGCCCCGCCTGAGGCCGCGCCCGCGGCGATCCCACCAGCCTCCGTCGTCACGGCGGAGGCTTTCTGTCTCTCCCGTGACGCATTCCCCCTGGTACGCGGTCTAGACCGGCTGCTCGTTTCCTTGACGGACGTGCGGCCCCCCGGTACTCAAGCTCTATGACGACGACCGCGCGGCACGAGACGAAGGCCCTCCTGCGCGCCCATCTCTCCGCCGCGTCGTCGTACGGTCACCTCACCCCCCACTGCGCCGTCTGCAGCCGCCTGCTGCGGCTGGCGATGGAGTCGGCGCCGCCGGAGACCGCGGACGCGAACGACGCGGCGACGGCAGACGACGCGGCAGACACGGCCGAGCCGGACGGGGCAACGCTCCCGACCTAGGGCAGAAGTTGACGGGGGGTCATTATCGCAGCGGTCAGCACGGCGCAAGCGGACGAGAGTGTGACGGGGATCACTCATCTTGTTTCGAAACAAGGGGATTTACGCACCCCTTAGGTCGGGTCAATTTTGTATATGCCATTGCACCCGTGCCCGGACGGGCATCCGCCCCGGCCGCCGTCGCGTACGCGAACGGCCCCCGGCGGCCGCCCCGGCGAGGGCGGCCACCGGGGGCCGTGCGGCAAATCGCGCTGGACCCGGCGGAGTCCAGCGCGATCGACGATGCTGCGTCGCGGGTGGTGCGAGGGGCGTGAGCCGGGCTAGGGGGTCCCGGCCGGCCCCGGCGACGCGGGTGGTCAGGCCTCGCTGCGCTGCTGCGGAATGCCCGCCAGCAGTGCGCGGACCTCCGCCTCGCGGTAGCGGCGATGCCCGCCGAGCGTGCGGATCGACGTGAGCTTGCCGGCCTTCGCCCAGCGCGTGACCGTCTTCGGGTCAACGCGGAACATCGTGGCTACCTCGGCGGGGGTCAGCAGCGGCTCGGCGTCAGGGGTGCGAGCGGTCATGAGCGGCCTCCTCGGGAGAACCGAACCTTCTCGGTTCTTTCCTCTAAATTCTGCACCTTGACCCTCGTTGACCGATATGGCCAACGGGGGTCGAGTCGGTAATAGGACGAACGGCTTGTCCTCGGCACTACAACTACACCATCTGTCCAGCGGCGTCGGCCAAACCGATGGAATTGCCCTCTGAGGTGTTCAACCTCGACGGATCCCGCTGGACCGTGCCATAGCGGACAGTCACACCCTCGTGACGATCAGTCACAGCACCACCAGGGGCCACAAGGTCTCCCACGAGTGGATCAATGCTCGGCATTCCACCCCAAGTTGGACGGAACATACCCCATCTGGACTCCTTGCCCTATATCGTCACCCAGGCTATGCGGTGACGGCAAGACCCAGGTACGTGCTTTCCATCACGCTTGACCAAATAGCCTGGTTCGGGACCTTCGTCCGGGACCAAGGTCCCCATGGGCAGGGACCGGTCGGCCCCTTCCGTGCCGGGGTCTGGCGGGACACTAGTCCGGATTTGTTCGTCGCACTAGTGAGCCCTCGTCCGACCTCTTGACCCGCAGCCCGACCGGCCATGGCCGAAACCCGTCCGCCGGGCGCCCGTCGCCCCGCGCCCGCCGCCCGCGCCCGTACGCGCTAGCTGGCGAACTGCCGCTCGCGCACCACGCCCCAGCGGTCCGTCAGCCGCTGGTACGCGCGCCCGGCCCGCTCCTCGTCCCCCGCCGCCAGCGCCGCCAGGCCCTCGGCGACCTCCGCCGCGGACCGGTCCTCCGCCAGGTGCTCCCTCGGCAGTACGTGGACGAGCCCGCCGTAGTCCAGCTCCACCAGCGACCGCGGATGGAACTCTTCCAGCCACTTTCCGACGTCCACCAGGCCCTCGACCAGCGGCGCCTGCCCGACCGCGTCGCGCAGCGCCTTCAGGCCGCGCGCCACCCGGCGCCGGGCCTCCACCATCGGCGTGCGGTAGCGCAGCAGGGTGCGCTCGCCCGTCTCGTACTCCCTCTCCTCGTCCGAGAAGAGCACGAACCAGCGCATCGGCACCGTCCAGACCGCCGACCTGATCCACGGCCGGGCGTCCGGGTTGTCCACCCGCCAGCGCGCGTGGTCGGCGAGCGCCTGTTCGCGTACGACCTCGGGCAGCGCCGCCTCCAGCACCGGCGGGGGCAGCTCCTCGACCAGCTCGTCCAGCGCCAGCCAGCTCCGCAGCCGGGTGCGCCAGGGGCAGACGCAGGTCACGCCGTCGACGTCGGCGACGAAGGCGTCGCCGCTCTCGTGCGCCGGGGCCGCCGTCGGCGGGGTGCCGGCCAGCCCGGCCAGCGCCCGCAGCAGCTCGTCCTGACTGGTGGGGGCGGTCTCGCGGGCGGCGTAGCGATACCAGTGGGTCCGTTCGGGTTCGGGGAAGGCGGCCAGCGGCTCGTACACGCGCAGATATGTCGCGTACGGGATCACCAGTGACGACACCACGGACACGCCCTCTCCCTCTCTCCCGCTCCCCCGTACGTCTCCGAGTCTGCCGCAGACTAGGGTGCTGAGTCCTCCGGGGGGACGCCTCCGGGGACCCGAGACCCGCCGGGGGGTTCCGGGAGGCGGGCGCCGCTCTACGCTTGAGCCACTACCTGCCCTCCCCCACCCCTGGGGGGCAGCAGCCCGCGACCAAACCGGAGTCACCACCGTGACCGACGTTCTCTCCACACTCTTCCGCTCCGACCAGGGCGGACATGAACAGGTAGTCCTCTGCCAGGACCGCGAGACCGGCCTCAAGGCGGTCATCGCCCTCCACTCCACCGCCCTGGGCCCGGCACTCGGCGGCACCCGCTTCCACTCCTACGCCTCGTCGGACGACCCCGAGCAGGCCGCGGTCCTGGACGCGTTGAACCTCTCCCGCGGCATGTCGTACAAGAACGCCATGGCCGGCCTCGACCACGGCGGCGGCAAGGCCGTGATCATCGGCGACCCCGACAAGGTGAAGACCGAGGCCCTGCTGCTGGCGTACGGCCGCTTCGTCGCCTCGCTCGGCGGGCGCTACGTCACGGCGTGCGACGTCGGGACGTACGTCGAGGACATGGACGTGGTCGCGCGGACGAACCGGTGGACCACCGGCCGCTCGCCGGCGAACGGCGGCTGCGGCGACTCCTCGGTGCTGACGGCGTTCGGCGTCTTCCAGGGCATGCGCGCGGTGGCCGAGCACCTGTGGGGCACGCCGTCGCTGCGCGGGCGGCGGATCGGCGTCGCCGGGGTCGGCAAGGTGGGGCACATCCTCGTGGACCACCTGGCCGCGGAGGGCGCGGAGGTGGTGATCACCGACGTGCGGGCGGCGTCGGTGGCGCGGGTACGGGCCGCGCATCCCGGCGTGACGGTCGTCGCGGACACGGACGCGCTGATCCGCGAGCCGCTGGACGTGTACGCGCCGTGCGCGCTGGGCGGGGCGCTCAGCGACGACACGGTGCCGGTGCTCGCCGCGAAGGCCGTCTGCGGCGCGGCGAACAACCAGCTCGCGCACCCGGGCGTGGAGAAGGACCTGGCCGACCGCGGGATCCTCTACGCCCCCGACTACGTGGTCAACGCGGGCGGGGTCATCCAGGTCGCCGACGAGCTGCACGGCTTCGACATGGACCGGGCGCGGGCGAAGGCCGCGCGGATCTTCGACACGACGGTGGAGATATTCCACCGGGCGGCGTCCGACGGCGTACCGCCGGCGGTGGCGGCGGATCGAATCGCGGAGCAGCGCATGGCGGACGCCGGGCGCCGCGCCTGACCGCCCGGCGCTCCTCGGCCCGCCCCGCGCACGCCGGGGCGGGCGGGGCGATGTGTGCACCTTCACCAAAGCAAAGCAGCGACGTCGCGTAACGCATGTCACCACCGTGCGGCGGGTCGCTCCTCGTCAGACGATAGAATCGGGTCTTGACCAGCGGGGACGCGGGCCTCACCGGGATCGGCGGCGGGGCCTGTGCTGCCAGCGACGTACCGTCAGGGTGCAGAAACAGGTACCGTTGAACCCCGATGGACGGTCCCTCTTCACCGAGGGTCCGCATCCGATCATGAACGCGTATCAGACTCTGGGGCCATCGAGCCCCGTCGTTTGAGGGGGTCGACCCATGGGGCGCGGCCGGGCCAAGGCCAAGCAGACGAAGGTCGCCCGCCAGCTGAAGTACAGCAGCGGTGGGACTGACCTCTCACGCCTTGCCGAAGAGCTGGGCGCATCGACGGCGAAGCCGCCGTCGAACGGACAGCAGCAGCAACAGCACGTCGAGGAAGAGTCGCCCGACGACGACCTGTATTCGCGCTACGCGGAGCTGTACGAGGACGAGGACGACGAAGACGGCGAGGACTCGGCCGGCTCGTCGGAGCAGCGCCGCGGGGCCTGAACCGCAGGCAGCAAATCGGAGCTCGGCTCGGGGACATCCCCGGACGGGCCCTTTTTGCTGCCGAAAACCGGCCGTGACCGGGGGCCTGAGCGGGCCCGGTCCGCCTGCGGCCGGGGGCCTCAGCGGGCATAGTCTCCCGTAAGCTCGACGTCACCCGCCCCCGCCTCCTCCTGCCCGCGCACCTCGCCGGCGACCCAGGCGTCGACCCCGCGGTCCGCGAGCAGCGCCAGCGTGACGTCGACCGACTCCTGCGGCACGACGGCGACCATGCCGACGCCCATGTTCAGCGTCCGCTCCAGCTCGGCCCGCTCGACCCGGCCCACCTCCCCGACCACGTCGAAGACGGCGCCCGGCGCCCACGTCGTCCGGTCGATGACGGCGCACAGCCCGTCCGGCACGACCCGGGCCAGGTTGGCGGCGAGGCCCCCGCCCGTGACGTGCGAGAAGGCGTGCACCTCGGTGGCGCGCAGCAGCGCGAGGCAGTCGAGCGAGTAGATCTTCGTCGGCTCCAGCAGCTCCTCGCCGAGCGTGCGGCCGAACTCCGGCACCGCCCGGTCCAGCGCCCAGCCGGCGCGGTCCAGCAGGACGTGGCGTACCAGCGAATATCCGTTGGAGTGAAGGCCCGAGGAGGCCATCGCGACGACCGCGTCACCCGTACGGATGCGTTCGGCGCCCAGCACCGCGTCCGCCTCGACCACGCCGGTACCGGCGCCGGCCACGTCGTACTCGTCGGGGCCGAGAAGCCCGGGGTGCTCCGCCGTCTCGCCGCCGACCAGCGCGCAGCCGGCCAGCACGCAGCCCTCGGCGATGCCCTTGACGATCGCCGCGACCCGCTCCGGGACCACCTTGCCGACGCAGATGTAGTCGGTCATGAACAGCGGTTCTGCGCCCGTGACGACCAGGTCGTCGACGACCATGGCGACCAGGTCGTGGCCGATCGTGTCGTGCACGTCCATGCCCTGCGCGACCGCGACCTTCGTGCCCACGCCGTCGGTCGCGGAGGCGAGCAGGGGGCGCTCGTAGCGCTTGAGCGCGGAGGCGTCGAAGAGGCCGGCGAAGCCGCCGAGCGCGCCGACCGACTCCGGCCGCCGGGTCTTCTTCACCCACTCCTTCATCAGCTCGACGGCGCGGTCACCGGCCTCGATGTCGACGCCCGCCGCCGCATAGGAGGCGGCGGGGGCCGCGGGGGCGGGGGGCTGGCTGGCACCAGACATGGGCTTGGGGTCCTCCGGGTCGTTCACCTGGGTCGGGTGGGGCCTGGGCGCCGGCGCTACGGGCGGCGCAGCGCGTCGGCGGCGTCGTGCCCGCCGGCGACCTCGGTCTCCAGCAGGTGCTTGCCCAGCAGCTCCGGGTCGGGCAGCTCCATCGGGTACTCGCCGTCGAAGCAGGCGCGGCAGAGGTTGTTCTTGGGGATGCCGGTGGCCTCGATCATCCGGTCGGTCGAGATGTACGCGAGCGAGTCCGCGCCCAGCGACTGGCCGATCTCCTCGACCGACATCCCGTTGGCGATCAGCTCGGCGCGGGTGGCGAAGTCGATGCCGAAGAAGCACGGCCACTTGATCGGCGGCGACGAGATCCGCACGTGCACCTCGGCGGCGCCGGCCTCGCGGAGCATCCGCACCAGCGCGCGCTGCGTGTTGCCGCGGACGATGGAGTCGTCCACGACGACGAGGCGCTTGCCGCCGATGACCTCCTTGAGAGGGTTCAGCTTCAACCGGATGCCGAGCTGCCGGATGGTCTGGGACGGCTGGATGAAGGTCCGGCCCACGTAGCTGTTCTTGACGAGCCCGGCCCCGTACGGAATGCCGCTGGCCTCCGCGTACCCGATGGCGGCGGGGGTGCCGGACTCGGGCGTCGGTATCACCAGGTCGGCATCCGCGGGGGCCTCGGCGGCGAGCTGGCGGCCCATCTCGACGCGGGCGAGGTAGACGTTCCGGCCGGCGATCTCGGTGTCGGGCCGGGCCAGGTACACGTACTCGAAGACACACCCCTTGGGCTTTGCTTCGGCAAAGCGACTGGTGCGCAGCCCGTTCTCGTCGACCGCGATCAGCTCGCCGGGCTCCACCTCACGGATGAAGCTCGCCCCGACGATGTCCAGCCCGGCGCTCTCCGACGCCACCACCCAGCCCCGGTCGAGACGCCCGAGCACGAGCGGCCGGATGCCCTGCGGGTCGCGGGCGGCGTAGAGCGTCTGCTCGTCCATGAAGACGAGGCTGAACGCGCCCTTGGCCCGCCGCAGCACCAGCGGCGCGGCCTCCTCCACGGTCAGCGGCTTGCCGTCGTCGTCGACCTGCCCGGCGAGCAGCGCGGTGATCAGGTCGGTGTCGTTGGTCGCCGCGGCCCGGCCGCCGCGCGATCCGCCGTCCGGGGGCAGCGCGGCGACCAGCCCGGACAGCTCGGCGGTGTTGACGAGGTTGCCGTTGTGACCGAGCGCGAGCGACCCGTGGGGGGTGGCCCGGAAGGTGGGCTGGGCGTTCTCCCAGACGGAGGCGCCGGTCGTCGAGTAGCGGGCGTGACCCACGGCGATGTGGCCCTGGAGGGAGCCGAGGGAGGTCTCGTCGAAGACCTGCGAGACCAGGCCCATGTCCTTGAAGACGAGGATCTGCGAACCGTTGCTCACCGCGATGCCCGCGGACTCCTGTCCCCGGTGCTGCAGCGCGTACAGTCCGAAGTAGGTGAGCTTGGCGACCTCCTCGCCCGGGGCCCAGACGCCGAAGACGCCGCAGGCGTCCTGGGGGCCCTTCTCGCCGGGAAGCAGGTCGTGGCTGAGTCGTCCGTCACCACGTGGCACGTATTCGAGTCTAAGGCAGGTTGGCCCGGCACCCGCACGGCCGGAACGTGGCCCGGATCACGTCCCGGCCCCCCGCCGGGAGGGTGGGGCGGGCCGCGCGGGGGCGGCGGCCACCGGGGGGCTGGACCCCGTACGTGGTCCCGGGGTGGTCTCCCATCAGGCGAGCTCAGCCCAGGTCGAGCACCATGGCGTCGTACACGGGCGAGTCGTCACCCGGCTGCGACCTGCCCACGCGCCGGTACCCCCAGCGCGTATACGCGGCCCGTGCGGGCGCGGCCTCGGGCTCCGGCCGCACCGTCAGCGTCACCCGCTCCACCGGCAGGCCCGCGAGCAACGCCGCGTGCAGCCGGCGGGCGACACCACCGCGGCGCCATGGCCTGCGCACCGCCAGCTCGATGACGGCGAAGGTGCGCCATCCGCTCTCCGCGGTGAACTCCGCCGGGGCCGGCGCGAGGAGGTTGTGCCACCAGCCGGTGTCCTCGGGCAGGCAGAAGCCGTAGGTGAAGCCGACGAGCTCGGCCCCGTCCCGGGCGAGCGCCACCCGGAAGCCCGGGCGGGTGGCCTGGCGGGCGAACATCTCCACGAACTCGGCGACGTCGTCCGGGCCCTCGCGGTACGGCGGCTCTGCGTAGACCTCGCGGTAGGCGGGCAGGAAGGCCTCGCACATCCCGGCTGCGTCGGGTCCGTCGTAGCGCTGCACCGTCACCTCGGCCATGTGGACACCCCTTCACCGGACGTGCGGGTGATGCTGCGGCCGCCTCTCGCGCCGGCCCGGTGTCGACTGGCGGAGTTGCGCGAACGGCCAGGTGGCCGTTGCTTTCCTTGTACGTGCCCGGCCGGGGCATCCCGGCAGACTCAGCCGAGCCACGCGGTTGAGCTGATTGGTTACCCGCCGGCAGTCGCGCACGAGTTTTGTGTGCTTACCCCTGCGGGTTCGGCAACGCCTTCATCCCCTCGTACGCCTCACGCAGCTCCGCCGCTTCCGGCATCGTCCGCGACTCCGCGGCCTTCACGACCTCCAGGGCACGCCAGTGGTTCGACGGCACCACCCGTCCGCTGAGTATCGCCAGCCGGGCCGCGTCGCACGCCTCGTCGAGCCGGCCGTCGGCGAGCAGCACCAAAGCGAGATCGATGTTGGCGGAGGCCACCCGACGCGGCCACTTCAGCACGTCGTCCGACGGGCTCAGCCGGGCGATCACCTCGCGCGCGTACGGCTCCGCGGCGCGGTCCCCCAGCCACGCGAGCGTCGTCGCCGTGTAGGCGAGCGCCTTTGCCGGGTCGTACTGGTAGTGGTGTTCCCTCGGGCGGTCCGACAAGCCCATGGCGGCAGACATCCACTGGACGCGCTCGACAGCCGCGTAGGTCTCCCGCGCCTCGCCCAGCCGCGCCAGCGCGCGCCCCTCCTGCGCCGTCGCCTGGACCTGCGCCGAGCTGCCGGCCGGGGCGATGGACTGTGCCGCGCGGGACAGTTCGAGGGCGCCTGCGTAGTCCCCCGCGGTCAGTACGCGCCAGGCGTCCGTCTCGTAGCACCACGCCTCTATCTCGCGGTGCTCGGCTTCGCGCGCCAAGGTCCCGGCGGTCCGCATGTGCGCCGTCGCCGCGTCCCCCTGGTCGAGGTCGACGTGCGCCGTCGCGCCCAGGAGCGACAGCCAGCCACCCACGGTGAGGAGGCGGCGGCGCTCGGCAAGGGTCGCGCGTTTGTCGAGGAGTTGCGCGACGTACGCCGTGTGCTTGCGAACTCGCCGTAGGAGGACCTGCGGGGGCGTGACGGGATAAGCCGTGGCGAGATCATCGAAGGCCCGCTCAAGGCGCGTCAGCGTCTCGCCGCCCACGTCGCTGGCGTTCACCCGCCGCGCCAGTTCCCACGCCGCGGCCTCGTCGTCCACCTGTTCACTGTCGGGTGTGGCCCAGTGCGCCGGGTGCGGGGCCAGGAACGCGGAGAGCTGAGCGGCGGTCACGTCCAGAGCACGGGCCAGTTTCGGGCGTTGCCAGGGCTGCGGGTTGCTTTCGCCGCTCTCCCAGCGCTGCACCGTCGATAACGCGACGCCGACGCGTTCGGCCAGGTCTTCCTGCGAATATCCCAAGGATCGTCGACGCTCGGACATACGTACTCGTCTGGCAGCCATCGCCTCACCGCTTCGAATCGTATATCTCCCCTGGTCAGCCTACCCGTTGGGGTATCGGTGGGGCCGAGATGCGGTGTTCTTGCTCTGGTCTCGCCGTGCGCCGATCGGTTGCCTGGTTACCGGCAGTTGCATACCCGTACTGCCGCTGCGGCGATCCCATCTGCGCATTCCCACGGAGACGAACATGGAGAACGATTCGAGGCAGACCGGCACCGGTACGCCTTTACCGCGAAGAACCCGCGGCGCAAGCCTCGACCACCGGGGCCGTATCGTCCGTCCGGGCCGGATCCCGGATCCACCCGCGGAAACCCCTCCGGCCAAACGGCAGTTCGCGCGGAGGGCGCGGGACGTGGCGCGGGCACGGGAGTTCGTCGTGGGGCTGCTCGCTCCCGGGGTCGAGGCCGGGGTCGCCGACGACATCCGCGTGTGCGTCTCCGAACTCGCCACCAACGCCCTGCGGCACACACCCCCCGGCCGCGAGTTCCTCGTACGCGTCCTGCCCCGCGACGACGTCCTCCGCATCGAGGTCCACGACGCCGGCACCGGCACCCCGCACCTGTGCGCGCCCTCCGGGTCCGGCGACCGCGGGCGGGGCCTGCGTCTGGTCGACGCCCTCGCCGACGACTGGGGTGTCAGCGCGCGGTCCGGGCCCGGGAAAGCCGTCTGGGCCGAGTTCAAGGTCGCCGGACGTGCGGCCTCTACGGCCCGGGAGTAGCCGGGCGCCGGGCGCGGGCCCGGACCCCGGCGCGCAGGCCGTCACGAACCGGCGGCGTGCTCCCCAGCCTCCTGGGACAGGCTGAACTCCACGCCCTGGTCATCGGTGCAGTGGGCGTACGCGCCGGACGGGATGGTGACCGGGTCCTCCGCCGTGCCGCCGAGTTCGCGCACCCGGGCGACGGCGGCCTCGATGTCGTCGACGGCGAAGTAGATCCGCGGGTGCCGTGACTCGTCGCCGTGCGGCGCCCCGCCCATCGGCTCGGGCCCCTTGATCATCGAGTAGCCCGGGAAGTTGCCCTCGTAGAACGTCCAGCCGAACAGCGAGCCCCAGAACTGCTGGGTGGTGGCGATGTCGCCGCTCGGCAGCTCGAAGTACGTGACCTGTCCACTCATGACCGCGCTCCCTTATGTCAGCTTCCTGACATCCACCGTATGTCAGACTGCTGACATGGAGCAAGCGGAGACGGTCGGCGACCTCGAACTGTCGGTGGGCTACGTCCTCAAACAGGTGCACGCCGCACTGCGCACCGCCATGGACGAGGTGCTGCGGCCGATGGACCTGACCGTCCCCCAGTACGCCTGCCTGGAACTCCTCGGCCGGCACCCCGGGCTGTCCAACTCCGAACTCGCCCGCCGTGCCTTCGTCACCCGCCAGTCGATGAACCTCGTTCTGCGCCGCCTCCAGGAGCGAGGGCTGCTCACCCGGCCCGAGCACGCACCCCACGGCCGGGCGCTGCTGGCCGAACTCACGGAGGACGGCCGGACGACGCTGCGCAGGGCCAGCGTCGCGGTCCGCGCCGCCGAGAAGCAGCTCTTCTCGCCCCTCTCCCGCGAGCAGCAGCGCCGGCTCCGGGAGGAACTCGCCTCCTGCGTGGCCGCGTCGTCCGTCGCCGACCCGCCCGAGCTGCCCTGACCGCGTCGGGAGCCCCAGGGCTGCCGCTCAGGACGGCCGGCCGCCGAAATGCCAGTCGTGCACCTCGACCGCCGCGTACGCGTCCGCCGTGAGGACCGCCCCCGCCGCGGCCGCGTCCGGGGCCCGTAGCAGCGCCGCCGTGCCCAGCCAGAGCGCTCCGTCGTCCGACAGCAGCGGGCCGTACGCGATCAGCTCGTCCCGGTCCTGCGGCGGGGCCAGGTCCGCGGGGCTGCCCGTGCCGAGGCCCAGGACCAGGTAGCGGTTGCCGTCCGTGGCGCCGCCGGGGAAGTCCCACATCGTGCGGCCCAGCGTGTTGCGCCAGCGGCGCAGCATCACGTCGCGGTACGCGCCCGCCTGGTAGCCGGGCTCGGCGAAGGCGAACGCGCGGGCGGCGGCCGCGTCCGGGAGGTCGAGGATGTGCACGCTGCCGGTCGGTACCTCGCCGTCGTCGGTCAGGGTCGGACCGCGGGCGATCATTTCCGCCGCGTACCCGTCCATGTAGGACCAGTGGTCCTCCAGCAGCTCCATGCGCAGTTCCAGAGAGCCGGGCCGGTCACGGTGGTAACAGAAGAACTCCATTCCCTCAGTGTGGCCTCCGGGCCGCGGAGTACAGTCGGGCACCGGACCGGTGGGGAGGGGGTGCGGGTGTGCGTGGCCGGGGGGTCGGGTTCGCCGGGGTCGTGGCCGGGCTGTTGCTGGGGCTGTTGCCGGGGCTGGGGCTCGGTGCCGTGCCGGCCGCCGCCCAGGACGGGGAGACGCAGGCCGACTACCTCGCCCAGCGGCTGCGCGAGGACCCCGTCTACGTCTCCGATCAGGTGCCTCTCGCCGTCCCGCGCTCGGCGGCCGGGGAGTTCGCCAAAGTGGCCGAGCGGACCGGCGTGCCGACGTACGTGCTCGTGCTGCCGAACGAGCCCCTGTTCGTGGACCAGTTGCTCGCCGCCGTGCGCGACCGCCTGGGCGAGGACGGGCTGTACGTCGTCATCGACGCGGGCATGTCCTGGATCGACGCCGCGGCGTACGGGGTGGACGTTCCCGTACGGGACGCCAGGTCGGTGACCACGTACGAACTGCCCCACGACGCCTGGCCGATCGAGTCGTTCCGGCTCTTCGTCGAGGCGCTGACCGATGACGACGTCGCCGCGCGGGCGCAGGCCGCGCGGGAGAAGTACGGCAGCGGGCCCGACGGGCAGTCGCCGACGGCCACGCCCCCGCCGCTCCACGGCGCCCGGGAGGAGCCGCAGACCGACGACACGGACGAGGTGTCGGTCACCGATCGGAAGAACCAGAGCTTCCTCACCGGGATCTCGCTGGCCGGGCTGCCGTTGCTCATCCTCCTCCTCACCGCCTACGCCCGGCGGCTGCGGCGCCTCCCGTACGCCGCCGGACGGGGGCGGCACTGATGTGGAGGTGGCTGCGCAGGCGGCCGGAGATCGCCGTCGCCGTCCTGGTCGCGGTGCTGATCGCCGTGGTCGCACAGCAGCGGTTCGGGGACCGCTCCGCGACCTCCGCCGACAGCCGGCCCGCCCCCGGGCCCTCCGCGGCGCACGTGCCGGGCGCGGCCGATCTGCGGCTGCGGGTGGAGCGAGTCGGGGCGGCGCTCGCCGAGGAGCCGCTCTACGAGGATCCGGAGAGCGAGCGGGCCCTGGACGCCGCGGAGCGCGGCGAGTTGCTCGACCGGATCCGTGCCTTCGACCACGGGGTCTACGTCGCGATCGTGCCGATGCAGCGGGAGGACGAGTCCGGCGGCGACTCCCTGGAGCTGATGCGGCGGCTGCACGAGCGGGTCGGACGCGACGGCGTCTACGTCGTCGCCGACCCGTACGTCGGCGACATCGACGTCGCCAACTACGGGACGCTGCTGGACAGCGACTACCTCGCGTACGAGCTGCCCGAGCGTCTGCCGCGCGCCGACGCGAACGCCGACGTCGACGACGTGCTGCTCCCCGAGCGGCTCGGCGCGCTGCTGACCCTCCTGGGGGAGGCGCCGCGGAACAGTACGCCCGGCGAACCGCCCTATCAGCCGCTGCCGGAGGACGACGAGGAGTACGAGCCGGAGCCGCTGCCGTCGGTGTTCGGCGCGGACTTCGGGCCCGGCCTGGCCATCGGCGCCGTGCTGGCCGCGGCGCTGTTCGGCCTGGTGGTCGCGGCGTTCACCCCGCTGCGGGTGCGGCGGCGGCGCCGGGCCGCGATGTGGGTGCCGCTGCCCGCCCAGCTCCCTGCCAAGCCGCTGGGAGCGAGGGCGGCGGGCGCGGTGCCGGCGGTCGCGCCGCGCGCGGACGACTTCCGCGCGCCCGGGCGGGCGGAGCTGCACCGGGCCGCGCAGGACGCCCTGCGGTCGCTCGCCCAGCGGTACGCGGCCGTGGCCGACGGCCCCGGCGGGCCCGGCGGAGCCGGCGTCGTCCGGGCCGCGGACTGTCTCGACGCCGCGCTGCTCGCGGTGGACGGGCGGCAGGACGGGCGCGTCGACCGCGACGCCGACGCCGCGGCCCTGGTCTGCGCCCTCGTGCTCGCCCGCGCCGGCCACGCGGCGCTCAGCGGTGCCCCCCACCACCCCGTGGACTACCGCTGCTGCGCGACCAACCCGCTGCACGGGCCCGAGCTCCCCAGACCGGACCCCGTACCGCTCTGCGCCGCCTGCCGGCACTCCGCCGTCCCGACGCAGGAGTTGCGGCTGCTGCTGCCCACCGCCCAGGGGCCCCTTCCGTACGACGAAGTTCCCGGACCGCCGGCCGCCGCCGCGACCGGGATCACCGCACTCATCCGCCAGGTCCGGGAGTACGCCGGTGTGCCGCACTGATACCGCTCGACGCCTGCTCGTCGCCCTGCTCGCCGGGGCCGTCGCCGTGCTGCTCGGCGCCGGGCCCGCCGGAGCGCAGCCCAGCGCCGCCGAGGAGATCGCCGACGCGCTGCGGCGGTCGCCGGTGTACGTGGACGACGGGTACGAGACCGCGCTGCCGCCCGCCCGGCAGCGGGAGCTGGCCGCGCAGGTCGAGGAGACCGGGCTGCCGCTGTACGTCGTGGTGGTGCCGCTCACGGCGGGCGACGCGTTCGGCGGAGACGCCGGTCAGCTCGCCGGCGCGGTGCACGACCGGCTGGGTCACGATGCCGTCATCCTCACCAACAGCGCCTCCGCGGACTCCCTGGAAGGCTGGGAGTGGCCGCACGGCAAGCACCAGGCCGGGCCGGCGGCTTCCGCCGTCTTCCACCTCGACGAGACGCGGGACGCCGGCCTCGGCACCCAGTTGGCCAGGGCGGTCGAGATCGTCGCCGCGGGCAACGGGGACGAGGTCTACGAACGGGCCACCGCCGACCTCCGCACCCCGACGCCGACCCGCACCACCGATCCGGCCCCGACCGACCCGGCGTCGGCCGGCAGCGACGCCGCGGAGCCCGGCGGCGGCGTGGGCACCGGTACCGCCGTCCTGATCGCCGCCGCCGCGGTCGCGCTGACCGCCCTCGCCGGGCTGCTGCTGGCGCGCCGCCGCCGGCGTTCCGGAAGTCCGGCTCCGTTCACCTTCCCCCGGGCGGTGTTCGCCGCCGCCGCGGCCGCCGACGAGGCGGATCTGCGCCGCCGGGCGGAGGCCGAGGTCATCGCCCTCGGCGAAGCGGCGCGGGCCCATCCGGACGACGCCGACCCGGCCGGCCTCCAGAGCGCGCTGGACGCGTACGCCGCCGCGGGCACCGTGCTCGACGGCGCCCGTGGCCGCGCCGACCTGGCGGGCGTGCTGGCGCTGGTCCTCGAAGGCCGCGACGCGCTGCAGGGCGCGCGGACCGCCCGGCCGCTGTGCTTCTTCAACCCCCTGCACGGCCGCGGCGCCCGCCGCCTCAAGTGGCGGCCCCTCGGCCGCCGCGACCACCTGCGCGTCTGGGCCTGCGCCGCGTGCGCCACCGCGGTCCAGGCCCGCCGCGCCCCGGAGGTGCTGACCGAGCGGGTGGACGACCGCGACGTGCCGTACTTCGAGGTCCCGGCGGAGCGCAGCCTGTGGGCCGCGACCGGCTACGGTTCGCTGGCCGGCGACCCGCTGGCGGCACGGGTGGCCCGCGGCGACTTCACCCGCGCCCTGGAGCACTGACCCCCGCCACCACCTCCGGAACGCTCCGGCACCCGGCGTGGCCCGGCACCCCCGCGCCGCCCAGACCGGCGCACCGCGTCACGCCAGCACCGGGAGCACCCCGCTCAGATCCGCCCGCTCCCCGCTCGCCGCCACGGCCCCCTCCGCCAGCGCCGTCGACCACTCCGTACGCCCCGTCGCCAGCCGGACCCACGTCAGCGGGTCCGTCTCCACCACGTTCGGCGGCGTGCCCCGGGTGTGGCGCGGGCCCTCGATGCACTGGACCGCCGCGTACGGCGGAACGCGCACCTCCACCGCCGCGCCCGGGGCCTTCGCCGCCAGGGCGTCCGCCAGGACGCGGACGGCGGCGGCCAGCGCGCCCCGGTCCAGCGGGACGTCGACCCCGACGGCCCTGGCCAGGTCGTCGCTGTGCACGACGAGTTCGACGAGGCGGGTGACGGTCATGTCGAGTGCGGTCATCGGGCCGAAGCGGTGCGGCACCAGGCGGTCGGTCCGTACGGCCTCGGGCCCGGCCGCGGCCAGCCGCTCCGCCGCCGCGTCGAGCGCCGCGGCCGGCGCCGAGGGCCCGTCCCCGTACTCCGCGGCGATGCGGGCGGCCTCGCGGCGGGTGTGATCGTCCAGCCGGTCGGCGATGCCCGCCGTCGACACGGCCCACCGGTCCAGGGCGACCACGTCCTGGCCGGCGCCGCCCGGTCCCGCGCCCCTCCGCGCCGCCGGCGGGGCCTCGGCGAGCAGCCGCGGCGTCGTCTCGATCTCGTCGACGACGTGCGCCAGCAGCAGCCGCACGTCCCAGCCCGGCAGGCCCGACGGCAGCGCGAGCAGGCGCTCGTCCAGCGCGTGCGCCGCGGCGCTGAGCGCGCGCACCTGCGCCGTGAGCGCCGTCCACGTCTTCTGCGGGTCGTACGTACGCGCCCTGCGGGCGCCGCTGCGTCTGGCGGTCGGCATGACAGGAGCGTACGACCGATGTGTGACAACGCGGTCCTGTGCCACCATGCGCGCATGCCTATCGCCGACCGCTACCTCGCAGAAGACGAGTCGCTGGTGTACGTGACCCGCCAGCACTGGACCACGCTGGTCAACGAGTTCCTGGCGTTGTGCGTCATCGCGGTGGCCGCGGGGGCGCTCGTGTGGTGGGTGCCGCGGGACGAGGACTGGGGGAAGTACACGAGCTTCGGGGTGCTCGCGGTGGCGGCGATCTTCGCCTGCTACTTCTGGCTCATCCCGCTGCTGCAGTGGCGCAGCACGATGTACATCCTCACCACCAAGCGGCTGCACAAGCGCAGCGGCTTCCTCTCCAAGTCCGGCCGCAGCATCCCCCTCGCGCGCGTCAACGACGTGTCGTTCCGCGCCAACCCGTGGGAACGGATCATGCGCTACGGGACCCTCAACGTGCAGTCCGCGTCCGAGCAGGGCGTGATGACGCTGCGGCACGTACCCGACCCGGAGGGGCTGAAGGCCGAGATATACCGCGCCGTGGACGCCCTCGGAGGCGGCCCCGCGCCCGCCCGCTGACCCGCCCCCGCACCCCGGCCCGTCGTCGCGGGACCGGGGCGGCTTCCTCGCCGCTACTCCGGCGGCTGCCGTACGGGGTAGGGCGGTTGGGTGGACAGGCCCACGGGGAAGAGGTGGGTCTCCCCGCCTTTCGCCTCCCAGTCGTCCTTCACTTCCACCGACCTCACGCCGGCGGCCAGCCACCGGCCGTCGGGCGACCACGCCAGTTCGTAGCTCTGCAACGGGTACCAGCCCCGGCCGATGGCGTGCCGGGTGACGACCCGGTGGTCACCGACGCGTCGGATGAGCACTTCCAGCCGCCCCGCCGACTCCCCTGAGATCGCCAGATGGTCACCGCCGGGACTCACCCGAAGGGAACGGATCTCGATCCCCTCGTTCCCGATCACCTCCAGGATGCGGCCGTCCGCCGGGTCCACCACGTACACCCGAGACCCGCGGCCGACGAACATCCTCGACTCGTCCGCGGAGAACGCGACGGCCTCGTACGGATCGGGCGCCACCGGCCCCGGCTCGCCGTCCTCCTCGTCGCCGCTCCCGTCCAGCGCCACCACTCGCGTCTCCCCGGCCGGGGAGAGCAGGCCGACGGCGGGCCCGGACACCCATTCGGTGCGGTACCGGCCGGTGGGCGAGCGCAGCCTGCCCGACTGCGGGGGTGCCTCGACCGGCGTGTCCCGCACCGCGTCGTATGCCACCTGCGGGCGCAGGTCCTCGTGGTGGCGGAGGGTGACGACCGGCTCGCCGGGCACCCACATCAGCCAGGGAGAGACGTAGTCGTCTGCGCGGGCACGAAGGCGCTCGCGCCATCCGGCCGTCTCGTACACGACCAGTTCGCCCTCCTCGCTGGTGACGGCGAGAAAGCGGCTGTCGTCCGAGAACGCCAGATGGCGCGGCTCGTCGTCCCCGCCGAAGGGCGTCAGCACGGCTGCCGGACGGCGCAGATCGGGGATCGCGCCGGCTTCGCCGGCGAGCGGCCGGTCGGCGTGCGTGGGGTACGACGCGGTGCGCCACCAGTCGCCGGCCGTCAGGTGCTCGATCCACCGGGGGTCGGTGACCACCACGTCGTAGTCGGCACCGACGTTCGTCTCCTCGCTGAGGACGAGGTCCGCGGCGGCCTCCGGGGTCATCTCGCCGAACCGGGGCTGTTCTTCCCAGGGGAAGCCGCCGCGGTCCTCGTCGTCCAGCAACTCGTCGACCTCCTCGTCCGTGAGGGGGTGGTGACGCGTCGCGACGCGCTCCACGCTCTCGACGAAGAACCGGGTGTGGGCGTCGACCCAGGTCTCGTCGAGGCGCTGGTCCTGGGTGAGCACGTCACCCAGCGGCGCACCGTCCGCTCTCTCCCCGAAGACGCGGAGGAAGAAGCTCGCGTCGTCGGTCAGGGGCGCGTGCGAGCCCCTGTCGTAGTAGATGACGGTGGTGCGCAGGCGGATGCGGCGCCGCGGCAGGTCGACGGCCAGCACCCGCACGCCGTACAGATCAGTCATAGCCCCCGGTCTCCGTCGTTCGGCGATCGTCCCGGCGCCGGCATGAGCGCCATGAGCGCCATGAGCGCCGGGACAGCCTAGGCGAACAGCTCCGGGATCGTCCGCTCGTACGTCTCGCGGAGTTCCGTCAGCGGAAGCCTGAAAAGGCCCTGGAGCTCGACGGTGTCCCCGTCGACCACGCCGATCCGCGTCGCCGGCAGCCCCCGTGCACCGCACATGTCCGTGAACCGCATCTCCTCGCTGCGCGGCACCGCCACCACCGCGCGGCCCTGCGACTCCGAGAAGAGGAACACCGCGGGATCCAGGTGTTCCGGGACCACCAGCCGGGCGCCGTGACCGCCCTTCAGGCAGGACTCGACCACCGCCTGGACCAGCCCGCCGTCCGACAGGTCGTGCGCCGCGTCGATCATGCCGTCGCGCGACGCGGCGATCAGGATCTCGGCGAGCAGCCGCTCCCGCTCCAGGTCGACGGCCGGCGGCAGCCCGCCCAGGTGGTCGTGGACCACCTGCGACCAGGCCGAGCCGCCCAGCTCCTCCTTCGTCTCGCCGAGGAGGTAGAGCAGTTGGCCCTCCTTCGCGAACGCCATCGGCGTGCGCCGCGCCACGTCGTCGATCACGCCGAGGACGCCGACGACCGGCGTGGGGTGGATCGGCTGGTCGCCGGTCTGGTTGTAGAGGGAGACGTTGCCGCCGGTGACCGGGGTGCCCAGGGTGCGGCAGGCGTCGGCCAGGCCGCGGCACGCCTCGGCGAACTGCCACATGCCCGCCGGGTCCTCCGGGGACGGGAAGTTGAGGCAGTCGGTGACCGCGAGCGGGCGGGCGCCGGTGGCGGCGACGTTGCGGTACGACTCCGCCAGCGCCAGTTGCGCGCCCGCGTACGGGTCGAGCTTGGCGTAGCGGCCGTTGCCGTCGGTGGCCAGCGCGACGCCGAGGCCGGTCTCCTCGTCGATGCGGATCATGCCGGAGTCCTCGGGCTGCGCCAGGACGGTGTTGCCGAGGACGAAGCGGTCGTACTGCGAGGTGATCCACGACTTGTCCGCCTGGTTCGGCGAGCCGACGAGCCGCAGCACCTGCTCCCGCAGGCCGGCGCCGTCCGCGGGCCGCGGCAGCTTCGCGGCGTCGTCGGCCCGGAGGTCGTCGAGCCAGCCGGGGCGGGCCATCGGCCGCTCGTAGACGGGGCCGTCGTGCGCGACGGTGCGCGGCGGTACGTCGACGATCTGCTCGCCGTGCCAGTAGATCTCCAGCCGGTCGCCGTCGGTGACCTCGCCGATGACGGTGGCGGTGACGTCCCACTTCTCGCAGACGGCCAGAAAGCGGTCCACCTTCGCGGGCTCGACCACCGCGCACATGCGCTCCTGCGACTCGCTCATGAGGATCTCCTCGGGCGAGAGCGTCGCGTCGCGCAGCGGTACGACGTCGAGTTCGACGCGCATGCCGCCGGTCCCGTTGGAGGCCAGCTCGGACGTCGCGCAGGACAGCCCGGCCGCGCCGAGGTCCTGGATGCCGACGACGAGGTCCTCGCCGAACGCCTCCAGGGTGCACTCGATGAGCAGCTTCTCCTGGAACGGGTCGCCGACCTGGACGCTGGGCCGCTTGCTGGGCTTTGCGTCGTCGAAGGTCTCGGAGGCGAGGATCGAGGCGCCGCCGATGCCGTCGCCGCCGGTGCGGGCCCCGTACAGGACGACCTTGTTGCCGACGCCCGCGGCCTTGGCGAGGTGGATGTCCTCGTGCCGCATGACGCCGACGCAGAGGGCGTTGACGAGCGGGTTGCCCTGGTAGCAGGGGTCGAAGACGACCTCGCCGCCGATGTTGGGCAGGCCGAGGCAGTTGCCGTAGCCGCCGATGCCGGCGACGACGCCGGGCAGCACGCGCCTGGTGTCGGGGTGGTCGGCGGCGCCGAAGCGCAGCGGGTCCATCACGGCGACGGGGCGGGCGCCCATGGCGATGATGTCGCGGACGATGCCGCCGATGCCGGTGGCGGCGCCCTGGTAGGGCTCGACGTACGAGGGGTGGTTGTGCGACTCGACCTTGAACGTGACCGCGTAGCCCTGGCCGACGTCCACGACGCCCGCCTGCTCGCCGATGCCGACGAGGAGGGCGTCGGAGGGCGGGGCCTTGTCGCCGAACTGCTTCAGGTGCACCTTGCTCGACTTGTACGAGCAGTGCTCGGACCACATGACGGAGTACATGGCCAGCTCGGCGCCGGTCGGGCGGCGGCCGAGGATCTCCCGGATCTGCTCGTACTCGTTCCGCTTCAGGCCGAGTTCGGCCCAGGGCTGCTCGGCGTCGGGGGTACCGGAGGCGTGCTTGACGGTATCCAGGGGGGTGCGCGTCATACGGAGATCAGCCTCTTGAGGATCGAGGTGAAGAAGCCCAGGCCGTCGGTGCGGCCGGTGCCGACGAGGGCTTCGACGGCGTGCTCGGGGTGGGGCATGAGGCCGACGACGTTGCCCGCCTCGTTGGCGATGCCGGCGATGTCGCGCAGCGAGCCGTTGGGGTTGCCGTCCAGGTAGCGGAAGACGACGCGGCCGGTGGCCTCCAGCTCGTCGAGCGTGCGCTCGTCGGCGGTGTAGCGGCCGTCGATGTTCTTGAGCGGGATGTGGATGTCCTGGCCCGCGGTGTAGTCGGCGGTCCAGGCGGTGCCGGCGTTCTCGACCCGCAGCTTCTGGTCACGGCAGATGAAGTGGAGGTGGTTGTTACGCAACATCGCGCCGGGCAGCAGATGAGTTTCCGTGAGCACCTGGAACCCGTTGCAGATGCCGAGCACCGGCAAACCGGACCTGGCCTGCTCGATGACCGTATCCATCACGGGCGCAAAGCGCGAAATGGCGCCCGCCCGCAGATAGTCGCCGTAACTGAAACCCCCGGGGAGCACGACCGCGTCGACCTGCCGCAGGTTCTTGTCCCGGTGCCAGAGCGAGACCGGCTCGGCGCCCCCCAGCCGAACCGCCCGGAGCGCGTCCCGGTCGTCGAGAGATCCCGGAAAGGTGACGACGCCGATACGAGCGGTCACTTCGCGTCTCCCCGGTGCGCGACTTCCTCGACACGTACGGTGAAGTCCTCGATCACGGTGTTCGCAAGGAACGTCTCGGCCATCGTGTTGATCTGCGCGAGGGCGGCGTCGTCGACCGGGCCCTCCACTTCGAGCTCGAAGCGCTTGCCCTGGCGGACGTCGGCGATCCCGGCGAAGCCGAGGCGCGGCAGCGCACGCTGCACCGCCTGTCCCTGCGGGTCGAGGATCTCCGGCTTGAGCATGACGTCGACTACGACGCGGGCCACTGGCTACTCCCGGTAAGGGTTGTGAAGAAGCGGTGACGCCAGCGTACCTTGCGGACAAATCTACCCGGGTAGATATGCGTCGGGCCGGTTACGGTTCCGCATCGCCCGTGATATCCACTTGGGTAAAGGGCCCAATAAAAGTAGGGTCCGCATTGCGACGTGACACGCGGGCCCTTTTGCTCGGCTTCCGCATCGGAATCCGTCGCGATACAAAGGGAAAGCACTGATCAAATGAGCCGGCGCTCCCGCAGCCCCGGTCTTCCGCGCAGGTCGCGCGGCGGGCGGGAAAGCGGCAGGCGCGACCGACGGAAGGACCGGTTTCGTGGCGCAGCGCGTAGTGGTCAGCCTCTTCGACGACATCGACGGCGGAGAAGCGACCGAGACGGTCAACTTCGGACTCGACGGGAAGTCGTACGAGATCGATCTCAATGCCTCGAACGCCAAGAAACTGCGCAGCACGCTCGCGCCCTTCCTGCGGGCCGGGCGGAAGCGGGCCGCGTCCGGGCGGGCGTTCACCCGCACCGACGTCGCGCCCAACCCCGCCACCGTGCGGGCCTGGGCCGGGTCGCAGGGCATGGACGTGCCGGCCAGGGGGCGTATTCCGAAGAAGGTCTACGAGGCGTTCGAAGCCGCACACTGACGTGCGCATGGCGCCGCTTCCGGCCGCCGCGCGGCCGGTCTTGTCGCCGTTCGACGGCCCGGGTTGCCATCTGCCCCCCGGGATCCGCTAGAGTCTGGCTACGCGCCAAGGGGCCACCCCCCGAGGCCACGCGGGTGTAGCTCAGTAGTAGAGCGCCCTCTTTCCAAGAGGGAGGCGCAGTGTGCGATTCCTGTCACCCGCTCCGCCACCCGGCCCCTTGTGAGTAGTGGGGTAGAGTGGAGCACGCGCCGGACGGTGAGAGCTGTTCGGATGCACGCGGACGTGGCTCAGTTGGTAGAGCATCACCTTGCCAAGGTGAGGGTCGCGAGTTCGAATCTCGTCGTCCGCTCAGTGGAGGGCCCCGGCTTCGGCCGGGGCTCTTTTCGTGCGCCGCCGCGATCTTCCTGCATCGTCTCCGTGATGAGCTCCGCCATGACATCTGTCATCGCGTCCGATGACAGCGTGCACTGCACCGGCGCCCGCTGCGGCGGAAGCCTGGAGACATGATGACCAGTGCACAGGAGAACGTGATCAGCGTCGCGGGGCTACGGCGCGCGTACGGGGACTTCGAGGCGGTGCGCGGAGTCGACTTCGCCGTCCGCCGGGGCGAGTTGTTCGCCCTGCTCGGTACCAACGGCGCCGGCAAGACCTCCACCGTGGAGCTGCTGGAGGGGCTGGCGGAGCCCAGCGGGGGCGAGGTGCGGGTGCTGGGGCGCGACCCGTACCGCGAGCGCGGACAGGTGCGCCCGTACACCGGCGTGATGCTGCAGGAGGGCGGGATGCCCTCGCAGCTCACGGTCGCCGAGACGGTACGGATGTGGGCCGGCTGCACGGCGCGCCCGCGGCCCGTGGCGGAGGCCCTGGAGCTGGTCGGGCTCGCCGACCGCAGGGACGTACGGGTGGCGCAGTTGTCCGGCGGCGAGCGGCGGCGGCTCGACCTGGCGCTCGCGCTGCTCGGGCGGCCCGAGGTGCTCTTCCTCGACGAGCCGACCACCGGACTCGACGCCGAGGGGCGGCACGCGACGTGGGAGCTGGTGCGCGAACTGCGCGCCGGCGGTACGACGGTGCTGCTCACCACGCACTACCTGGAGGAGGCGGAGGAGCTGGCGGACCGGCTGGCGATCATGGCCGGCGGGCGGATCGCGGCGGCCGGCACGGTCGAGGACATCGTCGGCTCGCACCCGGCGACCGTCTCGTTCCGGCTGCCGCTGGGCTGGCTGCCGGGCGACCTGCCGCCGCTGCCCGCGCTCGGCGTGACGGGGCACGAGCTGGCGGGGACGAGCGTACGGCTGCGTACCGACGCGCTCCAGCGGACGCTCACGGGACTGCTGCTCTGGGCCCAGGACAACGGCGTGGAGCTGGCCGGTCTCGACGCCCGGTCGGCGTCGCTGGAGGAGGCGTTCCTGAAGATCGCGGGCGCCGCGCACGACGACCGCAGGGCGGCGCCGGCCAAGCGGCCCGGCAAGGACGCCGCGCCCGCGACGCACACCGCCGCCGCGGTCCGTACCGACGAGAGGAGCGGCCGATGACCGCCGCCACCACCACCGCCACCCACCCGCACCACCTCGACGACCGCACCGCCGACGTCCCGGGGCCGCTCGCCCGGCTGGCCGCGATCGGCCGCGCCGAGCTGACGCTGATGTGGCGCAGCAAGCTCGTGCTCTTCGGCGCCCTGGTCACCCCGGCGGGCTTCGCGTTCGCCACCCGGTCCGCCGTCGAGGAGATGGACCTGTCGGACACCGGCCTCACCGCGGCCACCGTGGTGCTGCCGAGCGCGGTCGTCTTCGCGCTGATCTTCGTCGTCTACGCGAACCTCGTCATCGTCTACGTCGCCCGCCGCGAGGAACTCGTCCTCAAGCGGCTGCGCACCGGCCTGCTCGCCGACCGCGAACTGCTCGCCGGCGCGGCGCTGCCCGCGCTGTGCGTGGCGACGGCGCAGTGTCTGGTGCTGGCCGTCACGGTGAGCCTGGCGATGGACTCGCCCGCGCCCGAAGCGCCGCATCTGGCGGTTCTGGGGGTGCTGCTGGGGATGGCGATGCTGACGGTGCTGGCCGCGGCGACCGCGGCGGTGACGAAGTCGGCGGAGAGCGCGCAGTTGACGAGCATGCCGCTGCTGCTGGTGTCGATGTTCGGCTCGGGGCTGTTCGTGCCGTTCGAGGTGCTGCCGGACTCGGTCGCGGAGGTGGCGCAGCGGCTGCCGCTGTCGCCGGTGGTCGAGCTGGTGCGCGGCGGCTGGACCGGGGAGATGGGCACCGGCGCGGTCGTCGAGGCGCTCGTCGTGGCGGTGGCGTGGACGGCGGCGGGGGCGTGGGCCGTGAAGCGGTGGTTCCGGTGGGAGCCGCGCGCGTGAGCGGGGTGCGGGCGGCCGTGCGGCCACCGGGGGGCGGTGGGCGTACGGTACGGCCGTACGGGGCGATCACGCCGGCCGGGACGACCGGGGCGAGCGGGACGGAGGTGACGTACCAGATGACCGAGCCGGACACGGACACGGACGCGGACGCGGGCCCCGCCCCGGATCCGGGACCGGGACCGCGGCGGGGAGGCGGCGTGCTGCGCTGGCTGCACCGCGCCCGGCGCATGAGCGGCCCCGAGCGCTGGCGCCGCTACACCGTCTCCACCATGTACTTCCTCGCGCTGGTCGAGGGCGTGCTGCTCATCGTGTGGCTGAACAACACGGGCGACGAGATCGGCGAAGCGCCCGTCGCCGGCGTGGTCGTGCTGCTCGCCGTGCACCTGACGCTCCAGGTCAAGCTCTCCCTCACCGCCCCGTTCCTCGGTGCCGCGGGACCCACCCGGCCGCTGGTCGCCCTGCACCTCGCCGCCGCGTCGGCGCTGCTGGCCGCCGGCCTCGCGCTGCGCGCCGCGGACCGGGTGGACACCTCGGAGCTGGGGCCCTTCCTGGTCTGGGTGCTGATGTTCTCGGCCGGCCCGGTCGTGCTGGCGCTGCCGCTGCGCCGCGGGGTGGCGGTCGTCGGCGCGCTGTGCGCCGTCACGCTGCTCGCCGCGCTGGCCATCGGGCCGCGCGGACAGTGGGTGGCGGCCACCGCGTTCAGCACCGCGATCGGCGCGCCGTTCATGGGGCTCACCTACCGCCTCTCCGCGTGGGGCGTGAAGCTGGTCGACGAACTCGACGCCGCCCGCGCCGCTCAGGCCCGGCTGGCCGTCGCCGAGGAACGGCTGCGCTTCGGCCGCGACCTGCACGACGTACTGGGCCGCAACCTCGCCGTCATGGCACTCAAGAGCGAGCTGGCCGTCCAGCTCGCGCAGCGCGGACGGCCCGAGGCCGCGCACCAGATGGCCGAGGTACAGCGCGTCGCGCAGGAGTCGCAGCGCGAGATCCGCGCGGTCGTACGCGGCTACCGCGCCGCCGACCTGCACGCCGAGCTGGCCGGCGCCCGCGCGGTGCTGCGCGCGGCGGGGGTCGACTGCGAGGTGGACGAGGCGGACGTGACGGCTCCGGGCGCGCGGGTGGAGGTGCCGGAGCGGGTGCAGTCGGCGCTCGCGTGGGTGGTCCGCGAGGGCACGACGAACGTGCTGCGGCACGCGGACGCCCGCATGTGCACGATCACGTTGCGGGCCGGGGACGGCGTGGCCGAACTCGTCATGGACAACGACGGCTCCCCCGACTCCGAGCCCGGCACCCCCGCCGACGGCGCCGGGCTCACCGGGCTGCGGGAGCGGCTGGCGCCCGTCGGCGGCACGCTGAGCGCGCAGCGCAGGACCGGCGGACGGTTCCGGCTGGCGGCCCGTATCGACCTGGAGGTGTGGTGATCCGAGTCCTGCTCGCCGACGACGAGCACCTGATCCGCGGCGCGCTGGCCGCGCTGCTGGCGCTGGAGGACGACCTCACGGTCGTCGCCGAGGCGGCGGGCGGGGACGAGGCGCTGGCCATGGCCCGCGCCCACCGGCCGGACGTCGCGGTGCTCGACCTCCAGATGCCGGGGCTGGACGGCGTCGCCGTGGCCGCCTCGCTCCGTACGGCGGCACCCGGCTGCGCGGCGATGATCGTCACCAGCCACGGGCGGCCGGGCGCGCTGAAGCAGGCGCTGTCCGCGGGGGTACGGGGCTTCGTGCCCAAGACCGTCTCGGCGCAGCGGCTGGCGGAGGTGATCCGCACGGTGCACGCGGGCGGCCGGTACGTCGACCCGGAGCTGGCGGCGGACGCCATCGCGGCGGGCGACTCGCCGCTGACGCCGCGGGAGGCGGAGGTGCTGGAGCTGGCGGCGGACGGCGCCCCGGTGTCGGACATCGCCCGCCGCGCGTCGCTGACGCCGGGGACGGTACGGAACTACCTGTCGTCGGCGATGACGAAGCTCGACGCGGAGAACCGCCACGCGGCGGTCCGTCTGGCGCGGGAACGCGGCTGGCTGTGAGGAGGGCCGGGCCCGGCGGGGACGCCCGGCGGGCCACGGACCCGGGCATCCGGCGCGGGGGCGGCGCCCCGGCGCCGGCGGACCCCGGCGGAAAGCCCGCCCGGGCACCGGCACGGGGGCGGCCGCCCGGCGTCCGGTGACCCGGGCCGCGTACACCCGGACCGGCGGCGTGCCTCAGGCGCGCTGCCGGAATGCGGCCCTCCGCGGGCACGCGCCCGCTGTCGCAGCCGCTCTCCCGGCCGGCCGCAGCCCCTGCGTTCCCCTGCCCGCGCCGCCCCCGCCCCCGCCCGGTCCGCGGCCCATCGCGGGGTCCGCGGCCCCGGTACCGCGATATAGTGAGCAACCGTCCCACGGCCGCGC
Organism: Streptomyces sp. WMMC500; assembly: GCF_027497195.1. NCBI lineage: Bacteria > Bacillati > Actinomycetota > Actinomycetes > Kitasatosporales > Streptomycetaceae > Streptomyces > Streptomyces sp. WMMC500. The sequence goes on from NZ_CP114905.1 coordinate 4,092,914, forward strand.
GGACGTAGCTCAGTTGGTAGAGCACCACCTTGCCAAGGTGGGGGTCGCGAGTTCGAGTCTCGTCGTCCGCTCCACGCACCGGCGCACCGCTCCCTTTACGCCTCCCGGTGCCACAACACGCAAGGCCCCCGGCGCTGCCCGGGGCCCCGCCCCTTTCTGTGCCAGGATCAGGGGTGCCATGACTGCGACCACAGCAAGTACCGCATCCGCGCCCGCCCCCGCCGGCGGTGCGCCCGCCCCCGCGCCCGAGCCCGCGGCGCTGCACGGGCCAGTCCTCCAGTGGTTCCGCGAGCACGCCCGCGACCTGCCGTGGCGCCGGCCGGAAGCCGGCCCCTGGGGCGTCATGGTCAGCGAGTTCATGCTGCAGCAGACGCCGGTGAGCCGCGTGCTCCCCGTCTACACGCAGTGGCTGAAGCGCTGGCCCCGCCCCGCCGACCTGGCCGCCGAGGCGCCCGGCGAGGCCGTGCGCGCCTGGGGCCGGCTCGGCTACCCGCGCCGTGCCCTGCGGCTGCACGCCGCCGCCACCGCGATAAAGGAGCGGCACAACGGCGACGTGCCCAAGCGGCACGCGCAGCTCCTCGCGCTGCCCGGCATCGGCGAGTACACCGCCGCCGCCGTGGCCTCCTTCGCGTACGGGCAGCGGCACGCGGTGCTCGACACCAACGTCCGCCGGGTCTACGCCCGGCTGGTCGGCGGCACCGAGTTCCCGCCCGGCGCGACGACCGCCGTGGAGCGCCGCGTCGCACGGGAGCTGCTGCCGGAGGAGGACGCCGAAGCGGCCCGCTGGGGCGCCGCGACGATGGAGCTGGGCGCGCTCGTCTGTACGGCCCGCAAGCCCGAGTGCGGCACCTGCCCGGTGGCGACGCTGTGCGCCTGGCGGCTCGCCGGGCACCCGGCGCACGCGGGCCCGCCGCGCCGTACGCAGACGTACGCCGGCACGGACCGGCAGGTGCGCGGCCGGCTGCTGGCCGTGCTGCGGGACGCGGACGGGCCGGTGCCGCAGCAGCGCCTCGACGCCGTGTGGCACGAGCCGGTGCAGCGGGCGAGGGCACTGGACAGCCTGGTGTCGGACGGTCTCGTGGAGCCGCTGGCGGACGGGCTGTACCGGCTGCCGCAGAGCTGACGGCCGCCGCCTGCCGCCCACGGGGGCGGCGGGCGGCGGATCCGCCCGCCTCTCCGGCCGGCTCCCGCCGGCCGCCGCGGGCGCCACGGGACGGGCCCCTCCGGGACGTCAGCCCCAGGGCTTGCTGTGGTCCAGTCCGCCCTCCTGCCGCTGCGTCAGCGAATACCAGTTGCCGCTGTCGTCACGGAAGATCGCCTCGGTCCCGTAGGGCCGCTCCTGGGGCTCCTGGATGAAGTCCACGCCCCGGTCCCGCAGCTTCTCGTACGTCGCCCGGCAGTCGTCGGTGTGGAACGCGCCGGCGCCCAGCACGCCCTTGCTGACGAGCGTCGTCAGCGCCTCGGCCGACTCCGGGTCGAGGCCGGGTCCCGTGGTCCGCATGAGGGCGAGCATGACGTCCGGCTGGCCGGGGACCCCGACCGTGATCCAGCGCATGCCCTCGCCCATCTCGATGTCGTCCCGGATCTCGAAGCCGAGCTTGTCGGTGAAGAAGTCGCGGCTCCGCTCCTGGTCGGTGGTCCATACGGTGGTGATGGCGAGGTTTGTGATCATGGCGTTCTCCCTGGTGGGGTGGTGCTTCGGTACGCGGCCACGCTAGGCGGGCGCGGCCTCAGCCCGCTTCCTCAGAGTTGCGCTCCCTGATCCGGGGGTCGAACCCGCCGGCCCACAGCAGCGCGAAGCAGCCGGGTATGAGCGCGGTCCCGCGGCCCACGTGCGCGTCGCGGTAGGCGCTGGGGGACAGCCCGGTCCGCCGTTTGAAGCTGGCGGAGAACGTGCCGAGGGCGGAGAAGCCGACCAGGTGGCAGACCTCGGTGACGGAGAGGCTGCACGTACGCAGCAGGTGCTCGGCGCGCTCCAGGCGGCGGCGCGTCAGATACTGGCCGGGGGTCTCGCCGTAGGCGGCCTTGAAGGCGCGGATGAAGTGATACCGGGAGTAACCGGCGCGCGTCGCCACCGCGTCCAGGTCGACCGCCGGGTCGGCCCAGTCGCGGTCCATGGCGTCCTTGGCGCCGCGCAGCGCGCGCAGATCGGGGCGAAGCACTCTTCGAGCATGGCACGCGCCACCGACAACCGGCCCGCGCACGCCGCCGCGCCCGCGGCACCGCACGCCGTACGGGCCCGGCCCTCCGGTCCGTACGGACACGGAAGGGCCGCGCGCCCCCCGCCCGCTACCGCGGGAGGCGCGCGGCCCGGCCGCCGGGGCCCCGGCCCGCTCTCAGACCTTCGCCGGGGCCTCCGTCTCCGCTTGCGCGGAGCCCGGACCGGCGTCCCCGGCCGGTCCGGCGTCCTTCTTCGCCGGGGCGGCCCCGCGCAGCGGGACCTCCTTGACGAACCACGAGGCGAGGAACGCGAGCGCCGCGATCGCCGTGCCCCACAGGAAGACCTGGTGGGTGCCGTTCGAGACGGCGTTCAGGTACGCCTCCTTGATCTGCGCGGGCAGTTGCTCGATCCGCTCCGGGGTCAACTGCCCGCCGCCGCCCGCCGCCTTCTCGCCCGCGGGCCCGGCCTCCTCGGCCATCGTGTCGGCGACCCGGCTGCTGAAGACCGCGCCCATCAGCGCGACGCCGAAGGAGCCGCCGATGGTGCGGGTCAGGGTGATCGTCGAGCTGCCGGCGCCCATGTCGCGCATCTCCAGGCTGTTCTGCCCGACGAGCATCGACATCTGGATCATGAAGCCCAGCCCGGCGCCCATCACCGCCATGTAGATCCCGGAGGTCAGGCGGCTGGTGTCGGTGTCCATCGTGGACAGCAGGTACATGCCGGCGATCAGGGCGGCGCCGCCGACGATCGGGAAGACCTTGTAGCGCCCGGTCTTCGTCACGGTCCGGCCGACGAACAGCGAGACGACCATGACGGGCAGCATCATCGGCAGGAGCAGCAGCCCGGAGTTGGTGGCCGAGGCGCCCTGGACGCTCTGCTGGAAGAGCGGGAGGAAGGTCACGCCGCCGAACATCACGAAGCCGACGATGAACCCGATCACGTTCATCACCGTGAAGTTGCCGTTGCGGAAGATGCGCAGCGGGATGATGGGTTCCTCAGCGCGGGTCTCCGCCCAGCCGAAGGCCGCCAGCGCGGCGGCGCCGAGCACGGCCAGGCCGATGATCTGCACCGACGCCCAGTCGTACTCCGTACCACCCCAGGAGGTCACCAGCACCAGCGCGGTCAGCCCGATCGAGAGCAGGGCGGCGCCCGTGTAGTCCACGCGCGCCTTGATGCGCTTCTTCGGCAGGTGCAGCACGGTGGAGATGACGAAGAGCGAGACGGCGCCGAGCGGCAGGTTGATGTAGAAGGCCCAGCGCCAGCCGAGGTGGTCGGTGATCGTCCCGCCGACCAGCGGGCCGCCGATGGTGGCGATGCCCATGACGGCGGCCATCATGCCCTGGTACCGGCCGCGTTCGCGGGGCGGCACGAGGTCGCCGATGATCGCCATCACGCCGACGATGAGACCGCCGCCGCCCAGGCCCTGGACCGCGCGGAAGGCGATGAGCTGGCCCATGTCCTGGGCCATGCCGGAGAGGGCGGAGCCGACCAGGAAGAGGACTATGGAGGACAGGAAGATGCCCTTGCGGCCGTACAGGTCGCCGAACTTGCCCCACAGCGGGGTGGAGACGGCGATGGCCAGGGTGTACGACGTGACGACCCAGGCGAGGTGGTTCAGGCCGCCCAGCTCGCCGACGATCGTGGGCATCGCGGTCCCGACGATCAGGTTGTCCAGCATGGCCAGCATCATCGTGATCATCAGACCGAGCATGATCAGCCTGATGTTGCGCGGCGGTGCCGGGACCGCCTCCTCGTCCTTGTCCGCCATGGGCCTCTCCCTACTTACTTGCCGCCCGGCTAGTGGGTACCATGTGAACGTACGCCGCTACTTGCCGGGCGTCAAGTAAGTTGCTGACGGAAGCAGGGATCATGGGAACGACCAGGGGAGACACCCGCCAGCGCATTCAGGACGTGGCGCTGGAACTCTTCGCCGACAAGGGCTACGACAAGACTTCCCTGCGTGAGATCGCCGAACAGCTCGACGTCACCAAGGCCGCGCTGTACTACCACTTCAAGACCAAGGAAGACATCCTGGTCAGCCTGGTCGAGGACCACTTCGGGCGGGTCGACGAGCTGATCGCCTGGGGCCGGAGCCAGCCGCCCACGCTGGAGACCCGGCTGGAGCTGCTGGCGCGGTACAGCGCGCTGCTCGCCGGCGGCAGCACGCTCTTCCGGTTCATGCAGGAGAACCAGGCGAGCATCCGCGACCTGAGCCTCGGCGAGTCCTTCAAGGCCCGGATGGGCGACATCATCGGGATGCTCCGCGACAAGGACGCCGACCTGAGGGACCAGGCCCGCAGCGTCTCCGCGATCTTCACCATGCACGCCGGGATGTTCGCCCTGAACGACGCCAAGGGCGACCCGGAGGAGAAGCGGCTCGCCTGCCTGGAGGTCGCGCAGGAGCTGGTGACGGCGGCGTACCGGGGCTGACCCGCGCCGCCCGCCCCGGCACGTACACGAAGAGCCGCCCCGGACCGGCTGGTCCGGGGCGGCTCTTCGTGTCGTGCGGCGGAAGCCGAGCCGCTACGGGCTCACGCCTCCTTGGTCAGGTTCGGGCCCGCGCCGCCGGCGGCGGCGTCGACCGGCGGGGCGTCGGGCAGCGCCGACTTCTCCTCGCCGCGGAAGGTGAACGTCGCGTCGTCACCCTCGCCCTCCGTGTCGACCACCACGATGTGGCCCGGGCGCAGCTCGCCGAAGAGGATCTTCTCCGAGAGCACGTCCTCGATCTCCCGCTGGATCGCGCGGCGCAGCGGCCGGGCGCCCAGCACCGGGTCGAAGCCCCGCTTGGACAGCAGGTCCTTGGCCTCGGTGGAGAGCTCGATGGCCATGTCGCGGTCCTTGAGCCGGTTGTCCAGCTCGGCCAGCCGCAGGTCGACGATCTCGATGATGTCGTCCCGGGTGAGCTGGTGGAAGACCACGACGTCGTCCACACGGTTGAGGAACTCCGGCCGGAAGTGCTGCTTGAGCTCCTCGCTGACCTTGGACTTCATCCGCTCGTAGCCGCTCTTGACGTCGCCCCCGGCGGCGAACCCCAGGCCGAAGCCCTTGGAGATGTCCTTGGTGCCGAGGTTGGTCGTCATGATGATGATCGTGTTCTTGAAGTCCACGACCCGGCCCTGGGAGTCGGTCAGGCGACCGTCCTCCAGGATCTGCAGCAGCGAGTTGAAGATGTCCGGGTGGGCCTTCTCGACCTCGTCGAAGAGGACGACCGAGAACGGCTTCCGGCGCACCTTCTCCGTGAGCTGACCGCCCTCCTCGTACCCGACGTAGCCGGGCGGGGAGCCGAACAGCCGCGAGACGGTGTGCTTCTCGCTGAACTCCGACATGTCGAGCTGGATGAGCGCGTCCTCGTCGCCGAAGAGGAACTCCGCCAGCGTCTTCGACAGCTCCGTCTTACCGACGCCGGACGGGCCGGCGAAGATGAACGAACCACCGGGGCGCTTCGGGTCCTTCAGGCCCGCCCGCGTACGGCGGATGGCCTGGGAGAGCGCCTTGATGGCGTCCTCCTGCCCGATGACGCGCTTGTGCAGCTCGTCCTCCATGCGCAGCAGCCGCGAGGACTCCTCCTCGGTCAGCTTGAAGACCGGGATGCCGGTGGCGGTGGCCAGGACCTCGGCGATGAGCTCCTCGTCCACCTCGGCGACGACGTCCATGTCGCCGGCCTTCCACTCCTTCTCCCGCTGCGCCTTCTGCGCCAGGAGCTGCTTCTCCTTGTCGCGCAGCCCGGCGGCCAGCTCGAAGTCCTGCGAGTCGATCGCGGACTCCTTCTCGCGCCGCACGTCGGCGATCTTCTCGTCGAACTCCCGCAGGTCCGGCGGCGCGGTCATCCGGCGGATGCGCATCCGCGAGCCCGCCTCGTCGATCAGGTCGATCGCCTTGTCCGGCAGGAAGCGGTCGGAGATGTACCGGTCGGCGAGCTGGGCCGCGGCGACCAGCGCGGCGTCCGTGATGGACACCCGGTGGTGCGCCTCGTACCGGTCGCGCAGACCCTTGAGGATCTCGATGGTGTGCTGCAGCGACGGCTCCGCGACCTGGATCGGCTGGAAGCGGCGCTCCAGGGCCGCGTCCTTCTCCAGGTGCTTGCGGTACTCGTCGAGCGTGGTGGCGCCGATGGTCTGCAGCTCGCCGCGGGCCAGCATCGGCTTGAGGATGCTCGCCGCGTCGATCGCGCCCTCGGCGGCCCCCGCGCCCACCAGGGTGTGCAGCTCGTCGATGAACAGGATGATGTCGCCGCGGGTGCGGATCTCCTTGAGCACCTTCTTCAGGCGCTCCTCGAAGTCACCGCGGTAGCGGGAGCCCGCGACCAGCGCGCCGAGGTCCAGGGTGTAGAGGTGCTTGTCCTTCAGCGTCTCGGGCACCTCGCCCTTGACGATGGCCTGCGCCAGGCCCTCGACGACGGCCGTCTTGCCGACGCCGGGCTCGCCGATGAGCACCGGGTTGTTCTTCGTCCGGCGGGACAGCACCTGCATGACCCGCTCGATCTCCTTCTCGCGCCCGATGACCGGGTCGAGCTTGGACTCGCGGGCCGCCTGCGTGAGGTTCCGGCCGAACTGGTCGAGCACCAGGGACGTCGACGGCGTGCCCTCCGCGGGGCCGCCGGCGGTCGCGGTCTCCTTGCCGCCCTGGTATCCGGAGAGCAACTGGATGACCTGCTGCCGCACCCGGTTCAGATCGGCGCCCAGCTTCACGAGGACCTGGGCGGCGACGCCCTCGCCCTCGCGGATGAGGCCGAGCAGGATGTGCTCCGTGCCGATGTAGTTGTGCCCGAGCTGAAGGGCCTCGCGGAGCGACAGCTCCAGGACCTTCTTCGCCCGGGGGGTGAAGGGGATGTGGCCGGAGGGGGCCTGCTGCCCCTGGCCGATGATCTCCTCCACCTGCTGGCGGACCGCCTCGAGCGAGATCCCGAGGCTCTCCAGTGCCTTTGCGGCGACACCCTCACCCTCGTGGATCAGGCCCAGGAGGATGTGCTCGGTGCCGATGTAGTTGTGGTTGAGCATCCGGGCTTCTTCCTGAGCCAGGACGACAACCCGCCGCGCGCGGTCGGTGAACCTCTCGAACATCGTTAATCGCTCCTCAGAGCGGTCAGGCAGATCGGGGACGTTCCCCTCCCTGTCCTTCCGCAGCTTAGTCCCGCAAGCGGGGACCGCTCATTCCAACTGCCGACACCCGGACGCTGACTCCCTCAGTCTCCTGCAGTCTCCTGCACCGAACAGCCGGCACCTGCTCCAACCCGATGGTGCGAGACGATGTTCCCGCAGGCCAGGCGAATACGCTCAATGCCGCTACGCCCATGGCGAACGCCGCCCGCCGAGGCCTGCCGAAGTCACCGCTCTCACCAGCGCCACTAGTCCAAGTCTTACCCGCGTCATGGGCGGTGCCATCAGATTTTCCGGCCTCTTCACTGCGCTGACGGCGAACACGGCGGAACGGCCGCGGGCACCGCCGCGGGGAAGGAGAAGCGCGCTATGCGACCGGGATGACACATGTCGTAACCAAGGCGGGCGCGGCCCCGTTGCTCAGGGCGTGACCGGCTCCGTGATCCCGCGCCAGACCGGCTCGCAGGGCAGGCCCGGCCCGGCGGGCGGGAGCGGCGCGGGCGGCCGGAATGGGTCGGGTGCGGAGGCGGGCGGAAAGCCCGCCGCGGGACCCGGGCCGGAGTCCGCGGCCGGGTCCGTGGCGGGGCCCGCGGTGGGGCCCGCCACGGGGTCTGGGGCCGGGTCTGTGGCGGAGCCTGCGGCGGGGCCCGCGCCGGTGTCTGTAGCAGGGTCTGTGCCGGGGTCTGCGGCGGGGACCGCCTCAGCCGGCGCGCTGCCGCCCGCGGCGCTGCGCTGCGACGTGCTGGACATGCCCGCGGAGGCGGGCTGGGCGGTGCTGCGCGGGCGGCCGGCCACGGGGCCGGTGGGGCTGACCGGCGGCCGGATGCGCTTCCTGATCGCCGAGGGCGGCGCGGCCGACCTGCCGGGGCTGCTGGACTGGCTGGAGTGGGGCGGCATCCCGCTGGACCTGAGCGCGGCGCCGGCGGCGGTACGGAGCTGGCCGCCGACGCTGTGGCTGCGCCCCCCGGTCAGGGCGGCGCTGGCGCGGCTCCCCGCGGTGCGGCTGCCCGTGGGGACGGGCGCCGGCCGCTGGGGCGGAGTCGTGGACGGGGATGTCGTAGGAGAGGGGACGGACGGCGGCGGGGATGCCGACCGGGATGCCGTCGTCCGGGATGCCGTCGAAATCGACGGGGACCTGAGTGACGCGAACGGCGATGCCGTTCCGGCGCGGAACCGGGTTGCGGACCGGCCGGATCTGGTACGGCTGGTGAGCGCGGCGGCGACGGCCTGCCACCGCCTCGCCCTGAACGTCAGCCGTTCGCCTTTTCGTATGCCTCGCGGATGTTCGCCGGAACACGGCCACGCTCGCTGACCTCGTAACCCTGCTCCTTCGCCCACGCGCGGATCTTCGCCGTGTCCTGGCTGCCGGACGCCCCGCCGCGAGAACGCTTCGTGGCGCGGCCACCGGTCCTGCGACCGCTCTTCACGTACTGCTCCAGAGCGGTGCGCAACTTTTCCGCGTTGGCAGTCGTGAGGTCGATCTCGTAGGACTTGCCGTCGAGAGCGAACGTCACGGTCTCGTCTGCCTCACCGCCATCGAGATCATCGACGAGAAGGACCTGAACCTTCTGAGCCACCGGGCTTCCCTTTCATCGGAACAATGTGTGCTGGCGAAAGCAAACCGCTTTTCAGCGGAAAACTCAAACCCTGCCGGAGAACTCGCTCGACTATATCTTCGCGATTCGGACATAGCGACATCACAGATGCAGCAGCATCCTGCTGTTGCCGAGGGTGTTGGGCTTCACCCGCTCCAGGTCCAGGAACTCGGCAACGCCCTCGTCATACGAGCGGAGCAGCTCGCTGTAGACGTCCTGGTCCACCGGAGTCTCGCCGATCTCGACGAAGCCGTGCTTGGCGAAGAAGTCGACTTCGAAGGTGAGGCAGAAAATGCGGACGACACCGAGCCAGCGGGCGGTGTGGAGCAACTTCTCCAGGAGTTGGTGGCCGATGCCGGTGCCCTTGCTGGCCGGATCCACGGCCAGCGTACGCACCTCCGCGAGGTCCTCCCACATCACGTGCAGCGCCCCGCAGCCGACCACGGCGGCGTCCGCGTCCTGCTCGGCGACCCAGAACTCCTGGATGTCCTCGTAAAGCGTCACGGTGGCTTTGTCGAGAAGGATGTCACGGTGCACGTAGGGGTCGAGCAGCCGCCGGATGGCCCGGACATCCGAGGTGCGGGCACGCCGGATGGTGACCCCGTGAGAATCGCTGGGCATGGCATGACGCTATCGTCACGCGCTTGCTTCGCCGTCACCGGCTTCGGTGTCACCGGGTGAGTCCAGCGACACGACGCGTAGCGCGTCGCGCAGGGCCTCGAGCTGGGCCGGAGACATCATGCCGAAGAACGCGACAAGGGCGGCCGCCGGATTGTCGCTGGCGGACCACGCCTCGTTCATGAGTGCGGCGGAGTACGCCGCGCGGGTGGACACCGCTTCATATCGATAGGCGCGGCCCTCCGGAGCCCGCCGCAGCCAGCCCTTCTGGCGGAGGTTGTCCATTACGGTCATGACGGTGGTGTACGCCAGAGAGCGTTCCTGCTGGAGGTCTTCCAGCACTTCCCGGACCGTGACCGGGCGGTTCCACTCCCACACCCGGGTCATGACCGTGTCTTCGAGCTCTCCCAATGGCCGTACCACGCCAGCACAATACCCGTAGGAGCGTGAACAACGGGACGATTGGGACGGTGAAGGGTGCGACGGGCGTGGCGATTCGCGCCGCGCGGGAGCCCGCTCTGCCGGGTGCTGAGTTACCCGGTGTTGCGCGGTGTTGCCCAGTGGTGCCCGGCGTTACCCGGCGGACTTCTGCTCCGACGCCTCCGCCTGCGCGAATGCGGCGTCGACGGCGGCGTCTTCCTTTGCCTTGTTGGGGCCGCCCTGGTTCTTGACGATCGTCACGATCATCACGGTGAAGGCGACGGCCATGACGGTCGACGGCAGCAGCGCGGAGAGGTAATCCATGAGAGCCATCCATCGTTGCGGGCTACTGGGCGCGGGCGCCGCGGAGGTGCCGCGGGCTCCAGCGTAGCCCGCCCCCGTCGGCGCGGGGGCGGAGGGGTGCGGCGGTGCCGCCGGGGCGTTCGGGGGCTCAGGCCGTACGTGCCGCGTGGGGGCGCAACAGGTGCTCCCGGGGCGGGGCCGGGCGGCGGCGGGGCGGGAAGACCTCGGCGGGGGTGGGCACCGGCCGGTTCGGGGACGCGGGCTGCCGGTCCGGGGGGTTGTCGCGGGGCGGGCGCTGCTGCGGCCGCTCGCCGGGCTTGCGCGGGCGCCGCCCGGGTGACGGCTCCGGCTCCTCGGACCCCAGCGCCTCGCCGTGCCCTCTGCCGCCGGGCAGTGCGCGCAGCGCGGGGCGCGGAAGGAGGCCCGACGGCACGGGGGGCGGAGACGGCGCCGACCCTGCGCCGGGCGGCGGCGCCGGGCGGCGGCGGGGCGGCACCTGGGCCGCCGTCAGCGCCTCGCAGCGCCGCAGCAGCCGGCGCCGGCGCTCGGCCAGGCGCGAGTCCGCCGGCTCGGCGCACAGGGCGCGCAGGGCGGCGACGTCCGCCTGCCGCGGGACGTAGCCGGCGGCCAGGGCGTCGTGCAGCACCTCCGCGTACCCGGAGGCGCTGCCGGGCAGCGCGGCGCGGTAGCGGGCGAGGTCGGTGCTGCGGAACAGGCGCATCCGGTCCGCCTCGGCCGCCGCCTCGTCCAACGCCGCGGCCAGCTCCGTGCAGTCCCGTACGACGGCACCGCGCGGGACCGCCGGCGCGGCGGCCGACTCCGTCCCGTCACCCCTGGCGGGCCTGGGCAGGCCCCAACTCGACTCGATGGCGATGGCCAGCGCGTCACGCACGACGCGGAGCTCGTCGGCGCTGAGCGCCACACCGCCTCGGGAACCGTATGGCGTAGGCATAATCCGACTTTAGGCCCTGAAAGGGACTCATGCCGCGAAGGCGCGCGGAAGGGGCCGGGCGTCGCCGGTCGCGGCGCCGCCGCGGGCGCGTCAGGTGGTCGAGACGTTCCGCTCGTAGACGAGGCGGAGGCCGACCAGCGTCAGCCACGGCTCGTGCTCGTCGATCACCGAGGAGTCGGCCAGCATCATCGGCGCCAGCCCGCCCGTCGCGATGACGGTGACCTCGTCCGGGTCGTCCGCCAGCTCCGCGGCCATGCGGTTGACCACGCCGTCGACCTGGCCCGCGAACCCGTACAGGATGCCGGACTGCATCGCCTCGACCGTGTTCTTGCCGATCACCGAACGCGGCCGGGCCAGTTCGATCTTGCGCAACTGCGCGCCGCGCACCCCCAGCGCCTCGGTGGAGATCTCGATGCCGGGCGCGATGACCCCGCCGACGTACTCGCCGCGCTCGCTGACCGCGTCGAACGTCGTCGCCGTGCCGAAGTCGACGACGATGGCCGGGCCGCCGTACAGCTCGGCCGCCGCGAGGGCGTTGATGATCCGGTCGGCGCCGACCTCCTTGGGGTTGTCCATCAGCACGGGGACGCCGGTCTTCACGCCGGGCTCGACGAGGACGGAGGGGACGTCGCCGTAGTAGCGGCGGGTGACCTCGCGCAGTTCGTGCAGGACGGACGGGACGGTGGAGCAGACGGCGATGCCGTGGATGCCGTCGCCCAGCTCCTCGCCGAGCAGCGGGTGCATGCCCATCAGGCCCTGCAGCAGCACGGCCAGTTCGTCGGCGGTGCGGCGCGCGTCGGTGGAGATGCGCCAGTGTTCGACGATCTCCTCGCCGTCGAAGAGGCCGAGGACGGTGTGGGTGTTCCCGACGTCGATGGTGAGGAGCATCTAGCCCTCGCCCTCCTCGCGCAGGTCGAGGCCGATGTCGAGGATGGGGGTGGAGTGCGTCAGCGCGCCCACGGCCAGGTAGTCGACGCCCGTCTCCGCGTACGCGCGCGCGTTGTCGAGCGTCAGCCGTCCGGAGGACTCCAGCCGGGCGCGGCCAGCGACCAGCGCGACGGCCTCCTCGGTCTCCACGGGCGTGAAGTTGTCCAGCAGGATGAGGTCGGCGCCCGCGTCGACCGCCTCGCGCACCTGGTGCAGGGTGTCCGCCTCCACCTCCACGTCCAGGTCCGGGAACTCGGCCCGGACGAGCCGGAACGCCTCGGCCAGGCCGCCCGCCGCGACCACGTGGTTGTCCTTGACCAGCGCCGCGTCCGACAGCGACATGCGGTGGTTGACGCCGCCGCCGCAGCGCACCGCGTACTTCTCCAGCGCGCGCAGGCCGGGCGTCGTCTTGCGGGTGTCGCGCACCCTGGCGGCGGTGCCCTCCAGGGCGTCGGCCCAGGCGCGGGTGGAGGTGGCGATTCCGGACAGGCGGCAAAGGAGGTTGAGCGCGCTGCGCTCGGCGGTGAGGAGGTCGCGGGTGCGGGTACGGACGGTCAGCAGCGGCTGTCCGGCCGCGACCAGGTCGCCGTCCTCGGCGTGCCGCTCGACCTCCATGTCGTCGGTGCAGACGACGGACAGGACCGCCTCGGTGACGCGCAGGCCGGCGACGACGCCGGCCTCGCGGGCGGTGAAGTCGCCCGTGGCGACGGCGTCCTCGGGGACGGTGGCCACGGTCGTCACGTCCACGCCGTGGTCGAGGTCCTCCTCGACGGCGAGGTGGGCGACGTCCTCGACGTAGACGGGGTCGAGGCCGGCGTCGACGAGGAGCTGGGCGAGGCCGGGGTCGAGGCCGCACTCCAGGGGGTCGTGGCCGTACGCCGCGCCGGCGTCACCGCCGTCCGCCCCGCAGCCGCAGGCGTCGCCGCAGCCGCCGGAGCCGGTGTCCGGGCCGCCGAGGGGCAGGAGCGTCAGCTCCACGGGCTGGGGTCGCTGGGGCTCTGGGGTGCTGCTCACGGGGTCTCCCGGTGGAAGGCGGTGCCGGCCGTGGTCCGGACGGCGAGTGCGGGGTCTGCGAGGTCTGTGCGGGCCGCGGGGGCCTCGTCGGCCTCGGGGGCTTCGGTGCGTACGGGATCGGGGGTGAGGGTGACGAGGAAGTGCCGGGCCCAGCGGGCGTCGTCGCGGTCGGCGTGGTCCTCGCGCCAGTGCGAGCCGCGGGTCTCGGTGCGGCGCCGGGCGCACTCGACGAGGACCTGGGCGACGAGCAGGAGGTTGGTGGCCTCCCAGGTCTCCACGCACGGCGCCGCGGGGGCGGGCCGCGCGGCGTCCCGTACCGCGCGCAGTTCCGCCGCTGCCCCGTCCAGGCTGGCGGCGGAGCGCAGCACGGCGGCGCCGAGGGTCATGACGCGCTGGATGTCAGCGCGGGCCCGCGCCGGGAGGAGGGGGATCTCCCACGGCGGACTCTTCGCCTCCGGTGCCGTCGGTGCCGTCGGTGCCGTCCGTTCCTCCGGTACGGGTCCGGCCGCGACGTCCGCCGCGATGCGCTCGGCGAAGACCAGGCCCTCCAGCAGGGAGTTGGACGCCAGCCGGTTGGCGCCGTGCACGCCCGTACAGGCCACCTCACCGCAGGCGTACAGGCCCGGGACGCTCGTCCGCCCGCGCAGGTCCGTGACGACGCCGCCGGAGGCGTAGTGGGCCGCGGGGGCGATCGGGACGAGGTCGTGGACCGGGTCGAAGCCGTGCGCGCGGCAGGCCGCGAAGATCGTGGGGAAGCGCTGCTTCCACATCTCCGCGCCGAAGTGCCGCCCGTCGAGGTACATGTGGTCGGCGCCGTGCTCGCGCATGCGCCGCATGATGCCCTTCGCCACGATGTCGCGCGGCGCCAGCTCCGCCAGCTCGTGCTGCCCCACCATGAACCGCACGCCGTCCGCGTCGACGAGGTGGGCGCCCTCGCCCCGTACCGCCTCGGAGACCAGCGGCTGCTGGCCCTGGGCGTCCGGGCCCAGGAACATCACCGTCGGGTGGAACTGCACGAACTCCAGGTCCGACGCCTCCGCGCCGGCGCGCAGCGCCAGCGCGACGCCGTCGCCGGTGGAGACCGCCGGGTTGGTGGTCGCGGAGAAGACCTGACCCATGCCGCCGGTGGCAAGCACCACGGCGGGGGCGTGCACGGCACCCACGCCGTCGCGCGCGCCCTCCCCCATGACGTGCAACGTGACGCCGGCCGCACGCCCTTCCGCATCCTTGATCAGGTCGAGTACGAGTGCGTGCTCGACGGTCTCGATACCCGCCTCGCGCACCGCCCCGACCAGCGCGCGGGAGACCTCCGCACCGGTCGCGTCGCCGCCCGCGTGGGCGATGCGGCGGCGGCGGTGGCCGCCCTCGCGGGTCAGCTCGATGGCGCCGGTGGCGGGGTCGGTGTCGAAGGCGGCGCCGGTGGCGATGAGGCGGCGTAGGGCGGCGGGGCCCTCGGTGACGAGGGTGCGCACCGCGTCCTCGTCGCACAGCCCGGCGCCGGCGACGAGGGTGTCCGCGAGGTGCTGTTCCGGGGTGTCGCCGTCGCCGAGGGCGGCGGCGATCCCGCCCTGGGCCCAGCGGGTGGAGCCGTCGTCGAGGCTGGCCTTGGTGACCACGGTGACCCGGCGGCCCGCCTCGGCGCAGCGCAGCGCCACGGTGAGGCCGGCGACGCCGGAGCCGACCACGACGACGTCGGTGTCGAGTACCCAGCCGGGGAGCGGTGCGTCGAGCCGTATCGCGGTCACCGGGCACCTCCGAAGGTGAGGCGGATGTTGTCGATGAGGCGGGTGGCGCCGACCTTCGCGGCGACGGCGAGGACGGCCTCGCGGGCCGTGCCGTTCCCGGGTGTCGCGCCGCCCGCCTGCTCTGCCGTGCCGTCCGGGACCGGGGTGAAGTCCGCGGGGTCCACCAGCGCGGCGTAGTCCAGCTCCAGCGGGGGCGTCAGGGCGCCCGCGTCGTGCAGCACAGACTGTGCCGCCGCCAGCGCTTCCCGCGGGCCGCCCGCCGCGCCGCGCGCCGCGAACAGCGCGCGGGACAGCGCGAGCGCGGTGCGGCGCTCCGGCGCGGAGAGGTACACGTTGCGGCTGGAAAGCGCCAGCCCGTCCGCCTCGCGTACGGTCGGCACGCCGAGGATCCGTACCGGGAAGTTCAGATCCCGCACCATCCGCGTGATCAGGGCGAGTTGCTGGGCGTCCTTCTGCCCGTACAGCGCCACGTCCGGCCGCGTGAGATGCAGCAGTTTGGCGACGACGGTCAGCACGCCGTCGAAGTGCCCGGGCCGGAAGGCGCCCTCCAGCCGCTCCCCCATGGGCCCGGCGCTGACGCGCACCTGTGGCTCGCCGCCCGGGTAGACCTCGTCGGCCGGCGGCGCGAAGACGACGTCCGCGCCCTCCTTGCCCGCGAGCAGGACGTCGGCGTCGAGGGTGCGCGGGTAGCGGTCCAGGTCCTCGCCGGGGCCGAACTGCAGCGGGTTGACGAAGACGGTGACCACGACCTGCCCGTACGGGCCGACGTCGGCGCGGGCGGCGCGGATCAGGGCGGCGTGGCCCTCGTGCAGCGCGCCCATGGTCATCACCACGGCGCGCGCCGGGCGTTCGGGCGCCGCATCCGGCGCATCCGGCGCGTCCTGGGGCTCATGCGCCCCCGGCGGCTCCGGCAGATCCGCGGCGTGGTGTACGAGTAGAGCGGTCATCGTCGCCGTCCCTCAGCGTCCTCCGTCGGCGAGGACCCCGAGCAGGTCCTCGGCCAGCTCCGGCTTGAGCAGCCCGCCCGCGAGCGCGCGGTCGGCCGTCGCGCGGGCCATCGCGACGTACGCCGGCACGGCCTGCGGTGCGTGGACACGCAGCTCCGCGATGTGGGCCGCCACGGTGCCCGCGTCGCCGCGCGCGACCGGGCCGGTGAGCGCGGCGTCGCCGCTGCGCAGCGCGTTGTCGAGGGCGGCGCCCAGCAGCGGGCCCAGCATCCGGTCGGGGGCGGCGACACCGGCCTTGGCCAGCAGCTCCGTCGACTGCGCGACCAGGGTGACGAGGTGGTTGGCGCCGATGGCGAGCGCCGCGTGGTACAGCGGCCGGGCCGCCTCCTCCACCCACTCCGGCTCGCCGCCCATCTCCACGACCAGCGCCTCCGCCGCCGTACGCAGCTCGCCCGGCGCGGTGACGCCGAAGGAGCAGCCGGCGAGGCGCTGGACGTCGACGGCGGTGCCGGTGAACGTCATCGCGGGGTGCAGCGCGAGCGGCAGCCCGCCGGCGCGGGTGGCGGGCTCCAGCACCGCGGCCCCGTACCGGCCGGAGGTGTGCACGAGCAGTTGCCCGGGACGGACGGCGCCGGTGCCCGCCAGGCCCTCGGCGAGGCCGGGCAGCACGTCGTCGGGGACGGTGAGCAGCACGAGGTCGGCGCGGGCCAGCACCTCGGCGGGCTCGGTGACGGGCACGTCGGGGAGCAGTTCGTCGGCCCGCCGGCGGGCGCCGTCGGAGACGGCGTGCACGGCGACGGGACGGTGTCCCGCGAGCGCGAGCGCGGCCGCGAGCGGCGGGCCGACCCGGCCGGCGCCGACCACGCCGACGGCGAGCCGGGCGGGCTTCTCCTGCGGCTCGGGGGTGGGGCTGGGGTTCACGTCGCCTTCCGTTCCAGTCCGCTTCGGGTACCGGACGTACGGGTTCATGGTACTTGCGGCGGGGGGCCACCGCCGTTGTGTGCCTGACCACGGTGCACCGGCACGGGCGGAGGTGCGGCGGACGCGCGTACGCGCGCGCGTGCCGCCCTGCCTCCGGTGCGGCGTCCGGCTGCCGCGGGGGCGTAAACCCGGTGTGGCGGAGGTGCGGCAGCGGGCATGATCTGGCCTCATGACCGACGCGGACGACCTCATGACCCGTAGGCGCGCGACGTGGGCGGCGGCCGAGCACACCCTCTCGGCGCCCTTCCCCACCATCTCCGCACGCCTGGCCCGCCTCGCCACCACAAGCCCCGGCGGCATCGACCTCCACCAGCAGGTCGACATCTACGGCGGCGGGATCGTCGCCGAGCTGGAGGAGCGCACGGCGGACCTGCTCGGCTGCGAGGAGGCGGCGTTTTTCCCCACCGGCACGATGGCCCAGCAGGTCGCGCTGCGCTGCTGGGCGGAGCGCACCGGCAGCAGCGTCGTCGCCTCGCACCCGCGCGCCCACCTGGAGGTGCACGAGCGGGCCGCGTACGCGGTCGTCAGCGGGCTGCGCACCGTCCACCCCACGCACGCGCCGCGGATCGCGACGGCGGCGGAGGTACGCGCGCTGGGCGAGCCCTTCGGCACGCTGATGCTGGAGCTGCCGATGCTGGAGCCGGGGTACGTGCTGCCGGAGTGGGAGGCGCTCCAGGAGGTCGTCGCGGCGGCGCGGGAGCGGGACGCGGTGGTCCACTTCGACGGCGCCCGGCTGTGGGAGTGCACGACGCACTTCGGGCGCGGGCTGGCGGAGATCGCGGAGCTCGCGGACAGCGTGTACGTCTCGTTCTACAAGTCGCTGGGCGGGCTGTCCGGCGCGGCGCTGGCCGGGCCCGCGGGGTTCGTGGCCGAGGCGCGGGCGTGGCGGCACCGGTACGGCGGCCAGGTGTTCCAGCAGTGGCCGGCGGCGCTGGCCGCGCTGGAGGGGCTGCAGCGGGAGCTGCCGCGGCTGCCGTCGTACGTGGCGCACGCGCGGGTCGTCGCGGAGGCGCTGCGGGAGGGGCTGGCGGGGGCGGGGGTGCCGTACTTCCGGGTGCATCCGCGGGTGCCGCACACGCACCAGTTCCAGGTCTGGCTGCCGTACGGGGCGGAGGCGCTGATGGAGGCGGGGACGGCGCTGACGGAGGAGACCGGGACGTGCCTGTTCCGGCTGTGGACGGAACCCGGCGATCCGCCGGGGCTGTCGGTGACGGCGGTCACGGTGACGGAGCCGGGGCTGGCCTGGACGGCGCAGGACGTGGCGCGGGAGGCGGCGGCGCTGGTGGAGCGGGTGCGGAAGGCGGAGGCGGCGGGGAAGGGGACGGGCTGACCCGACCGCGGCGCCGCGGCTACGCGCCGGAGGCTCCCGCGCTGTCAGTCCCGTGCCCGACCATGGCTTCATGAGCGTCACCCTCGACATCACCGGCCTGCCGGTCGAGCGCATCGGCTTCACGCCCTCCCCGCTCGCCGAGCTGGGCGCCGCGCTGCACGCGCTCGCCTCGCCCGGGCACCACCCCGGGGCGGCCGGCTGGGCGGACGCGACCGCGGCCACGCTCGACGCCGGGCTCGCGGACCGGCTGAGTGAGGCGGAGTTCCTGTGGAGCGCCGGGCGGGCCGACATCCTGCTGCCCGCCGCGCCGGGAGCGACCCTCGCCGAGGAGCTGGACGCCCTCGACCGGATACCGGACGACGCGTTCGTCACCGCCGCGTTCGAGATCGTCTGCAACCCGGCGTACCAGCACGGCAGCCCCTCCCCGCTCGCCGACCCGGCCACCCGCAGGATGGCCGTCGAGCGCGCCGCCGCCCGCGGCCCGCGCCAGGCGGGGTTCGTGGAGCGGATGCTCGCCGACCCCGACGGGCTGCGGGTGTGGCTGCGGCGGCTCTTCGAGGACTGCGCGCGGGCGTTCTTCGACGAGACGTGGGAGCGGGTCAGGCACTCCCTGGCCGCGGACGCGCGGCACAAGACGGACCTGCTGCGGCGCAAGGGCCTGGCGGTGGCGCTGGCGGACGTGTCGGGGGCGCTGCGTCTCGACGAGGGCGAGGACGGCTCGGTCCGGATCGTCGCGGACAAGCTGAGCAACGGAGGCGCGGTCGCGAGCGAGAGCGTGACCTTCCTGCCGACCGCGTTCGGCTGGCCGCACATGCTGGTGGTCTACGCGCCGGGCTGGCAACCGGTGATCCAGTACCCCATACCGTCGCCCGATCTGCCCCGGACGCCGCCGCTGGAGACGCTGCAACTGCGGCTGGAGGCGCTGGCGCACCCGGTGCGGCTCCGGCTGTGCCGCACGATCTCGCGGACGCCGACCACGACCGGCGAGCTGGCCGCCGTGCACCAGTTGACGGCGCCGGAGGTCTCCCGCCACCTGGCGGTGCTGAAGAAGGCGGGGCTGGTCGTCACGCGGCGCCGCGGGCGGTACGTGCAGTACGAGCTGTCGCTGCCGGCGGTCGCCCGCCTCGGCGGGTCGCTGCTGGAGGGCCTGCTGCGCTGAGGCGGGCCGCGGTCAGCCCCCGGCCCGTACCAGACCCGTCTCGTAGGCCAGGACCACCGCCTGCACCCGGTCCCGCAGCTCCAGCTTCGTGAGGATCCGCCCCACGTGGGTCTTGACCGTCGCCTCCGACAGCACCAGCCGAGTCGCGATCTCCCCGTTCGACAGCCCCTGCGCGATCAGCAGCAGCACCTCGCGCTCCCGGTCCGTCAGCCGCTTCAGCTCCGGGTGCGCCCGCTCGCCCGCCGGGGCGGGCATCACGGCCGTGAACCGGTCGATGAGCCGCCGCGTCGTGCTCGGCGCGACGACCGCGTCGCCGCTGTGCACGGCCCGGATGGCGGTCAGCAGGTCCCCGGGCGGCACGTCCTTGAGCATGAAGCCGGACGCCCCGGCCTGCAGGGCCGAGAAGGCGTACTCGTCGAGGTCGAAGGTGGTGAGGATGAGCACCTTCGGCGGCGCCTCCGCCGGCTTGTTCGCGCAGATGCGCCGCGTGGCCTCGACGCCGTCGAGGCGCGGCATGCGGACGTCCATGAGCACGACGTCGACCTTCGTGACGTCGAGAAGCTGCACCGCCTCGTCGCCGTCCCCCGCCTCCGCGACGACGTCCATGTCGGACTGGGCCGCCAGCACCATTCGGAAGCCGGTGCGCAGCAGCGCCTGGTCGTCCACGAGCATGACCCGGATCGTCACGTGAGTCCCTTCCTTCTCGGCAGGGCCGCGTGGGCCGCCCTGGGTTCCCGCCTTCTTCCGCGTTCGACGGTAAGCCGCCGGCCCGGCCGCCCGTCAGGCGGCCGTCTTCAGTGGCAGCACGGCACGTACGCGGAAGCCGCCGCCGGGCCGCGGCCCCGCGTCCAGCTCGCCGCCGGTCATCCCCACGCGCTCGCGCATGCCGATGAGCCCGTGGCCCTGGCCGTCGGCGCCGCCCTCCTCGTACAGCTCGGGCAGCGATCCGCGGCCGTCGTCCTCGACCAGCACCTCCAGCTCGCCGTCCGCGTACGTCAGCCGCACCGCGGCGCCCGCCTCGGGACCGCCGTGCTTGCGGGTGTTGGTCAGCGCCTCCTGCACGATGCGGTACGCCGCGAGCTCGATGCTGCTCGGCAGCTCCCGCGGCGAGCCGGCCACCTCGAACGAGACCGTGAGCCCCGCGCCGCGCACCTGCTCGACCAGCTCCGCCAACTGCTCCACGCCGGGCTGCGGCACGTACTCGCCGCCCGCGCCCGCCTCGCCGGTGCGCAGCACGCCGAGGAGCCGGCGCATCTCCGCCAGCGCCTGCCGGCCGGTGCCGGAGATGGTGGTGAGCGCGTCCTTGGCCTGCTGCGGCGCGCTGTCCAGGACGTACGCGGCGCCGTCGGCCTGCACGACCATGACGGAGACGTTGTGCGCCACCACGTCGTGCAGCTCGCGGGCTATCCGCGCGCGCTCGGCCGCGACCGCGATCCGCGACTGCGTCTCCCGCTCCCGCTCCAGGCGGGCGGCCCGTTCCTCGAGCTGCGCGTAGTAGGCGCGGCGGGTGCGCAGCGAGTCGCCGAGCACCCAGGCGAGCAGGAACGGGACGGTCAGGAAGGCGAGGCCGACGCCCTTCTCGAAGACCGTCTCCTCGGCGGCCGGCCACCGCAGCAGGTTGACCGCCGGCGCGACGGCGGCGCCGACGAGCGCCAGCCGCGACGCCCAGGGCACGTCGCCGGCGGCGACGGTGAAGATGACGACGAGCATGGCGAAGTTCGCGGGGCCCGGCGACGAGTCCAGCACGACCTGGGCGACGCCGAGCGCGCCGGCGACGAGCAGCATCCGCGTGGGCTGGCGACGCCGCAGCGCGACGACGGCGGAGTAGCCGAGGCCGATGACCAGGGCGACCGTCTTCTCGATGTCCGTGAGGGGGACGTGCGGGTTGTCGTCGACGGTCGTGTCCACGGTGACCAGCCAGGCAACGGTCATCATGACGAGGCAGACAGCCCAGAAGCTGTCGACCAGCGTCGGATGCCGGCGGAGGAAGTCGTAGACACGTTGCACGTCACCCAGCGTAGGCACGCGCGCGTAAGCGGGAGTCAGACCCCGGGGCGATCCCTGGCCGATGCATCTACTCCGCAGGGTGGAGGATGCGCCTGTGGAGAACGGTGGGACGAGCGGACGGGGCGCGGCAGCCGGGCCGCGTGCGGAGGGCCTCCCCGGCGAGGGCCGGGGAACGGGCCCGGGAGCGGGTGGACCGCTGCGCTGGCGGGAGGCCATGCGGCGGGCGCTGTACGGGCCGGAGGGCTTCTACCGCCGGGGCGGGCCCGCCGCCGGGGCGGGGGCGCACTTCCGTACCTCGGTGCACGCGTCGCCGCTGTTCGCGAGTGCGGTGGCGGAGCTGGTGCGGCGGGTGGCGGTCGCGCTCGGGCGGCCGGCGGAGCTGGACGTGGTGGACGTCGGGGCGGGGCGCGGGGAGCTGCTGACGGGGGTGCTGGCCGCGTACGACGGTCCGGGGCGGTTGCGGGCGTACGCGGTGGAGGTCGGCCCGCGGCCGGAGGGTCTTGACGAGCGGATCACGTGGCTGGCGGAGCCGCCGCCGGGGGTGCGGGGGCTGCTGTTCGCCAACGAGTGGCTGGACAACGTGCCGGTGGAGGTCGCGGAGACGGACGAGGGGGGTGTGCCGCGGTACGTGGAGGTCGCGCCGGACGGCACCGAGCGGCTGGGCGCGGAGGTCGGCGGCGCCGACGCGGAGTGGCTGCGCCGCTGGTGGCCGCTGGCGGGCGCGCCGGCGGGCAGCCGCGCGGAGATCGGCGCCCCGCGCGACGCGGCGTGGTCGGCGGCGGTCGCGACCCTGACCGCCGGCCTGGCGCTGACCGCGGACTACGCCCACACCCGGGCGGCCCGCCCCCCGTACGGCACGCTGACGGCGTTCCGCGACGGGCACGAGGTGGCGCCGGTGCCGGACGGGAGCTGCGACGTGACGGCGCACGTGGCGCTGGACGCGGTCGCCGCCGCGCTGGGCGGGCAGACCGGAACGGGCCCGGCGGAGGGCGCCCCGGGCACGCCCGGCGCCCGGGAGCGGGGCGGGGCTCCGGCGCTGATGTCGCAGCGGGAGGCGCTGCGGGGGCTCGGGCTCGACGGGAGGCGACCGCCGCTCGCGCTGGCCTCGACCGACCCGTCGGGCTACCTGCGGCGGCTCGCCGCCGCGGGGGAGGCGGCCGAGCTCCTCGACCCCGCCGGGCTCGGGGGCTTCACCTGGCTGGCCCGCCACGTGGGCATCGCCCCGGTCCTCCCCTGACACCGCGGGCCCGTACACCCCCGCGGCAGCGCCTCACACCTGCGGCAGCGAGTCCAGCTCCACCTCCGCCCGCGCCACCGCGCGCGCGTCCGCGTCGATCGACCGCCGCAGCGCCTCGTGCAGGCTCGCCGGTGTCAGGACGCCGGCGAACCGGCCCGTCTCCTCGTGGTCCACCACCGCGATCCACCCCGCGTCGTACTGCAGCATCGTCGCGAACGCCTTCTTCAGGCTCGCCCCCAGCGGCAGCCAGGCGTCCATCCGGCGCGCGTAGTCCGACACGGCGCCGCCCTTGGCGATCTCGTCCGCGGCGACCCACCCGTGCAGTTCGCCGTCCTCGTCCAGCACGACCGCCCACCGCGCGCCCCCGTCCCGCAGCGCCGCCGCGGCAACGCGCGCGTCGTCGTCGAGCCGCACCACCGGCGGCTGCTCCAGGTCATCGCGCTCGATCTCCGTCACCGACAGCCGCTTCAGCCCCCGGTCGGCGCCGACGAAGTCGGCCACGTACGGGGTGGCGGGCTTGCCCAGGACCGCCGCCGGCGAGTCGAGCTGCTCGATCCGCCCGTCCCCGAAGACCGCGATGCGGTCGCCGAGCCGTACCGCCTCCTCGATGTCGTGTGTGACGAAGAGCACGGTCTTGCGCATCCGCGCCTGCAGCTTGAGGAACTCGTTCTGCAGGTGCTCCCGCACCACCGGGTCGACCGCCCCGAACGGCTCGTCCATCAGCAGCACCGGCGGGTCCGCCGCCAGCGCCCGCGCCACGCCGACGCGCTGGCGCTGGCCGCCGGAGAGCTGGTCGGGGTAGCGGCGGCCGTGCTCGTGCGGGTCGAGGCCGACCAGCTCCAGCAGCTCGGCCGCCCGCTTCAGCCGCTTGTCGCGCGGCGTGCCCAGCAGGTGGGGCACGGTGGCGGTGTTGTCGAGGACGTTCTTGTGCGGGAAGAGGCCGACGTTCTGGATGCAGTAGCCGATGTGGCGGCGCAGCTCGACGGGGTCGGTCGCCATGACGTCCTGCCCGTCGACCTCGATGCGGCCGGCGGTGGGCTCGATGAGCCGGTTGACCATCTTCAGGGTGGTGGTCTTCCCGCAGCCGGACGGGCCGACGAGCGTCACCAACTCGCCCGCGGCGACGTCGAACGACAAGTCGCTCACCGCCGTAGTCCCATCGGGGTACCGCTTGGTCACGTGCTCGAATCGGATCATGCTTCCTCATTCTGCCCCGCCCTCCCCTCCCCGTGTCAGTGGTGGAGGGTCTAATAGAGCTGCCTACGGGAAGGAGCGGTGGCGTGAAAGCCTCCGGCTGCCTGGCAGCGAACGAGTGGATCTGCGGTGAATACGTCCGCAGCCGCACAGAAGAACTCGTCGACGCCACGGTCCAGCACGTCTGGATCACGCTGGCGTCCGTGGCCATCGGCCTGCTGATCTCTTTCCCGCTGGCGCTGATCGCCCGCCGCTGGCGGGTGCTCACGGGCCCCGTGCTCGGCCTGACGACGGTGCTGTACACGATTCCGTCGCTCGCCATGTTCTCCCTGCTCGTCCCGCTCATGGGCATTTCGGCGTCCGTGGTCGTCACGGGCCTCGTGCTCTATTCGCTGACGATCCTCATCCGGAATCTGCTGGCGGGCCTCGATTCCGTACCGGCGGAGACGCGGGAGGCGGCGCGCGGAATGGGGTACGGGCCGACGCGGCTGCTGTTCGCCGTCGAGCTGCCGCTCGCGCTGCCCGCCGTCATGGCGGGGCTGCGGATGGCGACGGTGTCGACGATCGCGATGACGACGGTCGGCGGAATCATCGGCTACGGCGGGCTGGGCAACCTGATCGTCGAAGGCATGCGCAGCCTGTTCAAGGCGCAGGTGCTGACGGCGTCGGTGCTGTGCGTGCTGCTCGCCGTGCTGGCGGATCTGCTGCTCCTGGGCCTGCAGCGGCTGCTGACGCCGTGGGCACGGGCGCGGCGGCGCAGGAGCGGTGGCGGCGGCAGGTTCCGCGCGTGGGCAAGGACAGCCGGGCGGCACCAGGGGGGCGTTGCCTGATGGGCACCATCACGGACGCGTGGACGTGGCTGACCACGGGGTCGAACTGGTCGGGCCCGAGCGGGATCGGCGTCCGGCTGGGCGAGCACCTGTATCTGACCGGCATGTCGCTGGCCCTCGCCTGCGCCGTCGCGCTGCCGATCGCGTTCTGGCTGGGCCACATCGGCAAGGGCGGCACCCTGGCGATCAACATCTCGAACGTCGGGCGGGCCGTGCCCACGCTCGCCGTGCTCGGGCTGCTGATGCTCACGCCGCTGCGCATGCATGGTGACTGGCCGACGGTCATCGCGCTGGTGCTGTTCGCGGTGCCGCCGCTGCTGACGAACGCGTACGTGGGCATCCGCGAGGCCGACCGGGACGTGGTGGAGGCGGCGCGGGGCATGGGCATGTCCGGGCCGCAGTTGCTGCGCCGGGTGGAGCTGCCGCTGGGCTATCCGCTGGTGATGACCGGGCTGCGGTCGGCGACCGTGCAGGTGGTCGCGACGGCCACGCTGGCGGCCATCGCGGGCGGTGGCGGGCTCGGCCGGATCATCACCGCGGGCTTCCGGACGTACAACACACCGATGGTGGTGGCCGGCGCCTTCCTGGTGGCGGTGCTGGCCCTGGTGCTGGAGGCCGTGCTCGTCGCCGCCGAGCGGCTGCTCGACCCGATGCGCGGCCGTCGCGACGGCCGCCGCGGGCGCGGGCGCGGGACACCCGGGGACGACCTGGCGGGGCCGGGAGCGGAGGGGGCGGACGTGCCGCCGGGGAAACAGAAGCCCGTGCCGGCGTCGCTGTAGGGTTCGGCGACACGTCATGCGCAGCGCAGCGCCTTGTCACGTGGCGTCGGTGTGCGCGTAGAACGTCGGCATTCTCCTCCGGAAAAACTCCACCAGACCGCGCGTGACCCCACACCCCTCGCTTTCCGAGACACCACGAACACCGACTCCCAACGGATGGAGAATCCCTTGATCACCAACCGCGTTCGAGCCCGCGCCGCCGCCTCGGTGCTGGCCGCCGCCGCCCTGACCGCGGGGCTCGCGGCCTGCGGCGGCGACAGCCTGGAGGAGAAGGGCGGCACGGACTCCTCGGACGACGACAAGTCATCCCTGGTCGTGGGCCAGGCCGGGTTCACGGTCTCGACGGTGACCGCCGAGCTGTACTCGGCGATGCTGGAGGACGCCGGCTACGACGTCACGATAAAGAAGCTGGAGAACCGCGAGCTGTACGAGCCGGAGCTGGAGAAGGGCAGCATCGACGTCTTCCCGGAGTACGCCGCGACCCTCGCCGAGTTCCTCAACGCGAAGGAGAACGGCGTGGAGGCACCGGAGAAGAACCCCGTCGCGTCGAACGACGTCGACGAGACGGTGACCGCCCTGCGTGAGCTCGCCGAGCCCCGCGGCCTGAAGGTGCTCTCCGCCGGCGACGCCGTCGACCAGAACGCCTTCGCCGTCTCCAAGGACTTCGCCGCGGAGAACAAGCTCAAGACCCTCAGCGACCTCGGCAAGACCGGCGAGGCCGTCCGCCTGGCGGCGGGCGACGAATGCCCGGAGCGCCCGTTCTGCGAGCCGGGCCTGGAGAAGACGTACGACATCGACATCGCGAAGATCGACCCCCTGGGCGTGGGCACCCCGGCGGCCAAGCAGTCGGTCCAGGACGGCACCA
Source organism: Streptomyces sp. WMMC500 (assembly GCF_027497195.1). Classification (NCBI taxonomy): domain Bacteria; kingdom Bacillati; phylum Actinomycetota; class Actinomycetes; order Kitasatosporales; family Streptomycetaceae; genus Streptomyces; species Streptomyces sp. WMMC500. The sequence goes on from NZ_CP114905.1 coordinate 4,119,074, forward strand.
ACCAGCTCGTCCTGACGACGACCACGGACGCCACCCTGGACGACTTCGACCTGGTGCTTCTGGAGGACGACAAGGGCCTGCAGAACGCGGACAACATCCTCCCGGTCGTCAACGAAGAGGAAGCGGGGACGAAGGAGATCGCGTCCACGCTGGACAAGCTCACGAAGGTGCTGACGACGGAGGACCTGATCGAGCTGAACCGCAAGGTGGACGCGGAGCGGATGAAGCCGGCGGACGCGGCGAAGGAGTACCTGGAAGAGAAGAACCTCCTCGGCTCGTGAGACGAGCGGTCCCGCCGGGCCCCGGGCCCGGCGGGACCCGCGGATGTGACGGCGGAACGGGCAACCGATCCGGCCCGGGCGGCAACCAGGTAACGCGCGAAGCGCGCACCCCCCACTACCCGGGAGTTGGTCGACCATGGGACGAGGCAAGCCCGGCAGCAGCCGCAGGGTGAGTGGCCGTGAGAGCCGTCACGGCACCGGCAACGACGACACCGGCGGGGCCGGCCGGACCGGCGGCGACGGCCTTCGCCGGCGGCGCACGGCCGCGCTCACCGCCGCCTGCCTGACGGCACTGGCCGCCGCAGCCGCCACGCTGACGGTCCAGGGCAGCGCCCACGGCGAGGAGCCGGCCCCGGCGCCGCTGGCGTGCGGCGACGGTTCGTACCACGCGGAGGCGGTGAAGAGCGGCAGCACGTGGACCGCCCGCCGCGGCAGTTCGGTCGTCTACACCGGCGACGACATGCTGTCGGCCATGAGCGCCGCCGTCGGCAGCCTCACCCCGGGCCGTACGGCCAAGGAGCGCGTCGTCGTCCGCGGCTCGGGCACGATGAGCCGCGGATCGAGGCTGTCGCTGCCGAGCTACACCACGTTGGACGTCTGCGGCACCATCGACGTCACCGGCTCGGGCTCCGGCGACCAGGCGCCGGTCTACGCCCGCGGCGTACGCGATGTCGAGGTCCAGCACCTGAACGTCACCGGTAGTCCCGTATACGGCATCTTCATGCGCAACGTCACCAACGTCACCCTCGGCCAGATCGACATGCGCCTGTCGGCCGGCCTCGGCGTCCGCATCGACAACCGCGGCGACACCAGCCAGTGGACCCGTAACGTCCGGATCGACAACGTCTACGTCTCCGGAGCGAGCGCGCACGCGGTCGAGACCTACGGCGTCGACGGCCTCACCATCGGCACCGTCACCGCCCGCGGCGTCGGCGAGTCGGGCCTGCTGCTCAACCAGACGATCAACGCCGACATCGGCACCGTAGACGCCGTAGACGCCGGCACCGGCACCGGCTACGCGGCCTTCCGCATGGCCAACCGCAACGGCCGCGTCGGCGACAGCTACGCCACCAACATCCGCGTCGGCCAGGTCATCGCCCGCGGCGGCGGCCGCGGCGTCTTCTGCGTCTCCGAAAGCGGCGGCGCGGTCATCGACCGCGTCGACATCGCGAACACGGGCGGCAACGCCATCCTGCTGGAGAACTGCTACAACGTGAGCATCGCCGGCCAGAGCGGCTCCGTGTCCGGCCCCGGCGACATCCGCATCGCGGCCCGCTCGGAGTTCGCGAACTCCCGGGACATCACGCTGCAGAACCTGACGGTGACGAACTCCGCCCTCAACGAGAACCCGTGCGCCGACAACCTGACCGTACGGAACGTCCAGTTCGTCAACTCCAGCCGGAACACCTGCTGACGCCTACTCCTGGGGCGAGGGCACGGCGAATCCGACGGTCTGCAGAACGGCGGCGGTCATGTCGCAGAACTCGCCCCAGTAGTCCGTGGCCGCGGTGTCGAGCGTGAAGACGGCGGTGTAGGGCCCGGTGGGAAACGGGACGTGCACCTGGATCTGCCCGGTGCGGAGGGTGGTCTCCTGTCCGTCGGCCGCGAGCTCCGCGGGCACGGTGAACTCCCGCAGGGTCGTGCACGAAACGGCGGGCCCGCACGGCAGTTCGAGCCACCGCACGTCGTTGGTCGGATCCCGTACGAGGACTTCCCGGATCCCGGTGCCGGCGGCCTCGACGGAAGGATGCCCGCTCTCCCACGCACCCACGTGGAAAGCACAGTGCGCAACCCCGCCCTCGTCCCGCGCGAAGAGCCCCACCGCCGAATACTCCAGCCCGGCACTCCCCATCAGCTCCCCCATCCCGGCGTAGTAGGGCGCGGCGGCGGCCCACAGGGTGTCGTCACCGTTGGGGAAGAGTTCCCGGACGAACTCGTCGGCGAGGGTGGCGCGTTCGTCGGGGGTGGCGGCGATGGGCAGGGAGTGGAACCCGTCGGGAACGGTGAACCAGACGGGAGGTACGCCGTCGGGGCGTGGAGAGGCCATAGGGGTGTGTCACCGATTCAGTCGAGGTCACCGGGCTGCAGTGTGGGGTGTTCGCCTTCCGGCCCGATCAAGTGCATGGTGTAGCCGTCAGAGCAATTGCCGCCGATCGGATCCGCGGGTTCGGACCAGGCTTCGAACAGAATGTTGCCGCTCGGCCGTCTGGTGACGATGCGATAGGGATATCCGGAACCGCGGTTGGAACCGGCACGCATCTCCAGATAGGCGTCGATGGCGTTCCGCTGAGCCGGAGTGAGTTGATCCAGCGGAAGGAAGTCCGACGAAAGGTGCCGAAGGAACGAATTTACCGCGTCATCGTCGTACGAGTGGAGTCGGCACCACGATCCGTCGGTGAACGCGATCGTGAAATTCCGTTGACCCGTGCTGAACTTCTTCCGCTCCACCTGGGCGATGACCGAGCGGTCCGCTTCCCAGAGGAGTTCGTCACGGGACGTGTCGTCGTCGGGAAAACCGACCACGACCAGTCGCACATCGGTGACGATCGCGTGGCTCCTGTAGTTCCCGGGGCGGCGTGCGGGGTCGAGCTGCCAGGGAAGTGTTCTGGCGATCGCCCCCGCCTGCCCCCAGACGACGGGGAAGTCGTCAACTTCGTTCTCCGGGTCCTCGCTCTTCCCCCGCGATTCCGGGGCGCCGAACGGCGTGCCCACGGCCCCCAGCGCGCCGGCGGCGAAGGCGACCACCGCATGGGACACGACGCCCACCCCTCTGGCCGTACGCCGGGTGCTCTGGTCCGCCCGGCTGCGCACGGTGTACGTCGGCCCTTCCGGCCAACCGAGCAACTCGTGCTGGATGTCACGGCGCTCGGTGTCGCGGAACCAGCGCTTGCCGGAGACGGGCGCCGCCATACCCGTGGCGAACTCCGCCGCCCCGCGGCTGAGTAAGGTCTCTCCCGTGCGCGGCTCCCAGGCTGCCATGATCCGCCCTCTCCTCAACGGCCGAAAGCCGCCTCGAAACGATCACCGATGTTCACGTCCATGCCGACGTGCTGCGGGAGGGTCACCAGCTTCGGTGCCATCTTGATCCCGGAGTCCAGCATTCGGCCGCCGGCGGAGAACGGATCGATGGCCACGTGCTTGCCGCTGATGAGGCTGAGCCCTCGGGTGCCGAGCCACTGGCCCTCCCCGTAGCCCTTGTGCGCAACGCCGGCCATGCGGCTACGCAGCCCACTGCCCGCGTACTCCACCAGGCCGACCTTCTTCCGCCCCCACAGCGCCACGTTCTTGCCGAACGGGCTGATCTTGAGGCCACCCGTGACCTTGCCGGCGGCGTCGCCGAAGGAGGCGAAGTTGCGCGCCCGGTGCGGATTCGCGACATAGTTCGCCCCGAGTTGGCCAGCTCGTGTCCGAGCCGCCCCCAGGTTGGCCAGCTTCGCGCCCTTCGAGAACGCCCCCGCGACCGGCAGCACGCCGAGGACGTCCAGCCCGATGGTCGCCCAACTGACATCCGCCCCCGCCGCCTTCGCGATCCCGTGCGTGGCCAGCGTCAGCCCTCCCGTGATCAGCGCCGCCGTCGCGAACGCCGCCCCGATCCCGAAGGGCGCTGTGACGATCGCCAGCACCGCCAGCGCTGCCGTGACGTAGCTGAGGACGTCGCCGATCGCCTTGATCAGGTCCGCGTGGTCCTTGACCCAGTCGAGGGTGTCCCCCAGGACGTCCGACACGCCGCTCGCGATGCGGTCGAACAACCCCGGCTCGTCCGGGGCGATGTCCGCTGCGGTGTCCAGGTGCCGGCCGGTCGCGTCGGCCGCCTGGAAGTAGCGCTCCCGTAGCTCCTTCGCCCGCTTCCGTACGGCTTCGAGCTCGTCGCCCGCCGCCTCGGCCGCGGCCTCCCGCTTCTCCTGCTGCTTCTTCTCCCGCTCCGCCTCGCGCTCCTCCGCGGCCCCGCCCGTCGCCGGGGCGTCGAGGTACGGCGTCGCCGCCCCCGCCGCCACCAGGCGCCGCGCTTCGCCGAGGGCCTCCTTCTTGCGCCGCGCCTCACGCTCCAGGCCGGCTGCCTCCACCTGGAAGCGTTCCAGGTCCACGGCCCAGCGCCGCAGCGCCGTGGCGGCCTTGTCGAACGAGGTGTGCGCCCGCTTCATGTCCGGCGCCACGTCCTCGGCCACGTGGTCGGTGAACGCGGTCGCCGCCTTGCCCTTCCACTGGCCGCCGTCGAGGCGCTCCAGTTCCGTCACCGTCGTGCCCAGTTCGTCGGCGAGCCTGCCGAGGGCGCGGGAGAGCTGCCGCGTTTCGTGCACGTCTCCGGGGGCCGGGTCGAAACCCAGGTGGGGGAAGTCCCTGTCGGCCACGTCAGCTCCCCTTGGGCTGCAGGGCCGCCTCGAGCTCGCGCTCCAGCCCGTCGAAGTCCTTGGCGATCTTCCGCAGCATCCGCGCCGCCCCGTCGGCGTGCTTCCCCAACTGCTCGATGCCGTAGTCCCACTCGTCGGCGAAGTCCCGCACCTGCTTTATCAGCGTCCAGGCGCCGACGACCTCGCTGTCCGCGCCCTTCATCGACCTGCCTGCTCGGTCCATTCGCTTGGCGATGGTGGTGAAAGTGTGATGGAGCTCGTCGAGGGTGTCACCGGTGATACGTAAGTCCGGCACGCGTTCCCTTTCGGGGAGGGTATAGGTCTCAGGTGACGCTATCGGAAGCGGAACTCGTTGCACCAGCGTCGACTTTTCGTCAGGCATTGCCTCTTCCGGCAATGATGAAATTCCATTAAGCGTTGCTTCCCAGCCGGTCGGCGTCCCTCCCGCTAAACGGACACCGCTCATTCGCGGCCCCTCGCCCGGCCCCGGCCCGCGCCCGGTCCGCGGCCTCCGGGGCGCGGGCCGGGCTCCGGGGTGGCCGGGGCGGGGGTGCCGGGTGAGTGGTGACGTAACTGGCGGGAAACAATTGGTTCTGGGCCACTCCATTTGGTACATCTGCACGGTAAGTTGCGGCCTATGCCACGTGGACGCCACCGCTTCTCCTCGCCGATGCGCGGGCTGCTGCCGCCCGTGTCGTTCGCCGCGGTCGCGCTGGGTTGCGCGGCCGGCGCCTGGCTGGTTTCCGGGGACGGGTCCGCCGTGCGGTGGCTGGCCGCGGGGGCCGCCGGGGCCGCCGTGGGGGCTTCGGCGCTGATGCGGCTGCGGGATCGTACGGCCGCCCTCCAGGTGACCGAGGCCACCGGGGCGCTGGCGCGGGCCGAGCGGCGGCACGAGGAGCGGCTGGCCGAGCTGAAGGGCGACCTCGAAGAGGCCCGGCGGATTCGCGGGGAGTTGGAGAAGCGGCTCGGGTCGCGCCACGGCGACCTCGCCCGGTTGCGTACGGATCACGCCGCGCTGCTCGCGCGGTACGCCACCGCCGAGTCCGAGCGCGCCGCCGCCCTGGAGGGCCGGCGGCAGTTGGCCATCGAGGCCGCGGCGCCCGTCAAGCAGTTGCTGCCCGCCGGCGCGCAGCCGCAGGCGCGGCCGCCGTCCCCGAGTACGTACCTGCGCGCCTCCCGCGCCCTCGACGACCTCGCCGGCAACGCCGCCCGGCAGGGCCACGGGCAGACCCACGAGCAGGCGCCCTCCGGCGACGCGGGCGGCTTCAGCTACTTCGCCCGGCCGCAGCAGGCACAGTCCCCCCGACAGCCTCCGGCCGACGGTTCCCGCGGGGTGCCGCGCCCCGCGTCCGGCCGGCAGGCCGGCGGCGGTCACCGTTCCGGCCCCGGCGAGCCCGGTGACCCCGGCACCGACCTGGCCGACGTCGTCGGGCCCGAGGTCCTCGCCGAGGCCGAGGCCGAGGCCGGAGCCGGGGCGGAAGGCGGCCGGGGCGCCGAGGCCGTCGCGGCCTCCTCCGGCGACGCCGACGACCCCGACGACGACCCCCACGGGCCCGTCGGGCGCGTCATCGACCTGGAGCAGGCGAGCTGAACGGGGATTCGTCCCCGTTCCTCCTCACTTGTCGATGTCGCCGACGACGAAGAACAGCGACCCCAGGATCGCCACCATGTCCGCCACCAGCGTCCCCGGCAGCAGTTCCGTGAGCGCCTGTATGTTGTTGAACGACGCGGAGCGGAGCTTCAGCCGGTACGGCGTCTTCTCGCCCTTCGACACCAGGTAGTAGCCGTTCAGCCCCAGCGGGTTCTCCGTCCAGGCGTACGTCTCCCCCTCCGGCGCCTTCAGCACCTTCGGCAGCCGCTGGTTCACCGGCCCCGGCGGCAGTTCCGCCAGCCGGTCCAGGCAGGCGTCGGCCAGTTCGAGGGCGTTGTGCGTCTGCGCCAGCAGCACCTCGAAGCGCGCCAGGCAGTCGCCCTCCTCGCGGGTCACGACGCGCAGCGTGTCGCCCAACTCCCCGTAGGCCAGATACGGCTCGTCGCGCCGCAGGTCGAAGTCCACCCCCGAGGCGCGCGCGATGGGCCCGCTCACGCCGTAGGCGTGCACGATCTGCGGCGACAGCACGCCCACGCCGCGGGTGCGGCCGCGGAAGATCTCGTTGCCCAGCACCAGGCGGTCGAAGACCTCCATGCGCGCCCGCGCGGCCCGTACGGCGGCGCGTGCCCGGTCCGTCCACCCGGCGGGCAGTTCCTCCTTGAGGCCGCCGACGCGGTTGAACATGTAGTGCATCCGCCCGCCGGAGACCTCCTCCATGACGGCCTGGAGGTCCTCGCGTTCGCGGAAGGCGTAGAAGATCGGGGTGATGCCGCCGAGTTCCAGGGGGTACGAGCCGAGGAACATCAGATGGTTGAGCACCCGGTTCAGCTCGGCGAGCAGCGTGCGCAGCCACACCGCCCGCTCCGGCACCTCCATGCCGAGCATGCGCTCGACGGCCAGGACCACGCCGAGCTCGTTGGAGAAGGCCGACAGCCAGTCGTGGCGGTTGGCCAGGACGATGATCTGGCGGTAGTCGCGCGCTTCGAAGAGCTTCTCCGCGCCGCGGTGCATATAGCCGATGACCGGCTCCGCGGTGACGATGCGCTCGCCGTCGAGGACCAGGCGCAGACGCAGCACGCCGTGGGTCGAGGGATGCTGCGGGCCGATGTTCAGCACCATGTCGGTCTGCTCGGCCGCGCCTCCGATGCCGACCGTCAGCGGGGCGGTGCGTGCGGCGGGCGCGGCGTCTCCGGTGGGCGCGGCAGTCATGCCGTCGAGCGTAGCGGCCGTACGGAACGGGCCCTAGGGCCGCGGGGCGGAAACGGCCGCGGAGCGGAGGGGCGCGGGGCGAAGGGGCGCTGGGCGCCGGGGCGGCGCGGCGGAAGGGGGCTGGGTCCGCGGGGCGGGGGGCGCTAGGACCGCGGCGGGGGGCGGTCGTCTTCGTCATCCTCCTCGGGCAGCTTGCACACCCGTTCCAGGAAGAGTGCCGCCACCACCACCAGCGCCGCGGCCACCACCGCCAGCGCCGCGTACACCACCTGGGCCCTGCGCGTGCCGTAGTCCAGCCCGTCCAGCACCAGGAAGAGCCCGAGCCCGCCGTACAGCCCCGCCACCAGCGCCGAGACCAGCGCGCTCGCCTGGCCCAGCACCACGGCCCGCGCCGCCATCAGCGGGTCGACCGCCTTGGCCCGCGAGTCGCGCTCGCGCTGCGCGCGGAGGCGGGCGCGGAGGGACAGCGCGGTCGCCGTCAGGATCGTGGCGATCACCGCCAGCACCACCGGGGCGGCGACGGGGACGCTCGGCAGCGTACCCACCGAGTTCCACAGCCGGGATCCCGCCCAGCCCAGCACCCCCGCCACCACGAAGATGCCGGCCAACACCCCGACACGCAGTTGCCTCACCGAACGCGCTCCTCCCAGAACTCCCAGAGATCGTAGCCCCGTAGGGCCCGCAGAACGCGCTCAGTCGGGCAGCCGCAGGTCGAGGTCCGCGCGCTGGCGCACACCCTGCCGGCCGACGTGGGCCAGCAGCTCGGCCACCGGCCCGTGCCCCGGCAGCTCGGCCGCGGGGTCCACGTCGTACCACGGGACGAGGACGAAGGCGCGCTCGTGCGCGCGGGGGTGCGGGAGCGTCAGGGCGGGGTCGTCGGAGACGACGCCCTGGTACGCCACGATGTCGACGTCCAGCGTGCGCGGGCCCCACCGGTCGTCCCGTACGCGCGCGAACGCCTCCTCGACGGCGTGCGCCCGCTCCATCAGCGAGGAGGGCGGGAGGGTGGTCCGGACGAGCAGGACGGCGTTGAAGAACGTCGGCTGGCTGCCCGGCTCGACGCCCCAGGGCTCGGTCTCGTAGACCGGAGAGACCGCTTTGACGCGCAGGCCGGGGGTGTCCTCCAGGGCGTCGACGGAGCCCTGGAGGGTCTCCAGGCGGTTGCCGAGGTTGCTGCCGATGGAGAGCACCGCGCTCTTGGGGTTCTGCAGGGTCGAGTCGGCCGCGTCGACCTGCTCGACCACGGAACGCGGCACTGGCTGCACGGTCGGGTCGCTGCGATTCAATGGTCAACCTCTGCTTCGGGTGATGGTGATGGTCACGTCGTCGAACGGAACGGTGATCGGCGCGTCCGGCTTGTGCACCGTCACCTCCACCTGCTGTACGGGCGCGTGCGTCAGGCACTTCGCGGCGATCCGCTCGGCGAGGGTCTCGATCAGGTCCACCGGCTCGCCCTCGACGACGGCGAGGGCCTCTTCGGCCACGACCCCGTAGTGCACGGTCCGGGTCAGGTCGTCGGTCGCGGCGGCCGGGCGGGTGTCGAGGTGGAGGACGAGGTCGACGACGAACGGCTGGCCCTCGGCGCGCTCGTGCGCGAAGACGCCGTGGTGACCGCGGGCCCTGAGGCCGTGCAGCGCAACTCGGTCGGCTTCGGTCATGGCTCGCCTCACCTTCTGCGTCTTGCGGCTCTCCGCCTTGCGGCTCTCCGCCTTGCGGCTCTGCGCCTCGTCTCGGTCGATGTGCGGTGTCCGCGGAGGTACGCGAACGTCGAAGCGGTGATGTTCCGATACTCGGCCCTGCTCGGTCCAGCCCCCGGGACCCTCGGTCGAATGTACCTGCGGCCCCTGACGGACCCGACGACCGGGGCTGCCCGCGCCTGCCTGTGAGCTGCGGGTTGGGCTGTGGCCGCGCCTACGGGGAGGGTCGACGGGACAGCGGTATGGAGGATGACGTCGACTCGAACGGGCTATGAACGCGCCCCCGGCCTTTGAGCGTACGAGGTACGTCGTACGCCCCTGCACTCCCCGCACTCCCCCGCACTCCCGCCCAAGGGTAGGCCGCTGCTCGGACATCGATCGCCGGCTCCGCGGCCGGGGGTTCCGCGGCCGGGGGTTCCGCGAGACCGGTTGGGCAGGCTGCCCGTACGCCGGTGTACGCCTCTTCCCGCGCCGCTACGCCCCGTGGCCTTCCAGTGCCGACGCGACCCGTACCGCATCCGCCGTCGGCCGCACCTCGTGCACCCGTACCGCCCACGCGCCCTCGCGCGCCACGATCGCCGACACGGCCGCCGTCGCGGCGTCCCGCTCGCGGGCCGGCGGCGGCGAGCCGTCGGGGCCGGCCAGGACCCGCCCCAGGAACCGCTTCCGCGACGCGGCCACCAGGAGCGGACGACCCAGCTCAGCGCCCAGCCGGGCGAGGCTGTTCAGCAGCACGAGGTCGTGCCGGGCCTCCTTCGCGAAGCCCAGGCCGGGGTCGACGATGATCCGCTCGAAGCCCACCCCGCCGGCCACGGCCCGGTCCAGGCTGCGGCGCAGTTCGTCGACGACCTCGGTGACGGTGTCCTCGTAGACCGCGCGGTTGTTCATGTCGATGGACTGGCCGCGCCAGTGCATGACGACGAACGGCACTCCGGCCGCGGCCACCGTCGGCACCATCGCGGGGTCCGCCTGACCGCCGCTGACGTCGTTGACGAGGCGGGCGCCGGCCGCGACCGCCCGTTCGGCGACGACGGCGCGCATGGTGTCGACGGAGACGAGTACGCCTTCGGCCGCGAGGCCCCGTACGACGGGCAGGACGCGGCGGAGCTCCTCGTCCTCGTCCACGCGGGGTGCGCCGGGGCGGGTGGACTCGCCGCCTACGTCGACGATGTCGGCGCCGGTGGCGACGAGGTCGATGCCGTGCTTGATCGCGGACGCGGGGTCGAACCAGAGGCCGCCGTCAGAGAAGGAGTCGGGGGTGACGTTGACGACGCCCATGACGGCGCAGCGGCCGAAGTCCGGCAGCCCCGCCACCTGCCCCCTGCGCGTATCCGTCATACGACCAGCGTAGGCGCCGCCGGCAGGACCGGCCCCGGCGGGGCGCGGGGCCCCTGGGCGGCGCGGCCTGCTCGCGCCGGGGCAGGGCGCGGGGCCGCGGGGCGCGGGCGGGGCGCGGGGGCGCGGGACGCAGGCGGGGGGGGCAGGGATGTGGGGCGTGGGCATCTGACGGTGCCTGGGGCGGGGGCGTGGGGCGGCTGACGCGACGCGAACGGCCCGGAGCGATGTCAGCGGGCGCGCCTACCCTTGGGCGGGTGTGCGGGGGAGGTGGGGCGGCCACTGAGGCGCGGGCCCGGCGGGCTTCCGGCCCGGCGGACGTACGGCCCGGCAGAAGTACGACCCGGCAGACGTACAGCACCGGAGGGCCGCTCCGCGAACAAAGGTCGCGGCCGGCAGCGAAGGCGCAGCCGGCGACGCAGCCCCGTGCGATGTCAGAGGACGCGCCTACCGTTGGGCGGGTGTGCGGGGAGGCTTCAGAGCGCCCGAATCGGGCGGAAGCCCGTGTTGCCGCTTGAGCTGTCCGGCGTGTTCCCCATCCGCGCCGACGTCCGGTACCGCAGGCAGTACGACTCGTGGCACATGTGCGACCCCCCCTTCAGCACCCGCGTCTGCCCCAGCCGCGGCCCCCGCGGGTTGTCGCGCGGCCCCTTGCGATGGTGCCTCGCGTGGAACCAGTCCGCGCACCACTCCCACACGTTCCCCGTGGCGTTGTACAGCCCGTAGGCGTTCGGCTCGAAGGCGTCCACCGGGCACGTGCCCCGGTAGCCGTCCGCCGCCGTGTTCCGGTCCGGGAAGCTGCCGCGCCAGATGTTCATCCGGTACGCGCCCTCCGGCTCCCGCTCCGCGCCCCACGGGTACGGCTCGCCCGCCAGCCCGCCGCGCGCCGCGTACTCCCACTCCGCCTCCGTCGGCAGCCGTCCGCCCGCCCAGGCGCAGAAGGCCAGCGCATCGGTGTGCGAGACGTGCACCACCGGGTGGTCCCACCGGCCGCGCAGGCCCGAGCCGGGACCCTCCGGGTGCCGCCAGTCCGCCTGGTGGACCTGCCGCCACCACGGCGTCTGCGGCGGCGAGGCGGTGGGCGGGAAGTTCTTGGGCAGGAAGCCCGCGAAGACGAAGGACCAGCCGAAGCGCTCGGCGTCCGTGACGTACGACGTGGCGTCGGCGAAGGCCGCGAACTCCTCGTTCGTCACCGCCGTCGCCGCCACCGCGAAGCCGTCGACCGTCACCTCGCGCGACGGGCCCTCCCCGTCCGCCGGGTACGGCCCGTCGTCGTAGCCCATCCGGAACACCCCGCCGGGCAGCTTCCGCCACCCTCCGCGCGGCTCGTACGTGCCCGCTCCCGCGGCGACGGCCTCCGTACGCGCCGTCGCGACGGCCCGCGCCGGCACGGCGGCCCCTTCCGTCCCGCGTCCCGGTGCGCAGCACGCCTTCGGCTCGGTGCCCCCGTCCCCCATCAGCGCGCCTTGATCAGGCTCATCGCCTCGGCCCGCGTCGCGGGGTCCCGCAACTGCCCGCGCACCGCCGACGTCAGCGTCTTCGCGCCCGGCTTCCGCACGCCCCGCATCGTCATGCACAGGTGCTCGCACTCGATGACCACGATCACGCCCCGCGGCTCCAGTATCGCCATCAGCGAGTCCGCGATCTGCGTGGTCAGCCGCTCCTGCACCTGCGGCCTGCGCGCGTACACGTCCACCAGCCGCGCCAGCTTCGACAGCCCGGTGATCTTCCCGTCGTGCGACGGGATGTACCCCACGTGCGCGGAGCCGACGAAGGGCACCAGGTGGTGCTCGCAGGTGCTGAGCACCTCGATGTCCTTGACCAGCACCATCTCGTCGTGGCCCAGGTCGAACGTCGTCGTGAGCACGTCCTCGGGACGCTGCCGCAGCCCCGCGAATATCTCCTTGTACGAGCGCGCCACCCGCGCCGGCGTCTCCAGCAGACCCTCGCGGTCCGGGTCCTCGCCGACGGCGATGAGCAGCTCCCGCACGGCGTTCTCGGCGCGCTTCTCGTCGAAGTCGCCGTACCCCGCGCCGGCCGCCCCCGCGCCGCCGTACCCGGCGCCGCGGAAGCCCGCGCCGCCGTGCTCCGGGCCGTTTCCCGGTCCGACCGCCGCATCCGTCATCGTCGTGCCTCTCGTACCTGCGCTCATGGCCGCGCCCCCAAGGCTAGAACCTCGGGGGCGCTGCTCACATTCCGGCGGTGTCCGCTACGGCTGACCGCCCTCGCTCGGCGACGGCTGGTGCTGCGGGCCCTCGCCCGGCAGCGAGCCGCCCTGGAGGCCGCCCGGCAGCCCGCCGCCGGCCGGCGGCGTCTCGGCCTTGTCGAGCATCCTCGGGCCCGAGCCGTTCGTCTCCCGCGGGGAGGTGACCGGCGGCCGGGTGGAGGGCGTACGCCGCGAGGAGCCGGTCCACGCCGGCCGCAGCGGGCGCTTGACCAGCGGGCGGAAGATCTCGGCGATCTCCTCCTTGCCCAGGGTCTCCTTCTCCAGCAGCTCCAGCACGAGGTTGTCGAGCACGTCGCGGTTCTCGACGAGCATCTCCCACGCCTCGTTGTGCGCGGTCTCGATCAGCTTCTTGACCTCCTCGTCGACCAGCGCGGCGACCTCCTCGGAGTAGTCGCGCTGGTGGGCGAGCTCCCGGCCCAGGAAGGGCTCGGACTGGTCGGAGCCGAACTTGATCGCGCCGAGCCGCTCGGTCATGCCGTACTGGGTGACCATCTTGCGGGCGAGGCCGGTGGCCTTCTCGATGTCGTTCGCGGCGCCGGTCGTCGGGTCGTGGAAGACCAGCTCCTCGGCCGCGCGGCCGCCCATCATGTACGCGAGCTGGTCGAGCATCTCGTTGCGCGTGGTGGAGTACTTGTCCTCGTCGGGCAGCACCATCGTGTAGCCGAGGGCGCGGCCGCGGGAGAGGATCGTCACCTTGTGCACCGGGTCACCGCTGGGAGAGGCCGCCGCGACCAGGGCGTGCCCGCCCTCGTGGTACGCGGTGATCTTCTTCTCCTTCTCCGACATGATCCGGGAGCGCTTCTGCGGGCCGGCGACCACACGGTCGATGGCCTCGTCCAGCATCTCGTTGTCGATCAGCTTCCGGTTGCTGCGCGCGGTGAGCAGCGCGGCCTCGTTCAGCACGTTGCTGAGGTCGGCGCCGGTGAAGCCGGGCGTGCGCCGGGCGACGGCGGACAGGTCCACGTCCGGGGCGACCGGCTTGCCCTTCTGGTGGACCTTGAGGATCTCCAGCCGGCCCTGCATGTCGGGGCTCTCCACGCCGATCTGCCGGTCGAAGCGGCCGGGGCGCAGCAGGGCGGGGTCGAGGATGTCGGGCCGGTTGGTGGCCGCGATGAGGATGACGCCGCCCTTGACGTCGAAGCCGTCCATCTCGACCAGGAGCTGGTTCAGCGTCTGCTCGCGCTCGTCGTGGCCGCCGCCCATGCCGGCGCCGCGGTGCCGGCCGACCGCGTCGATCTCGTCGACGAAGACGATCGCCGGCGCGTTCGCCTTGGCCTGCTCGAACAGGTCGCGGACGCGGGAGGCGCCGACGCCGACGAACATCTCGACGAAGTCGGAGCCGGAGATGGAGTAGAACGGCACGCCCGCCTCGCCGGCGACCGCGCGGGCCAGCAGCGTCTTGCCGGTGCCGGGCGGGCCGTAGAGCAGCACGCCCTTGGGGATCTTGGCGCCGACGGCCTGGAACTTCGCGGGCTCCTGCAGGAAGTCCTTGATCTCATGGAGTTCCTCGACGGCCTCGTCGGCCCCGGCCACGTCGGCGAAGGTCGTCTTCGGGGTGTCCTTCGTGATGAGCTTGGCCTTGGACTTCCCGAAGTTCATGACCCGGGAGCCGCCGCCCTGCATCTGGTTCATCAGGAAGAGGAAGACGAGCACGATCAGGACGAACGGCAGCAGGGAGAGCAAGATGCTGAGGAACGGGTTGTCCTTGGTCTCCTTGACCGAGTACCCGTCGGGGATCTTGCCGTCGTTGAACTTGCCCTGCAGCCGGTCGGCGAGGTCGGCACCCTGGGTGTCGATGTAGTTCGCCTGGACCTTGTCGCTGCCGTCGATCTTCTTGCCGTCTTTGAGCTGGACCTTGATGGTCTCGCTGTTGCCGGTGGTCAGCTCGGCGGAGCTGACGTCGTCCTTCCGGATCGCGGCGACGACCTTGGCGGTGTCCACGGACTTGTAGCCCTCGGAGGAGCCGACCAGTTGCATCAACAGGACCACGGCGAGGACGGCCAGCACGATCCACATGACCGGCCCACGGAAGTAGCGCTTCACGTCCATCCACACGGGGCGGCGTACGCCCCGTCCCTCCTGCCCAGTGAGGCACGGCTGGCTCCTGACCGAGCCCGTGGCCGTGCGTATGCCTGTATGGGTCCAAACTGAAACGACTGACGTTCGGACGGTACCCCAGAATTGTCACCCGTCCCCGGCGGGGACGGCTAACAAACCGGCTTTCCCATGCTCCAACGGCGGGAAACCCCCCGGTGTTCCCCGGACGGGACCCGCAGGCCCGCGTCCGGCCACCCGGGGGGCGGCGGCGGGCGGTCCCCCGCCGGCCCGCGTCAGTCCGGGCGGCAGTCGCCGCTGACTGCGTCAGCCACCGTACACGTGCGGTGCGAGGGTCCCGACGAAGGGCAGGTTGCGGTACTTCTCCGCGTAGTCGAGGCCGTAGCCGACGACGAACTCGTTGGGGATGTCGAAGCCCACCCAGTCCACGTCGATGGGCACCTTCGCCGCCTCCGGCTTCCGCAGCAGCGTGAAGACCCGCAGCGAGGCCGGCTGCCGCGACCCGAGGTTCGACAGCAGCCAGGAGAGGGTGAGGCCCGAGTCGATGATGTCCTCGACGATCATCACGTGCCGGTCCTGGATGTCGGTGTCGAGGTCCTTGAGGATCCGCACGACGCCGGAGGACTGGGTGCCCGCGCCGTAGGAGGACACGGCCATCCAGTCCATCGTCACCGGGGTCGACAGCGTGCGGGCGAGGTCCGCCATGACCATCACGGCGCCCTTGAGCACCCCGACGATCAGGAGGTCCTTGCCGGCGTACTCCGCGTCGATCTTCGCGGCCATCTCGGCGAGCTTGGCGTCGATCTCTTCCTTGGTGATGAGCACTTTCTCGAGGTCCGCGCCCATGTCCTTCACATCCACCCGGGGTCACTCTCGTTCGTTCGACGACCACTGCCGGACGAACAGTCTGCCATCCGTTCTCCCACCGGTCAGGAGCGCGTAGGACACGTTTTCCGCACGTCCCGGCCCTCGCCGGCGCCGGTACGGCCCCGCCGGCCGGGCGGCGCACCGGCGGGATCCGGGGCGTACGGGCCCTCAGTCCACCCGCCGGACGACCAGCCGGCCCTGTTCGCGGCGGGCGGACACCCGGCCCGGGAGGTTGAGGGCGCTCTGTCCGCGCCAGCCGGTGATGAGCTTGTCCATCTCCTCGACGTGCCGGCTGAAGAGGGACCCGGCGGGCGAGCCGGCCGCGAGGGCGGCGCGGCGCAGGACGCGGCGGCGGACGGCGGGCGGCAGCGCGTACAGCCCGCGGACGTCGAGGCCGCCGTCGGCGTCGCGGACGCCGCGCTCGGCGTCGGCGGCCCAGGCGTCGAGGGCGTCGGCGTCGTCGCGGGAGAGCCGGGCGGTACGGGCCAGGGAGGCGACGACGCCGCGGCCGAGCGCCTTCTCCAGCACGGGCAGCGCCTCGTGGCGGACGCGGGAGCGGGTGTAGGCGGGGTCGACGTTGTGGGGGTCGTCCCAGACGGGCAGCGACTGGACCATGCACGCCTTGCGGGCGACCTGGCGGTCGATCTGGAGGAACGGGCGGCGGTAGCGGCCGCCGGCCCCCGACGTGCCGGCCATGCCGGAAAGCGAGCGCACGCCGGAGCCGCGGGCGAGCGCCAGCAGCACGGTCTCGGCCTGGTCGTCGCGGGTGTGGCCGAGGAGCACGGCGGCGGCGCCGAGGCGCTCCGCGGCCTCGTCCAGCGCCGCGTAGCGGGCGTCGCGGGCGGCGGCCTCGGGGCCGCCGTCGCGGCCGACGTCGACGCGCACGGACTCGACGGGGTCCAGCCCGAGGGCGCGCAGGCGGCCGGCGACTTCCCGCGCGCGCAGGTCGGAGCCGTCCTGGAGGCCGTGGTCGATGGTGATGCCGCCGGCGCGGACGCCCCGGCGGGGGGCCTCGAAGGCGAGGGCGGAGGCCAGCGCCATGGAGTCGGCGCCGCCGGAGCAGGCGACCAGCACGAGAGGCGCGAGAGGGTCGAGGGGCGCGTGAGGGTCGAGAGGGGAGTGGGGGGCCGTGGCGGGGGCGGAGGGAGTGCCCGCCGGGGCCGGTCCGGTTGCCGGGGCCGTGGCGGCCGCGGGAGCCGCGGGGGCGGCTGCAGACGCCGGGGAGGCCGCGGCGGCGGGGGGAAGGTGCGCCGTCGCGTACTCGGTCAGCACGTCGTGCAGGACCTGCCGTACGGCGAGACGTATCGCGGCGACCGCTGGATGGGGACCCATGGCTTTCACTTCACTTTCGCTGGCGGCGGAAGAGCTCGCTCGTCGCTCACCTCCGCGACCGTCACTGTCAGTGCGTCGATGGTGACAGAGGAGAGCGGCCAACCGAGCATTGCACGCGGGCGACGCCCGGTTCGCTCCCTCGGACGGGTGAAAGTCGCGCGAATACCGCCGCCACGGGAACCGCCGGAAGCGGTCGTCAGCTCTCGGCGCGGCTGTGCACCCGCGCGATCCAATCCGCCGGTTTGGCGATCTCCGACTTCGTCGGCAGGGTGTTGGGCGAGGTCCACACGCGGTTGAAGCCGTCCATGCCGACCTGGTCGACGACGTGCCGTACGAAGCGCTCGCCGTCGCGGTACTGGCGGAGCTTGGCGTCCAGGCCCAGCAGCTTGCGCAGCGCCTGGTCCAGCCGGCCCGCGCCGGCCTGCCGGCGCTTGGTGAACTTCTCCCGGATCTCCGCGACCGACGGCACGACCTGCGGCCCCACGCCGTCCATCACGTAGTCGGCGTGCCCCTCCAGCAGGGACATCACCGCGGTCAGCCGGCCCAGGATCTCCCGCTGCGCCGGGGTCTGGACGACCTCGACGATGCTGCGCTCCTCGCCGCCCTCCTCCCGGCCGCTGCTGAGGCTCTGCAGCGCCTCGCGCACGCGGTCCAGCAGGGTGGCCGGGTCGACCTCGGTCTCGCCCAGGAACGACTGGATCTCGCCCTGCAGGTGGTCGCGCAGCCACGGCACGGCCGTGAACTGCGTGCGGTGGGTCTCCTCGTGGATGCACACCCACAGCCGGAAGTCGTGCGGGGCGACCTCCAGCTCGCGCTCGACATGGACGATGTTCGGCGCGATGAGCAGCAGCCGGCCCTGGCCCGCGCCGCCGTCGGCGGAGCCGGCGTGGGCGGCGGGGCCGCCGGGCAGGTCGCGGGTGGCGGGGGCGAAGGTCTCGTACTGCCCGAGGACGCGGGAGGACAGGAACGACAGCAGCATCCCCAGCTCGACGCCGGTGACCTTGCCGCCGACGGCGCCCAGCACGGCCCCGCCCGGGAGGCCGGAGCGGCGCTTGTCCATCTTCTCCAGCAGCGGCGCGAGGACGGCGCGGAAGCCCGCGACGTTCGCCTTGATCCAGCCGGGCCGGTCGACCACGAGGATCGGGGTGTCGTGCCGCGGGTCGGCGCCCTCGGGATACATCCGGGAGAACTCGCGTACGTGCTCCTCGGCCGACCGGGCGTGCGCCCGCAGCTCGCCGACGATGGCGCGCGCCTCGTCCCGGCTCACCTCGGGCCCCGGCCGCACGAGCCGCGTCGCGGTCGCAACCGCGAGATTCCAGTCGACCATCTCCGCACCACCGATGCTCGTCATCTCTTCACCGTACGTGCCCACGCGGCCGAGCGGGAGCGCGCGGCCCCCGGAACCGGCTGCGGGAGCACCCGTAGGGGAGCCGTCCGGCCCGGCGCGGAGCGGTACGGAGGGGGGCGGAGCAGGGCCGGGGCCGGGGGCCGGACGGGCCGGTCGCTCGAACGAGGGACGAGATTCACTTTTCGTTCACTTCGAACGTCGAACCGATTCACCTGTTCTGCCTAACTTCGGCAACGAAAGGTGAATCAGCGCAGGCGAGACGGGTGCGAACGCGCATACCTGAGGTAGAGGTCTCGCTCCAGAACCGCAAGCACCGCAAAGGACACCCACCGTGAAGCTCCCCCGCACCACCCGGCTGCGCGCCGCAGCCGCCGGTTCGCTCGCCCTCGCCGGCGCCCTCGTCCTCGGCGCCTGCGGGTCCGACGACAACACCGGCGACTCCACCGACACCGGCGGCGGCGCCCAGGCCGCCACCGGCGACGTGAAGTGCTCCGGCTCCGGCGAGCTGCTGGCGTCGGGCTCCTCCGCGCAGAAGAACGCCGTGGACCAGTGGGTCAGCGACTTCCAGGGCTCCTGCCCGGACATCACCGTCAACTACAAGGCCACCGGCTCCGGCGCCGGCATCCAGGAGTTCCTGCAGGGCAAGACGGGCTTCGCCGGCTCCGACTCGGCGCTCAAGCCCGAGGAGGTGCAGGCGTCGAAGAAGGTCTGCAAGGACGGCGAGGCCATCAACATCCCGATGCTCGGCGGCCCCATCGCCATCGGCTACAACGTCGAAGGCGTCGACGACCTCGTCCTCGACCCCGACGTCCTCGGCCGGATCTTCGACGGCTCCGTCACCACCTGGAACGACCCGGCCATCGCCGACCTCAACCCCGACGCGGACCTGCCGGACACCAAGATCCAGCCGGTGCACCGCTCGGACGAGTCCGGCACCACCGACAACTTCACCCAGTACCTCTCCGCCGCCGCCCAGGACGCCTGGCCGCACGAGCCCGGCAAGAAGTGGCCCGTCGAGGGCGGCCAGGCCGCGGACGGCTCCGCCGGGGTCTCCTCGCAGGTGCAGCAGACCGACGGCGCGATCTCGTACTTCGAGCTGTCGTACGCCACCGCCAGCGACATCGACACGGTCAAGCTCGACACCGGCGCCTCCGAGCCCGTCGAGGCCACCAGCGCGAACGCCTCGAAGGCCATCGCCAACGCCAAGGTCAGCGGCACCGGCAAGGACCTGGCGATGAAGCTCGACTACACCACCGACGCCGAAGGCGCCTACCCCCTGACCCTCCTCACCTACGAGATCGCCTGCGACAAGGGCAACAACCCGGACAGCCTCGACAAGGTCAAGTCCTTCCTCGGCTACACCGCAAGCGAGGCCGGCCAGTCGAAGCTGAGCCAGCTCGGCTACGCCCCCCTGCCCGACGACATCGCCGGGAAGGTCCGTACGACCGTGGAGTCACTGTCCTGACCCCCGACCCGCACCCCCGCAGCCCCCGCGCCGCCCGGCGCGGGGGCCCGGAGGGCGCGGGCGACGCATCCGGTGCACCGCCGCCGGGACGACACGCGCACAGCTATGCGCCGCCGCCCCACCCAGACCGGAGGCCGCACGTGAGTACCGACACGGACATACGCACACAGACCCCTCCGCCGCCGCCGAAGGCGCCACCAGAGAAGCGCCGCGGCAAGGCCGCCACCCGCCTGGGCGACCGCGTCTTCGCCGGCCTGTCCAAGGGCTCCGGGATCACCCTGCTGGTGATCATGGGCGCGATCGCGGCCTTCCTCGCGTACCGCGCCGCGCTCGCCCTCGCCAAGAACGAGGGGAACTTCCTCACCACCTTCGAGTGGGACGCCAACGCCGACCCGCCCGTCTTCGGCATCGCCGTGCTGGCCTTCGGGACGATCGTCTCGTCGGTCATCGCGATGGTCATCGCTGTGCCGATCGCCGTGGGCATCGCGCTGTTCATCACCCACTACGCGCCGCGGAGGCTGGCGGCGCCCCTCGCGTACCTCATCGACCTGCTGGCCGCCGTCCCGTCCATCGTCTACGGCCTGTGGGGCGCCCTGTTCCTCGTCCCACGCCTGGTCGGACCGTACGAATGGCTGGACGACCTCTTCGCCTGGACCGTCGTCTTCTCGTACGACGGCGGCGTCCCGCGCTCCCTGATGACCGCCGGCATCCTGCTGGCGATCATGATCTTGCCGATCGTCACCAACGTCAGCCGCGAGGTCTTCCGGCAGGTGCCGCAGACGCAGCAGGAGGCGGCGCTGGCGATGGGCGCCACGCGCTGGGAGGTCATCCGCATGACGGTGCTGCCCTTCGGCCGCTCCGGCGTCATCTCCGCCTCGATGCTGGGCCTCGGGCGGGCGCTGGGCGAGACGATGGCGGTCGCCACCGTGCTGTCGCCGTCGGCGATCCTGTCGGCGAAGATCCTGGAGCCCGGTGGCGGGACGTTCGCGCAGAACATCGCCTCGGCGTTCAAGGAGGCGGGTGAGTTCGGGCGGGACGCGCTGATCGCCTCCGGCCTGGTCCTGTTCGTCATCACGCTGCTGGTCAACGGCGCGGCCCGGCTGATCATCGCGCGTCGCAAGGAGTACTCGGGGGCCAACGCATGAGCGCGCCCCGGACGGCGCCCCGGACCGCCGACAGTGCCGACGCCCTCGGCATCCACCAGCCGCGCCTGCCGCGCTGGGCGCCCGCCGGCGTCGCCGTCGCCGCGGTGGCCGCGGCGACGGCCGTGGGGCTGGGCGCGGGGCTGTCCAGCCGTACGCAGTGGGGGGTGATCGCCGCGCTGCTCTTCGTCGCCGGGCTGTACGCCGTCTCGGCCCGCGCGGAGGGCACCCGCAAGGCGAAGGACCGGCTGGCGACGTCGCTCGTGTGGGGCGCCTTCCTGCTGGCCGTCATCCCGCTGGCGTCGCTGATCTGGGAGACCGTACGGCAGGGCGTCAAGGTCCTCGACGGCTACTTCCTGACCCACTCCATGAACGGCGTCGTCGCCATCGCCCCCGGCGGCGGCATCTACCACGCCCTCCTGGGCACCATCCAGCAGGTCGCGCTGGGCACCCTCATCGCCACCCCCATCGGGCTGCTGACGGGCGTGTACCTGGTGGAGTACGGGCGGGGACGGCTGGCCAAGGCGGTGACGTTCTTCGTCGACGTCATGACGGGCATCCCGTCGATCGTCGCCGGCCTCTTCGTCCTCAGCGTCTGGATCATGGGGCTGGGCTTCGGCTACTCCGGCCTCGCCGGCTCGTTCGCGCTGGCCATCCTGATGATGCCGATCGTCGTGCGCTCGACCGAGGAGATGCTGAAGCTCGTGCCGAACGAGCTGCGGGAGGCGTCGTACGCCCTGGGCGTACCGAAGTGGAAGACGATCCTGAAGGTCGTCCTGCCCACCTCCCTCGGCGGCATCACCACCGGCGTCATGCTGGCCGTCGCCCGCATCACCGGCGAGACGGCTCCTCTGTTGCTGCTCGTCTTCGGCAACCCCGCCATCAACGACAACCCCTTCGAGGGCGCCCAGGCGTCGCTGCCGCTCTACATCTACGAGCAGTGGGCCAACGGCAACAACGCCTCCTACGACCGCGCCTGGGCCGCCGCTCTGGTGCTCATCATCTTCGTGATGATCCTCAACCTGCTGGCCCGCGGCATCGCCCGCTGGAAGGCCCCGAAAACCGGCCACTGACGGCCACGTAAAGAGAGAGATTCCAGCCCCATGGCCAAGCGCATCGACATCAGCGGCCTCACCGCCTACTACAGCGACTTCAAGGCGATCGAGGACATCTCGATGGCCGTCGAGCCCCGCTCCGTGACCGCCTTCATCGGCCCGTCCGGCTGCGGCAAGTCCACCTTCCTGCGCACCATCAACCGCATGCACGAGGTCATCCCCGGCGCCCGCGTGGAGGGGAAGGTGATGCTGGACGACGAGAACCTCTACGCCAGCGGCGTCGACCCCGTCTCCGTACGCCGCGTGGTCGGCATGGTCTTCCAGCGCCCCAACCCGTTCCCGACCATGAGCGTCTACGAGAACGTCGCCGCCGGCCTGAAGCTCAACAGCCGCTACAAGAAGTCCGAGCTGGACGACGTGGTGGAGAAGTCCCTGCGCGGCGCGAACCTGTGGAACGAGGTCAAGGACCGCCTCAACCGCCCCGGCTCGGGCCTGTCCGGCGGCCAGCAGCAGCGCCTGTGCATCGCCCGCGCCATCGCGGTCGAACCCCAGGTCCTCCTCATGGACGAGCCCTGCTCGGCCCTCGACCCGATCTCCACCCTCGCCATCGAGGACCTGATCGCCGACCTCAAGGAGCGGTTCACGATCGTGATCGTGACGCACAACATGCAGCAG
This sequence comes from Streptomyces sp. WMMC500, assembly GCF_027497195.1. Classification (NCBI taxonomy): domain Bacteria; kingdom Bacillati; phylum Actinomycetota; class Actinomycetes; order Kitasatosporales; family Streptomycetaceae; genus Streptomyces; species Streptomyces sp. WMMC500. Next base: position 4,141,702 of record NZ_CP114905.1, read on the forward strand.
GCGGCGCGGGTCTCCGACCGCACCGCGTTCTTCAACCTGTCAGAGGTCGGGGAGCCGGGGCGGCTGATCGAGGTCGGCGACACCGACATGATCTTCTCCAATCCCGAGGAGAAGGCGACGGAGGACTACATCTCGGGCCGCTTCGGCTGACGGGCCGGCGGCCGAGGCGAAACGCTTCAGCGCTACTCGAAGGCCAGGTGCGCGAGCCAGTACATCGCCGCCGCCACCCCCGCGGCGGCGGGCATCGTGATGAACCACCCCATCACGATGTTCTTCGCGACCCCCCACCGCACGGCCTTGACCCGCTTCGTCGCGCCGACGCCCATGATCGCCGAAGTGATCACGTGCGTGGTCGAGATGGGGGCGTTGAACATGAACGACGCCGAGTACATGATCCCCGACGCGGTCGTCTCCGCCGCGAACCCCTGCGGCGGCTGCAGGTCGATGATCCGCCGCCCCAGCGTCCGCATGATGCGCCAGCCGCCCGCGTACGTACCGAGCGACAGCATCAGCGCGCACGCCACCTTCACCCACCACGGGATGGCGTCGCCCTCGTCCTCCACGTCCGCGATGACCAGCGCCATCACCACGACGCCCATCGTCTTCTGCGCGTCCTGCAGCCCGTGCCCCAGCGCCATCGCCGCGGCCGAGACGGTCTGCGCCACCCGGAAGCCGCGCTGCGCGCGGCGCGGGGTGGAGCGGCGGAACCCCCACATGATCGCGCACATCGCCAGATAGCCGACGCACAGGCCGACGAGCGGCGAGACGAACATCGGGATGACGATCTTCTCCAGCACCCCGGACCAGTACACCGTCGACGACGCCGCCAGCGCCGCGCCGACCATGCCGCCGAAGAGCGCGTGCGAGGACGACGACGGCAGCCCGAAGTACCACGTGATCATGTTCCACGTGATCGCCCCGACCAGGGCGGCGAACAGGATCCACATCCCGTGCGAGCCGTGCGGGGTCTCGATCAGCCCTTCGCTCACCGTCTTGGCGACGCCGCTGCCGAGGAAGGCGCCGGCGAAGTTCATCACCGCGGCCATCAGCAGCGCGGCGCGCGGCGTCAGGGCACGGGTGGAGACGGAGGTCGCGATCGCGTTGGCGGAGTCGTGGAAGCCGTTGGTGTACGTGAAGAAGAGCGCAACCCCGATCGTGACGACAAGCGCGAAGGTGTCCACCGGGCTCAGGACTCCTTGACCGCGATCGTTTCCACGGTGTTCGCGACCTTCTCGAAGGCGTCGGCGGCCTCTTCCAGGACATCGACGATCTGCTTGAGCTTGAGCACCTCGATGGCGTCGTACTTGCCGTTGAAGAGGTGGGCGAGGAGTTTGCGGTGGATCTGGTCCGCCTGGTTCTCCAGCCTGTTGACCTCGATCCAGAACTCCGGCAGGTGGTTGAGCGTACGGAGGTTGGGCATCGCCTCCGCGGTCAGTTCCGCGGCCCGCGCGAGCACCTCGATCTGCTGCTCCACGCCCCGCGGCAGTTCCTCGATCTGGTAGAGGACGACGAGGTCGACGGCCTCCTCCATGAAGTCCATGATGTCGTCGAGGGAGCTGGCCAGCCGGTAGATGTCCTCCCGGTCGAAGGGCGTGATGAACGAGGCGTTGAGCTGGTGCAGGATGGCGTGGGTGGCGTCGTCACCGGCGTGCTCCGCAGCGCGCATCCGCTCGGCGATCTCGGCCCGGGCGGAGGAATCCGCCCCGAGCAGTTCCATCAGGAGCTTCGAGCCCGTCACGATGTTGTCAGCCGAGGCGGCGAACATATCGTAGAAGCTCGTCTCCCTGGGGGTCAGACGAAATCGCACGTGATGATCCTCAGTGCTGCGAATATCGGCGAATAGGTCCTGATGATGCTAGGCGAGCCACACCGGCGGAGCGAACCGGCTGTGCGGCACAGCCGCAGGACAGAATGCCACGAACGCGGTATCATATACCCCCAGAGGGTATATCCTGCACCGTTCGCATACGGTGGTACGCATACAGCGATACGCGCACCGGGCGGATCGAGGGATGGGAACGGAAGGACGGGCACGTGACCGACACCACGGCAACGACGGCCGCCGTCGAGACGGCGCCGGGCTCCGGCCCACACGGGTACAGCAAGGACAAAGAGGCCCACCTCAAACGACTCCGCCGGATCGAGGGCCAGGTCCGCGGCCTGCAGCGGATGGTCGAAGAGGACGTCTACTGCATCGACATACTCACGCAGGTCTCCGCGAGCACGAAGGCGCTGCAGTCCTTCGCGCTGCAACTGCTGGAAGAGCACCTGCGGCACTGCGTCGCCGACGCGGCCGCCCGGGGCGGCGACGAGATCGACGCGAAGGTCGAGGAGGCCACCGCGGCCATCGCCCGGATGCTGCGCGCGTAACGCCGGGCGGACGTCCGCCGCCCGTGCGCTACGGCGTGATCTCCTGCCGTCCGCGCCTGCGGTCCCGCTCGGAGCCGCGCCGCGCGGCTTCCACCCTCAGCACTTCGTCGATGCGGTCCTCGCTCAGGCGGTCTTCCGGTGCGCTCGTCGCCGCGATGATCAATTCGCCGCACAACTCGATTTCGGCGAGAGCCACATGGTCCTGGACGGCCGACCCCCGACCCACGTGCAATCACCCCACTTCCCCATGCACACCCGCCGGCAGCCGGGCTCACCGCTCAGAGTAGGGAGGGCGGCACAGTCCGCGCATGACACGTCTGGACCATTTACGGCCCCGGCCTTCCCGGGCGAATCCCGACGCGCCCGTGCAAAAGACCGGAATCAACTCCCGTCAGAGAGCGGGCTGTTGGCCGCTCTGGCGAACCGTTCCGGCATAGATGTCGCGCTCCGCGGGCAGGGTCACGTCGGCCGGCGCCCCGAAGTCGTAGGTTTCGACGGTCGACGCCACCCGCACCGGTGAGTCGCCGGACAGCGCGAACTCGTGCCGCACCCGCCGCGGCCGGCCGTCCGCGTCCAGATACACGTCGAAGGCGACCGCGTCCTGGACGAACCCGTCGGCCGCGGCGGCCAGCGCCCCGCGCGCGTACGCGGACGCGGAGCGGGCGGCGCGGCCGAGGCCGGCCGTGCCCTCGTAGTGCCGGACGACGCTGTCGCCGACGCGCTCCTCGCCCACGTAGCGCACCTCGCGGGCGCCGCGCAGCAGTTCGGCGGCGGTCAGCGGGTCGGTGGCGCCGTTGGTGACGAGGTTGCCGTCGGCCAGCCGGGTCGTGTCGAGCCGGAGCCACTTGTCGGCGGGGACGCCGGCGCCGCGGTTCTTCATGTACAGCGCGCCGCCCGCGTACAGCTCGGTGATCGGCTCCCCTTCGGCCTGCGGCAGCACCACGCGCAGCAGGCCGCGCCGCCCCGCGTAGTCGAAGGCGCCGTCGCCGCTGACGGTGACCCGGGTGCCGCCGCTGGTCATCTCCATCGCCGTACGCGCCCGGGAGCTGCCCGCGTCGGCGAGTGCGTCGGCGGCGCGCTGCACCGCGCTGAGCGGATCACCGCCCGGGTGTCCGTCGGCCGCCGCGCCGCGCTCGGAGCAGCCGGCGGTGGCGGACAGGGCCGCCGCTGCGAGTGCGGCGAGGAGCGCGAGCGCGGCGGCGGGCCGGGCCGCGGGGGCGGGGCGAGGGCCGGGACGGCCGGGGGTGCCGCCGGGGCGTGCGGGCGTGGTGCCGGTACGTACGGTCCGCCGCTGCTCCGCCGCCATCTCTCGCTACCCCCGGCCGGTGGTCTCTCCGGTTCGCTTAACGAGGTGGAGGGGGCCTCGTCACGGTCTGTCCCACCCGCGGTAGCGTGGCCGCGTGCTCAGCGACGGACCCGGCCCCGGGCCGGGTGACCCCGACGGCGGCGCGCGCTCCGGCGGCCCGTACCGCGACGAGAGGCACCGCACGTCGACCGCCGAGCGGGGCGCGTTCGTGTGCGCCCGCTGCACCTGCGGCTGGACCGGGCCGGCCCGCCGCGCCCGCTCCCGCGCCCGCGCGGACGCCGCGGACCATCTGCCCGACCTGCCGGACGGGACCGGCTGAGGGGTACGTACCGCCAGGCTTTGCTACTTGGGGGTAGCGAAGGGCGGACGTGATGCGCTGTGCTGTGCGGATGGACAGGCGCACAGTGCTCCGTACCGCCCTCGCCACCGCCGCGGGCGCGGGCGCCGCCGGCCTCGCCGGCTGCTCGGGCGACGACGACGGCGGGAAGCCCGACCCCAGGCCCGGCGGCTCCGGCGGCGGCACGACCACCGGCCCGCCGGACTGGCCCGCGCTCGCGCAGACCCTCGCCGGCCGCCTGGTCCTCCCCGGCCACAACGACTACAGAGTCGCCGCGCAGCAGTACAACACCCGCTTCGACGACCTGCGCCCCGCCGCCGTCGCCTACGTCGACCACGCCGACGACGCCGCCGAGTGCCTGCGCTTCGCCCGCGCCGCCGGCGTCCCCGTCTCCGTCCGCAGCGGAGGCCACTCCTACGCCGGCTTCTCCAGCGGCAACGGCCGCCTCGTCGTCGACGTCTCCGCCCTCTCCGCCGTCGACGCCGACTCCGACACCGCGACCGTCGGCGCCGGGGCGCGCACCATCGACGTCTACGAGGCCCTCGCCGTCCGCGGCCGGACCATACCCGCCGGCTCCTGCGCGACCGTCGGCATGGCCGGCCTCACCCTCGGCGGCGGCCACGGGGTGGTCTCGCGCGCGTACGGGCTCACCTGCGACCACCTCCGCGGCGCCACGGTCGTCACCGCCGACGGCAGGACCGTCGAGTGCTCGGCGGACGAGAACGAGGACCTGTTCTGGGCGCTGCGCGGCGCGGGCGGCGGCAACTTCGGCGTCGTCACCGAGCTGCGCTACGAGACCCGCGAGGCCGCGGACGTCGTCGCGGCGAACATGGTGTGGCCCTGGTCCAAGGCGGAGGCGCTGCTGACCACCTGGCAGCAGTGGGGACCCGACCAGCCCGACGAGCTGTGGTCCGCCGTCCACTTCGGCAACACCCGCGGCGGCGAGCCGACGATCTCCGTGGCCGCGCTGTCGCTGGGCACGGAGGACGACATGCACGACGCGGTCGACCTCCTCGCCGACCAGGCCGGCGGCCCCGGGCCGGCCGAGGACGTCTCCATCGGCCCGCAGACGTACCTCCACGCCATGCGTTCGTACGCGGGCTGCGCGGAGGCGAGCCGCGAGCAGTGCCGGCTGCAGGGCGGGGTGCCGGGGCGCAACGCCGTCGGCATCCTGCAGCGGGACACGTTCGCGGCGCGCTCCGACTTCTACGACGAGCCGCTGAGCGCCGGCGGCATCGGCACGCTGCTGGACCGGGCGGAGAAGGCGTCGCGGTCGGCGGACGCGCTGTTCATCCTCACGGCGCTGGGCGGGGCGGTGAACCGGGTGCCGGTGGCGGAGACCGCGTTCGTGCACCGCGGGTCGCGGGTGCTCGCGCAGTACATCTCGTCGTGGGACGAGGGCGAGGACGGCGGTCCCGGCGAGCGGTGGCTCGCGGACACGCACGCGGCGATGCGGACGCACGCCTCGGGCGCGGCGTACCAGAACTACACGGATCCGGGTCTGCGGAAGTGGCGCGGCGCGTACTACGGGCCGGCGGCGGAGCGGCTGGCGAAGGTGAAGGAGCAGTACGACCCGGAGCGGCTGTTCGACTTCGCCCAGGCGGTGTAGGCGCCCGGGCCCTCCGAGGGGGCGCGTGGGCGCACGCGCCCCGCCGGGGATGCTTCCGTACGCCCCCGGGCCGGCGCCTCGGCCCCCGCTGCCGAGCCGCTACCGCTCCCCTGTGCCGTGGCCGCTACGCCCGTGCCGTACCCGCTACGCCGCCAACTCGTCGCCGTCCCGGCCGCCTCCGCCGCGCTCCAGCGGCTCCGTCCGCGGCGCCGGGACCCCGCCGGGATCGTCGCCGGGCCCGGCCGCCGGGCCGGTGCCGGCGTCCGGCGCCTCCGGGTCGCCGACGAGCCAGTCCGGCGCCCGCCGCACCAGCGGCACCAGCGCGGCGATCGCGGCCGGCGCCAGCAGCAGCGCCACCGACGTGCCGAGCGCGACGCCGCCGACGACGTCCGAGGGGTAGTGCACGCCCAGGTAGACCCGGCTCAGCCCTTCCAGCAGGGCCAGCGCCAGCCCCGCGAGCCCGTACCGCTTACCCGCCATGAAGAGGCCGACCGCCAGCGCCATGGCGACCGAGGTGTGGTCGCTGACGAAGGAGTACCCGGTCGTGCCCGGCAGCAGGACCTCCAGGCCGTCGTGCTCCCGGAACGGCCGCGGGCGCTCCACGATCGCGCGGATCGGCATGTTCGCCACCCACGCGAGCACCGCCGCCAGCGGCCCCCACAGCAGCGCGGCCACGGCCGGTGCCGCGCCCGGGCGCCGGCGCACGCGCCACCAGCACACGACCAGCAGGACGCCGAGCAGCCCGATCAGCCCGTACTCACCGAGGAACGCCGCCCCGCGGTCGAACCAGGGCGGGGTGGAGTCCGCGACGCCGTTGATGTCGTACAGCACGGAAACGTCGGCGTTCGACCCGCTCGGGGGTGTCCCCGCCAGGTGCAGCGAACGCATGTCCACTCGGCTCCTCTCCCCACCCGTTTCCCGCTGATCGGCGACTGCCGTCTTTCCTATTGCAACGGTGTCGCCCGCCCTTTGCAACGGCGCCGCGGGGGTCGGCGTTCCGCCCGCGACCGAAAGATCACCGGGAGGTTATCCAAGAGTGACCGTCTCCGCCGCCGCTCCGGCGTCCGCGTGCCGCGGCGCGTCGCACGTCAGCGCGCCGCCGACGCGCACCGCCGACGCTCCGTCAGGGCTGCGGCAGCGCCGCGGCGCCGGCCTCCGTGACCCGGGTCGCGCCGAAGTAGTCCGGCGAGTCGATCGGATCGAAACGGATCACGGCGCCGGTGTAAGGGGCGTCAATCATGTAGCCGCCCCCTACATACAGCCCGACGTGGTGGATGGAGCGCGAGTCGTTCATGTCGTACGCGAAGAACACCAGGTCGCCGGGGAGCAGTTCGTCCCTTCCAGGGTGCGGCCCGGCGTTCCACTGGTCGTTCGCCACCCGCGGCAGCTCGATGCCCACCGAGGCGTACGCCGCCTTCGTCAGCCCCGAGCAGTCGAACCGGCCGCCCTCCTCGGGCGTGCCGTCGCCGCCCCACAGATAGGGCGTGCCGAGCTTGTCCTGCGCGTAGTGGATGGCGCCCGCGGCCTGCTTCGACGGCGACAGCCGGGAGGTGGGGGCGGCGAAGCTCTGCTCCAGGGCCTGGATGACCTGCACGTAGTTCTGCGTCTCGCGGTAGGGGGGCACGCCGTTGTACTTGATGACGGCGTACGGGCCGGCGTTGTAGGCGGCGAGCATGTTCTCCGTCGGGTCGCCGGGCACGTCCTCGACGTAGCCGGCGAGCTTGCAGTCGTACGTGGCCGCCGACGGGATGGCGTCCTCGGGGTCGTTGATGTCGCGCTCGCCGTCCCCGTTGGCGTCGATGCCGTGGGTGGCCCAGGTGCCGGGCATGAACTGCGCGATGCCGCGCGCGTCGGCGGGGCTGACGGCCTGGGGGTCCCAGCCGCTCTCCTGGTACAACTGCGCGGCGAGCAGGGCGGGGTTGAGGGCCGGGCAGAGGTTGCCCCACTTCTGCACCAGCGGCTGGTACGTCGCGGGCACGGCCCCCTTCGCCAGGCCGACGCCGCGCCCGGCGAGGCCGGACGCGGCGGTGTAGGTGCCGACGACGAGCAGGGCCAGGAACGACAGGACCATCCCCGACCCCAGCGCGACGAACAGCCAGAGCTTGCGCACCCCTCAACCATCCCTCATCGGGCCCCGGCTGTCTGCCCGTTCCCGGCGGGGCGGGCCCGTCAACGTCCCCCGCGCGTACGGTCCTTCGCGCACAGCGCGGCATCGGCCGCCCCCTGGAGGTCCGCCAGCCGGTCGCCCTCGGCGGCCCACGTGGTGGTGTAGACGGTGACCGTGCCCCGCCCGCGGTCCGCGCGCCCGCCGGCGACGGAGTCGCCGGGCAGGTCGCCGCCGTGGCCCCAGTACACGCCGCCGCAGCTCAGCGGGAAGGACGCGACGCCGTAGCCGTAGCGGCTGCCCTCGGGGTAGGTGTCGAGGCCGCCGACGTCGCTGGTGTCGTGGGTCATGATCCGCAGCGCCCAGCGCGGCAGCACCTTGCCGCCGAAGAGGGCGTTCCAGAAGGCGTTCTGGTCCTTCGGGGTGGTCACGAGGCCGCCGGAGGCGCCGAACTCGTACCCGGGCAGCTCGGTCACGTCGGTGACGCCGGCCTCCGGGTCGACGGGGTTGACGCCGTAGTTGCGGGCGTGCGGGCCGCGGATCGTGTACTCGCCCTGCGCGGGCCAGTACGTGTCCTTCAGGTGCAGCGGCTCGATGAGGGTGCGTGCGATGTACGTGCGGTAGTCCTCGCCGGTGACGTGCTTGATGAGCAGGCCGAGCGCGAGGTAGTTGGTGTTGGAGTAGCCCCAGCGCGCGCCGGGTGCGAAGTCGGCGGGGTGGTCGAGGGCGAGCGCGAGGTAGTCCTCCTCGGTCGCCGCGCTGCTCCAGTCGACGAACCGCAGGTACTCCGGCAGCCCGCTGGTCTGCTTGAGCAGGTGCCGCACGGTGACGCCGGTGCCGGCGAGCCGCGGCACGTACCGCGCGGCGGGCGCGCCGAGCCGTACCTCGCCCCGGGCGACGAGCCGCATCACGGCGGTGGCGGTGAACGCCTTGGTGTTGCTGGCCATCCGGTAACGGCCCTCGGCGCCGACCATGGGCCGGCCGGTCGCGGTGTCGGCGACGCCGGCGGTACGGGTCGTGCGGCCGTCGTACGCCAGGGCGCCGGGGACGCCGTCGCGCTCGACGAGGGCGTCGAGGCGGCTCTGTACGGGGTCGGGGGCGGCGGTGCCGCGGGCGGCGGCGGGGGCCGCAGCGCCGGCTGCACCGGCTGCACCGGCTGCACCGGCGAGAACGGCGGCGGCGAGGAGGGCAGCGGCGGCGGCTTTGCGGCGGGCGGCGGGGCGGGTGCGGTTCACGGCGGTCTCCCTGTCTCGTGGTGCGGCGGGTTCCACCCTCGTCCCCGTACGGGCCGTGCTCACTGGTGGGGACCGCCGGACCGGGGGTGGCACCAGCACCACCGCCGCACGCGCCGTAAGGCCACCTCCGCCCGCCCCCACCGGGGGTGTTGACTTAGAGAACACTCCAAGTGGTGCACTCACCGTCCGACCCGACCGGCACCCGGAGGCCCGTACCCCATGACCCACGACTCGCCCGTCACCCTCATCACCGGCGGCGGCAGCGGCATCGGCGCCGCAGCCGCCCGCCAACTCCTCGCCCGCGGCGGCCGCGTCACCGTCACCGGCCGCGGCGCCGAGCGGCTGCGCCGCTTCGCCGAGGACGCCGGCGACCCGCCGGAGCTGCTGACCCTGCCCGGCGACGCCTCCGACCACGAGGCGGTGGACGAGGCGGTACGGGCGACGCTCACGGCGTTCGGCCGGCTCGACGCCGTCGTCGCCAACGCCGGCTTCGCCACCCACGACGACCTCGGCACCGGGGACCCGGCCGGCTGGCGGGACATGGTGCTCACCAACGTCCTGGGGCCCGCGCTGCTGATCCGCAGCTCGCTGGCGGCGCTGCGCGAGTCGCGCGGGCGGATCGTCATCGTCGGCAGCGTCGCGGGCTTCGTCTACGGCGCGGGCAACATCTACGGCATCACCAAGTGGGCCATGACGGGCCTGGCGGAGAACACCCGCCGCATGGTCACAGGCGACGGCATCGGCGTCACGCTCGTCGCCCCCGGCCGCACCGACAGCCTCTTCTGGGACGGCCGGGGCGGGGCGCCGGAGGGCATGGAGATGATGACGTCCGACCAGGTCGCCGAGTCGATCGTCTGGGCGCTGAACCAGCCGGAGGGCGTCGACGTCAACACGGTCGTGATGCGCCCCATCGGCCAGCCCGTGTAGGGCACGCGGACACGCCGCCCGCGCGGCCCCGTACGACACCGCGGCCGCGCCGGGCCGGTCCGGGCCGCGTCAGGCACCGGCCGGCCCCTGCCCGCCGGCCCCCGCGCTCCCCGACGTCTCCGGCACGTCCGCCACCTCGGCGGCCCCGGCCACGGCCCCGGCCGCCTCCGCCGCCGGCCCGGCGGCCTCGTGGAGGGACGCCCCGACGCCGCTGACCGCGCCGGCGAGCACCACGATCCCCGAGACGACCGTCATCCCTTCGAACACATCCGCCGCCTTCCCTGGGGCCTGTTTGAGTCAAATCCACCAACGAGGCCCGCCCGGCGCCCGTCACCGCGACGCTCACTCTTCACATACTCCGATTCGGCGCAGGTCGGACAAGCCGACCGCCTCTCCGACCCCCCAGGCACGCAGCGTTGCCAATAGTCACCTAACGTGATACACACAGGAAAGTCAGTGGAGAGCACCGAACACCCTTGTGAAATCCCCGCGGTTGACGCCAAATCGACTCTCACGAGGGCATCATCAGAGAGGATGGACGATGACTCCTGCCGTCCATCCCGGACGGCAACACAGCGCATGGGGCGGTGAGTTACGACATGTTCCTGGCAGCCGACAAGGGCGACATCAACACCATCATCGGCGGTATCGCCCCTGACTGGGGCCCCTTCGGAAGCCTGGGCCAAGAAGCGCGCGTGATGATCGAAGTGGTCATGGCGGTCGCGATCCTGCTGTGCCTGGGCATCGCGATCTGGGGCGCGGCCAAGCAGCGCATCGGCGCGACCGCGCTGCGCGACACGTTCAGCGCGGAGCAGGGCAAGGGGCTGATCGTGGCCGGACTGACGGGAGTCTTCATCATCGGCTCCCTCGGCACCGTGTTCACGATCGTGTACGGAATGGCGGTGTAGGCCGGGCCGTGACTTCAGGGCCAGGCGTACGGCGAACGGCGGTGCGGCACACGCAGACGGGGCAGTGCCCGAGCCCGCGACCCGGGAGGCGACCGCCCCCCGGCCGCGGCCCGGGGACCCCCGTGCGGCGGAGGACGGCGCACCGCTACCTTCTTGTGCCTACGGCACGCCGGTGCAACGCAGCACCGGCGCACGAAGGGGGTGACCCGGCATGAGCCACGACGACGACTACGTCGACTACACCGACTACGCCACCCCCGAACCCGGCACCCGCACGCGCTTCGCCGAAGGCGACCACGACGCCCGCTACGGCGCCCCGCGCCGCGGCGGCCGCGTCTCGCCGTCCCGCGCGATGGTCACGGTCGTGGGCGTCGTCGTCCTCCTCATCGCCGCCATCGCGTTCGCGAACCGCGGCGGCAGCACCCAGGACGACCCCGGCACCACCGCCGACCCCGACAACCGGACCCAGCCCACGTCCCCCACGGGCGACTCCCCGGTCAGAAACTCCACGAACGGCATCCCCTCAGGCTTCCCCCGCTCGGCAGCGGGCGCCCAGTCGGCGGCGGCGAACTTCGCCGTCGCGCTCGGCGGCGACCAGATGTTCACGTCCGAAGGCCGCCACAAGCTGGTCGACGCCCTGTACACACCGGACCTGGCGGAGAAGACCAAGTCGGACATGGACGCGGCGTACTCCGAGGACTTCCTCGCCAACCTCGGCCTCGACGCCGAGGGCCGGCCCTCTTCCGGCATGACCTTCATCTCCCGGACGGTCCCGATCGGCACGACCGTCAAGGAGTACGAGGGCGGAAGGGCCACCGTCGCCGTCTGGTACACCGGCCTGATCGGCGTGGCAGGCCCCGACTCGGACGTGCCCGTACGCACCACCTGGCATACCTGGACCTTCGAACTCCAGTGGTCGGACGGCGACTGGAAGATCGCCGCCGACTCCCAGAAGCGGGGTCCCGCCCCCGTCCCCGGTGACGTACCGGCGGCGACCGACGAGCAGATCGAGGACGCCGTCGAGCAGTTCGGAGGCTTCACCTATGCCCGGTAGCCCGCGGCGTCGCGTCGCCTCAGCCCTCGGCCTGCTCGCCGGTGCGCAGGCCGCCCTTCTGCTCGCCGCCCCCCGCGCGCTCGGCGCCGTACCCGCGCAGGACGACGGCGGTGCCTGCGACAGCCTCATCGGCCCCGCCCGGGACTACTGCGAGAAGGAAGACGACGGCGGCCGCTCCGCGCCCAACTCGCCCGGCGACGTCACCGAGTCCGTCGACCCCCTGTCCTCGCTGGCGAAGGGCTGTGCCGAAGCCGCCGCCTGGACCATCGACAAGCTCTCCGACGCCGTCACCTCCACCACCACCGTCGACTTCACCAACACCACCTTCCTGCGCCAGTACGCCGTCGTCTTCGCCGCCTCCACCATCCTCACCCTCACCCTCTGGCTCCTCGCCGTCGCCAAGCGCGCCATCCGCGGCGTCCCCCTCACCGAAGCCCTCGGCGAGGCCCTCGGCTTCCTCTGGCTCACCGTCCTCGCCTCCGCCTTCACCCCCCTCGTCCTCTACACCCTCGTCACCGCCACCGACTCCGTCACCGAAGCCATCGCCTCCGGCACGTCGTCCAACACCGACACGTTCTTCGGCGGCTTCTCCGAAGCGCTCAAGAAGGGCGAGGACATCGGCGGCGGGCCGATCATGCTCATCGTCGTCTCCCTCGTCTCCGTGCTCGCCGCAGGCGTCCTCTGGCTGGAGCTCGTCATCCGCGCCGCCCTCCTCTACGTCGGCGCCCTCCTCGGCACCGCCGTCTACGCCGGGCTCGTCGACAAGAACATGTGGCACCACGTCCGCCGCTGGGCCGGGATCATGATCGCGGTGATCCTCGTCAAGCCGGTCATCGTCATCGTCCTCGGCCTCGCCGGCGCCCTCTCCGCCGAGGAGGGACCCGACGCCTTCTCCGCCGTCGTCTCCGGCCTCGCGATCATCCTGCTCGCCATCTTCGCCAGCGCGATGATCTACCGCTTCGTGCCCGGCTTCGGCGACGAGATCATGACCGCCAAGCAGGGCCGCCGCGCCACCTCCGCCAACCCCGCCTCCGCCGTCATGGCCACCCCCGCCGCCCTCGTCACCGCCGGCATGAAGACCCACGGCTCCCGCAGCTCGTCCTCCGGCCCCGCCGGCGGCACGAGCGGCGAGTCCCGCTCCGCCGCCAAGCCCGCCAACCCCGTGGCCGGCGGCGTCTCCGCGCACAGCACCCGCCCGCAGCAGTCCACCCCGTCCAAGCCCCGCACCGCCAACCACAGTTCCGGCGCACCCGGCCCCGGCTCCGGCGCGCAAGGCGGCCGCGGCGCGTCCTCGCAGTCCGCCCAACAGCCCGGAAACAGGAGGTGACCTGCGGTGACCACGCACGACACACCACCGATCACCCCCCGTCGCACGTACCTCATCGGCAAGGCCCGCCCCAACGCCATCGTCGGCCGCAACCGCGAGACCGGCGAGATCGGCATGATCATCGGCGGCGCCTTCCTCGGCATGATGTGCGGCCTCCTGGTCCCCGTGCTGACGCTGCGCATCGTGCTGCTCATGGGCTTCCCGCTGCTCGCCCTCGCCGCCGTCTACGTCCCGTACCGCGGCCGCACCTTCTACCGCTGGTTCGAGATCAGCCGCAGCCACCGCCGCCTCCTGCGCAGCGGCGCCGCCGTCTACCGCTCCGGCGCCCAGGAAGCCGGCACGCGCCTCAACGGCGAGGAGGTCGCCGTCGGCACCCCGCCGGGCATCGGCCGCATCAACTGGCAGGTCGCCCCCTTCGGCCCCGACGAGATCGCCGTCCTGCTGCACGCGGACCGCCGCACCGTCACGGCCGTCATAGAGATCGAGGGCCCCGGCGTCGGCCTGCGCGACAGCGAGGACCAGGAAGCGCTCGTCGACCGCTTCGGCACGCTCCTCAAGCACGCCGCCAACGGCGACGGCTTCGTCCGCCGCCTGCAGATGCTCGCCCGCACGCTGCCCGCCGACCCCGACGCGCACGCCAAGGACGTCTCGCAGCGCGGCGACCCGCGCGCGCCGCAGTGGATAAAGGGCTCGTACGACCAGCTCCAGTCCATGGTCTCCACCTCCTCCGAGCAGCACCGCGCCTACCTCGTCGCCTGCATGCCCTACACCCGCGACCTCGGCCAGGAGGCCACGGTGATGGGCCGCGCGACCAAGCAGAGCCGCGACGAGTGCATCGCCGTCATCATGGCCCGCGAGCTGGGCGACATCTGCGCCCGTCTCGCCGAGGCCGACATCCGCGTACGGCAGCCGCTGGGCATCGCGCGCCTGGCGGCCCTCGTACACTCCATGTACGACCCGGACCACCCCATCGACCACATCCAGGCGATGACCCAGCGCAACGCCTGGCCGGCCGAACTGGACGCCGTGGACCCGCAGTACCTGCGCGCCAAGACCCGCGAGTCGGCGACCCGCGACCCCTGGTGCCACGCCACCGCGTGGGTGAAGGAATGGCCGATGACCCCGGTCGGCGTCAACTTCCTCGCCCCGCTCCTCGTCCACACCCCGGACGTCATCCGCACGGTCGCCGTATGCATGGACCTGGAGCCCACAGAAGTGGCCATCGAGCGGATGCTGACCGAGAAGACGAACGACGACGCCGAGGCGTCCCGGCAGGCGAAGATGAACCGCGTCGTCGACCCCCGGGACATCGCCCACCACGACCGCATCGACCAGCGCGGCGAAGACCTCGCCTCCGGCGCCGCCGGCGTCAACATCGTCGGCTACCTCACGGTCTCCGCCCGCTCCCCCGAGGCCCTCGCCCGCGACAAGCGCACGATCCGCGCCTCGGCGGGCAAGTCCTACCTGAAACTGGAATGGTGCGACAGAGAGCACCACCGCGCGTTCGTGAACACCCTGCCTTTCGCGACCGGGATCAGGTGACCCATGGCTGAGCGGCTGATGCTCCCCCACGAGACGGCACGCGCCATGCGCCGCGGTCCGTCCCCCCACGCTCCGGTCCCCGCCCGGAAGGGCACACCGCACCACCGCGCGTTCGTGAACACCCTGCCCTTCGCGACCGGGATCAGGTGACCCCCCATGGCCGACCTTCTCGATCTGGCGACGCGCGCCTTCGCGGGCTTCGTCTTCGGCAAGACGGAGACCCAGCGGCTGCCCGTGCGCACCTCCAGCGCGCAGGCGCAGGCCGTCTATCTCCCCACCGCCGCGCCCGGCCTGGGCGACTCCGGCGTCATCATCGGCCGCGAGGTCTACAGCGGCAAGGGCTACATCTACGACCCCTTCCAGCTCTACGGCCAGCAGCTCCCCGCGCCGCACTGGCTGGTGCTCGGCGAGTCCGGCAACGGCAAGTCGGCGCTGGAGAAGACCTACGTGCTGCGCCAACTGCGCTTCCGCGACCGCCAGGTCGTCGTGCTCGACGCGCAGGGTGAGGACGGCGTCGGCGAGTGGGCGCTCATCGCGCAGGAACTGGGCATCACCCCGATCCGCCTCGATCCCCTCGCCGCCCTCGACAGCGGCATCCGCCTCAACCCACTGGACCCGGCGATCACATCCACCGGCCAGCTCGCCCTGCTCCGTACGATCATCGAGGTCGCCACCGGCAGCGGCCTCGACGAGCGCTCCGGCTTCGCCCTCAAGGTCGCCCACGCGTACGTCAACGAGACCGTGACCGACCGCCAGCCGGTGCTCACCGACATCGTCGAGCAGCTCCGCCACCCCGCCCCGACCGCCGCCGAGGCCATGAACGTCGACGTCGAGGACGTCCGCAACTGGGGCCTGGACGTCGCCCTCGTCCTCGACCGCCTCGTCGACGGCGACCTGCGCGGCATGTTCGACGGCCCGACGACGGTCGGCATCGACCTCGACTCGCCGCTCATCATCTTCGACCTGTCCCACATCGACCGGAACTCGATCGCCATGCCGATCCTCATGGCGATCGTCGGCGTGTGGCTGGAGCACACCTGGATCCGCCCCGACCGCAAGAAGCGCATCTTCCTGGTGGAAGAGGCGTGGCACATCATCAACTCCCCCTTCGTCGCCCAGCTCTTCCAGCGGCTGCTGAAGTTCGGCCGCCGCCTGGGCCTGTCCTTCGTCGCCGTCGTCCACCACCTGTCGGACGTCGTGGACGGAGCAGCGGCACGAGAGGCGGCGGCGATTCTCAAGATGGCCTCGACTCGCACGATCTACGCCCAGAAGGCGGACGAGGCGCGCGCGACGGGCAAGGTCCTCGGGCTGCCCCGCTGGGCCGTCGAGATCATCCCGACGCTGACGCCCGGCATCGCCGTCTGGGACGTCAACGGCAACGTCCAGGTCGTCAAGCACCTGGTGACCGAGGCCGAACGCCCGCTGGTCTTCACCGACCGGGCCATGACGGAGTCCGCCCCGGTACCGGCCCTGGAGGCGGCGGACGACGCCGGTCCGGTGGTGATGGAGAAGGAATCGACGGTGGCCTGAAATGGCGCAGGGTCACGGTGGACGAAACCGGGGCGGACGCGAGCAGGGAGGTCCCGAGCGGGGCATCCCCGACGCCCTGCTCCTCGGCGTACTGGCGTTCCTGCTCGGCGTGACGATTCTGGTGTGGACGGCGACGGGCCTGTCCGGGCTGCTGGCCCACGGGGCGTGGCCGGACGGCGTCACGTTCACGCGGACGCCGCTGGCGATGCGCGAGCTGGTCTCGGAACCGCACGATCTGCCGGCCGCCTGGCCGAACACGCCGCCGAAGTCCCTGTCGGGGTGGGGGCTGTTCTGGGGCGTGTTCATCAGTCAGTTGATGGTGCTCGGCACGTTCACGCTGGTGGGCATGACGACGGCGGCGAGCTGGCGGGCCCGCCGGACGGCGGCACGCAAGGCCGCGGCGGGAGACGAGGCGCTGGCGGGCGGCCTGGAGGACCGGTACGAGGAGAGCGAGCGGTACGCGCGGCACGAGGGGGACGAGCAGACCCGGCCCCCGGCACCCACCCCGCAGCCCGGGCCGCCCGTCCGCGGAACGCGGGAACCACGTCAGCAGCCCACGCGCCCCCTCCCGGGGGTCCCGCAGCAGCCGCCGGCCCCGGCGGGGACGCCGCCGGCGCACGCGGGCCCGCTGGTGTTCCGCAAGGGCAGCCCGACGGCCGTGACGCTCACCCGGGAGAAGCTGCTGGGCGCGGAAGGCCCGGCGCTGGTCGTCACCTCCGACGCCTCTCTGTGGTCGGACACCAAGGACGCCCGCGCCAAGCTCGGCCCCGTCCTCGTCTACGACCCGGGCCAGCTCTGCGACACCCCGGACCGCCTCCGCTGGTCCCCCGCCACCGGCTGCCAGGACCGCCCCACGGCCGCCGCCCGCGCAGCGGCCCTCCTGCGCCCGGTACGCCCCCAGCACCGTACGGACACGACCGTGGCGGACACGGCGGAGACGATGCTCGCGTGCTGGCTCCACGCCGCCGCCGTGGCGGCCCGCCCCTTCGCCCAGGTCCACCGCTGGGCCCAGGGCACAGGCGCCCACGAACCGGTGGGGATACTCCGCTCGACTCCCGAAGCGGCCTCCGGCGCGGCCGGCGAGCTGGAGTCGGCCCTGACCGGCCATCCCGAACGGCGGGACGAGGCGGCGGAGTTGGTGGCGACGGCGCTGGAGGGCATGTCCTCGATCCACATCCGCAACTCTTCAAAACCCACGCGAGCAGATTCGCTCGTTCTGGAGTCATTCATCGACGAAGGGGGAACGCTCTATCTGGTGGGTGAAGCCATCGAGGGCCCCCGGTCCCGCCCGGGCGCGATGCCACTGCTCACCGCCCTCGCCGCAGACGTGGTCGAGCACGGCCGCCGCATGGCCGCAGGGTCATCCACCGGCCGGCTCGACCCACCACTCACCCTCGTCCTCGACGACGTCGCCGCAGTCGCCCCCCTCGCCCAGCTCCCCGCCCTCCTCACCGAAGGCGACCGCGAGGGACTGCCGACCATGGCCACGATGCGCTCGCCGGAGCAGGCGCGCAGCCGGTGGCCCGGACTCTCGCTGGGGGTGTGAGGGGTCTGGAAATGGGTCAACCCCCGGACGCTGTCCGGGGGTTGACCCATAAAAGTTGTTCGGCGGTGACCTACTCTCCCACACGGTCCCCCATGCAGTACCATCGGCGCGGTCGGGCTTAGCTTCCGGGTTCGGAATGAGACCGGGCGTTTCCCCAACGCTATGACCACCGAAACACAATGAAACAATGCAACCACCACCAGGGGTGGGGGTTGTTGTCTCAGAACCTACACAGTGGACGCAAGCAGCTATGGACAAGCCCTCGGCCTATTAGTACCGGTCACCTCCACCCCTCACAGGGCTTCCAGATCCGGCCTATCAACCCCGTCGTCTACAGGGGGCCTTAACCCCTCAAGGGGGTGGGAGTCCTCATCTCGAAGCAGGCTTCCCGCTTAGATGCTTTCAGCGGTTATCCCTCCCGAACGTAGCCAACCAGCCATGCCCTTGGCAGAACAACTGGCACACCAGAGGTCCGTCCGTCCCGGTCCTCTCGTACTAGGGACAGCCCTTCTCAAGACTCCTACGCGCGCAGCGGATAGGGACCGAACTGTCTCACGACGTTCTAAACCCAGCTCGCGTGCCGCTTTAATGGGCGAACAGCCCAACCCTTGGGACCGACTCCAGCCCCAGGATGCGACGAGCCGACATCGAGGTGCCAAACCATCCCGTCGATATGGACTCTTGGGGAAGATCAGCCTGTTATCCCCGGGGTACCTTTTATCCGTTGAGCGACGGCGCTCCCACAAGCCACCGCCGGATCACTAGTCCCTGCTTTCGCACCTGCTCGACCCGTCAGTCTCGCAGTCAAGCTCCCTTGTGCACTTACACTCACCACCTGATGACCAACCAGGCTGAGGGAACCTTTGGGCGCCTCCGTTACCCTTTAGGAGGCAACCGCCCCAGTTAAACTACCCACCAGACACTGTCCCCGATCCGGATCACGGACCCAGGTTAGACATCCAACACGACCAGAGTGGTATTTCAACGACGACTCCACAACCACTGGCGTGGCCGCTTCACAGTCTCCCACCTATCCTACACAAGCCGAACCGAACACCAATATCAAGCTGTAGTAAAGGTCCCGGGGTCTTTCCGTCCTGCTGCGCGAAACGAGCATCTTTACTCGTAATGCAATTTCACCGGGCCTATGGTTGAGACAGTCGAGAAGTCGTTACGCCATTCGTGCAGGTCGGAACTTACCCGACAAGGAATTTCGCTACCTTAGGATGGTTATAGTTACCACCGCCGTTTACTGGCGCTTAAGTTCTCAGCTTCGCCACCCGAAGGTGACTAACCGGTCCCCTTAACGTTCCAGCACCGGGCAGGCGTCAGTCCGTATACATCGCCTTACAGCTTCGCACGGACCTGTGTTTTTAGTAAACAGTCGCTTCTCGCTGGTCTCTGCGGCCACCCCCAGCTCCAGCCGTAAAGGCCATCACCGGAAGCGGCCCCCCTTCTCCCGAAGTTACGGGGGCATTTTGCCGAGTTCCTTAACCATAGTTCACCCGAACGCCTCGGTATACTCTACCTGACCACCTGAGTCGGTTTAGGGTACGGGCCGCCATGAAACATCGCTAGAGGCTTTTCTCGACAGCATAGGATCATCCACTTCACCACAATCGGCTCGGCATCAGGTCTCACCCTCATGTTGCACGGATTTACCTGCACAACGGGCCACACCCTTACCCCGGGACAACCACCGCCCGGGCTGGACTACCTTCCTGCGTCACCCCATCACTCACCTACTACAAGCTCGGATCACCGGCTCCACCACACCCCGTATCACCCGAAGGATCAACAAGGGGGCTTCACGGGCTTAGCATCACCTGATTCGATGTTTGGCGCCTCACAGCGGGTACCGGAATATCAACCGGTTATCCATCGACTACGCCTGTCGGCCTCGCCTTAGGCCCCGACTTACCCTGGGCAGATCAACTTGACCCAGGAACCCTTAGTCAATCGGCGCACACGTTTCCCACGTGTGTATCGCTACTCATGCCTGCATTCTCACTCGCGAACCGTCCACACCTCCCTTACGGGGATGCTTCACCCGGCACACGACGCTCCCCTACCCAACAACACACCCGTTAAGGCTATCTGTGCTGCTGACACGACTTCGGCGGTACGCTTGAGCCCCGCTACATTGTCGGCGCGGAATCACTTGACCAGTGAGCTATTACGCACTCTTTCAAGGATGGCTGCTTCTAAGCCAACCTCCTGGTTGTCTCTGCGACTCCACATCCTTTCCCACTTAGCATACGCTTAGGGGCCTTAGTCGATGCTCTGGGCTGTTTCCCTCTCGACCACGGAGCTTATCCCCCGCAGTCTCACTGCCGCGCTCAACTTACCGGCATTCGGAGTTTGGCTAAGGTCAGTAACCCGGTAAGGCCCATCGCCTATCCAGTAGCTCTACCTCCGGCAAGCAACACACGACGCTGCACCTAAATGCATTTCGGGGAGAACCAGCTATCACGGAGTTTGATTGGCCTTTCACCCCTAACCACAGGTCATCCCCCAGGTTTTCAACCCTGGTGGGTTCGGGCCTCCACGACCTCTTACAGCCGCTTCACCCTGCCCATGGCTAGATCACCCCGCTTCGGGTCTAGAGCGTGCAACTCGAGTCGCCCAGCTAGGACTCGCTTTCGCTACGGCTACCCCACACGGGTTAACCTCGCTACACACCGCTAACTCGCAGGCTCATTCTTCAAAAGGCACGCAGTCACGACACACAGCCCGAAGGCTGCATGCGACGCTCCCACGGCTTGTAGGCACACGGTTTCAGGTACTCTTTCACTCCGCTCCCGCGGTACTTTTCACCATTCCCTCACGGTACTATCCGCTATCGGTCACCAGGGAATATTTAGGCTTAGCGGGTGGTCCCGCCAGATTCACACGGGATTTCTCGGGCCCCGTGCTACTTGGGAAACAAACAAGCAAGCCGCCACGATTTCAGCTACGGGGGTCTTACCCTCTACGCCGGGCCTTTCGCATGCCCTTCGCCTAT